>CAZXOA010000023.1:0-2670 GCA_964642275.1 uncultured Candidatus Saccharibacteria bacterium | reverse complement strand
CATTTATACCGAACGGTATCTCCGTACGCCGCAGGAAAACCCGGGGGGATACGATGAAAACTCCCCTATCCATTATGCGGCAAACCTTCGTGGCAAATTTCTGTTAATTCATGGCACTGCCGATGACAATGTGCACTTCCAGAACAGTATGATGTTCTCAGAGGCACTGATACAGGCGAACAGACCGTTTGAACAGGCCTATTATCCGAATAAAAATCACGGGATCTACGGGGGTAAAACCAGTATCCACCTGTACGATAAAATGACGCGGTTTGTACTCGAAAATTTATAGCAGCGCGTTAATGGAAAGACAGGATACGATACTATTGAAATATTTATTGCAATTTAGCCTCACGTAGTGAGATCATGATGAACAACAGATAATACCTAACAATCAAATTCGGGATCGTCCAACTAATTATTTTTTTATGAAGGCATCAGAACAAGATGAACAACTGAGTACCCATCTCATTAAAAACGGAGTCAACAGCCAAACCATTTTTCAGCATCCGGTAGGATTATTCGTGCTCTTTTTCACAGAAATGTGGGAACGTTTCAGCTACTACGGTATGCGGGCGTTACTGACTATCTTTCTCGTAAGCCAGATCATTGATGGTGGCTGGGGATGGACAAACGAACGGGCACTCACACTCTATGGGTATTATACGGGTTTGGTGTACCTGACGCCCCTGATTGGCGGTTTCATTGCAGACAGGTTAATGGGTTACCGGAAAGCGGTCATTTGGGGAGCCATTATTATGACCGCAGGGCACGCATCCATGGCGTTGGAAGGATCCGGTACTTCTTTCTTTTACCTTGGGCTGGCGTTACTGATACTGGGCAATGGCCTGTTTAAACCGAATATTTCATCGATGGTAGGGCAACTTTACCCGGATAACAGCACGAAAAAGGATGCTGCATATACCATTTTCTATATGGGTATCAATGCAGGCGCTTTTCTGGGCATGCTGTTATGCGGGTATATAGGTGAGAAAATCGGCTGGCATTATGGTTTTGGACTGGCCGGTGTTTTCATGTTCTTTGGTATGTTACAGTTTTATTTCGGCCGGAAGATATTCGGGGTGTTGGGTGAGTCGCCGAAAGACACCCGTGACCGCCAGCAGGCTATTGCGGCCAGCGGTGCTAAATCAGCCGAAGTAACAGAAGATTTGCCGGAAAAAGTAGTCAGGGATCGCCTGATTGTGATTGCTGTCCTGATGGTGTTCAGTATTTTCTTCTGGCTCTGTTTTGAACAGGCGGGAGGCTCCATGAGTATTTTTGCCAAAGACTACACCCAGCGGGTGTTGGTGGGCAATGCGGCGCTGACCTTTAAATGGGTCGATGCGATCCTTACCATTTTCCCGCTTGTGGTAGTATCCTGGGTGCTGATCTCACTGGCCAGAAAGATTTTTGCTGCCTATCCGGTTTCTATCTTTTTCACCGCGTTTAGTTTTGCGATTATCTGGGTACTTGGTATCTGGAAAGTTCACCGCGAGTTCTATGCACTTGAAACAGAGGTAGCAGCGTCCTGGTTCCAGATACTTAACTCCTTCTTCATTATTACGCTGGCTTCCCTGTTCAGTAAAATGTGGGAAAAGGCCTTTAACCCTTCTGGTCCGGTAAAATTTGCGATGGGCCTTATATTGGTCGGCATCGGTTTTGCCACACTGGCTTATGGCAGCCGGGAAATTCCGCAGGGAGCCACGACAGCCCAGGTGAGCATGTTGTGGTTAGTACTGGCCTATTTCTTCCACACAGTTGGAGAACTTTGTCTCTCCCCGGTCGGCCTGTCGTATGTCAGCAAGCTTTCACCCAAAAAACTGGTGGGCCTGATCTTCGGGTTCTGGTTCCTTTCCAGTGCCATTGCCAACTGGCTGGCCGGTGTTTCGGGGGCACTTATTGATAAGATCAATGCTACGTATGCCATTTCGGGTTTCTTCCTGATCTTTACCATTGTGCCGATAGGTATGGGATTGCTGCTCATCCTTATTTCACCAATACTGAGAAGAATGATGCATGGTATTCATTAACCGGCGGATCAATCCCAGTCTTTCCGGCGGTTGATCTTCCTTAATGCCTGCTGTCGTTTCATTTCCAGGCGGGCTTCTTTTACCGCTTTACCCGGCTTGGTCGGTTTGCGCTTTTTGGGTATATGGAGGGCCTGTGTCAGCAGGGCCAGCAATTTCAACTGTGCATCTTCTTTGTTCGTTACCTGGCTTCTTGAATGCTGACTGATTACCTGAAGCAGGCCGTCCGACTGGAAACGGGCCTGCAGGCGCTGGCGTATCCGTGCTTTTTCTTCGTCACTGAGAAAGGCGACGGCATCCAGGTCCAGCAGCAGCTCCACTTTAGTGGCCACCTTATTGACATGCTGGCCGCCGCTGCCCCCACTGCGGGATGTTTTGTAATGGATGTAAGGGGCCAGCGCTTTAATCGATAACATCGGTGCGTTCCTCCGGCTGATGGGGTGTAAAACGATTGACCAGCATCGCAGCGACCGTGTCACCAGTTGCATTCAGCACGGTGGCCAGCGGATCTACCAGCGTGCCGATGATCATGACTGCGGGTATGGCTTCAGGAGGCAGACCGTAAACGGAGATCATCAGCAGCTCACCAATGTATCCGCCGTTGGGTATCCCTCCTGCAACAATGCTGACCAGAATAGTAATG
>CAZXOA010000022.1:0-2734 GCA_964642275.1 uncultured Candidatus Saccharibacteria bacterium | reverse complement strand
GACGGGTATCTTTGGCTCGCCACGTTTGCGCCCAATGACAGAGAAAGCAATAGAAAGTGATGCATTAGCGGTACTTTTAGGGGCATATTCTTAGCAAAAATTGAACTTAATTATGTCGCTTTGTTCTGTGCAGAAAGTTGTAAAAATGCTTTTCAGCACAAGAGGGGTGGTTACATTTAGCTTTAGAAGTTTGTTCTTCTAAGCATTCTATTTTTTTACAAGGGGGTTTACCTATGTTCTCTCGTGGTAGCCGTAATGGAGAGAGTTTTTTTAGGTTTACTTCTTTTTTTCTTAATTTTATCTTTATTTATCTGTTTGTCGTTTTCCCTTTTGTGGAGTCGTTACGGGCGGCGCCGTATAAGACCTTTGAAGAACGCGGTCGTTCGCAGATGGAGAACTACTTCGACAGGAGTAAGGGTCTCTCTACCGAAGCGGCATGGCAGAGTTTTGTCGATCAGGGTTTAGGCGTAGTCCAAGCGCAGTGGGAATCGGAAGCGATTGCGCAACTCAATAGAGAGAAAACACAAATCGATACAACGGCAGGCGTCGACGACGCACAGAAGGCGCAACAGAAAGCCGACGCGCAGGCAAAGTTCAACCAAGCAAAAGCCGACTGGCTTGTAGAGGCAAGCGACAAAGTAATTGCCGAACGCGGCAAGTGGAAAGCGATTGCAGGCAACGCATTCGTTGCCGAAGTCGACGAAGACAAGTACAAACAAATAATCACACAAGCGCGCACGGCGGTTTTAGGGCAAGGCTTAAACCTTTCTCTGTGGGATTCCACAGTATCGGACGACCACGATGCTGTGCGCAATTATTTTGAAGCCGCACTGACGGCAGAAATCAACCGGATTGCCTCTGAAAACATGGCGCTTTCCGGTGCGGAGCGTACCGCATTCGAAGCGGAACTCTTAAAGATAGAATCTTCGATACGTTCGGGGTACCAACTGCGGGAGAACTTCTATCTGCGCCGCGCCCGTAACCTGTATATTGCAGAGCAGCGCACCGACCTTGTCAGTGCAAAAGGACAGGCAGAGAAAGATTCCGCATCTTACCTAACAGACCAGCTTCTGAAACAGACGTGGGAACAGGTAAACGCGGCCACAAATTCGGCATTGTCGCAGGCGGTCGAAGCCGCGTTGGGCGAAGAAAACGCAGGCATGAACAATTTAGGGCAAGACTGGCAGCGGCAGATAGAAGCGATTATCGGTCAGGGGCTAAAATCGTGGGAAATAGCCGAAGAAGACTTGATGACAAAGCGTCTGGAATGGGCGAACAAAGAGAAAAAACTGCTCGCAGAAGGGGGAGAAATCTGGAAGGCGCAGTACGAAAAGATACGACTCGCCAAAGACCAGTGGCTGACGCAGGTTAAAACACAGATACAAGCCGGACGCTCTCTGTGGGATCAAAAATACGTGCAGTTCGCCGACGAACGCACGCGCGCCGATACGGAATTTACAAAACTCATACAGACCGAAAACGAACGCTGGAACGGCTATAACGACAAGCTAATCGATATGGTCACCACCGGCGGTGCGGCACTCGCGCAGGCGCAAGATGCCGTCGCGTTCTATGCCTCCGTGCTGCCCGATACCTCCGACACGACGATTCGGCAGTTCTACGAAAAACAGATTACATACTTCACCAGCGCACTCACAACCTTTAACGGACTACTTTCGCAGGTGCGCACTGAAATGCGCGACACGATGCTTTCGACCAACCCCGACAGCGGCTATCTGGTCGACCGACGCGTCTTTGCGGGTAACGTTCCGGCAGAGCTTGCCGCGTTAGGACCTTCCGGATTCAAGAGCGCCCTTTTAACTCAGTTAGACGCATTCGACGAAGCATACGTGCTCTACGACCGCGACCTGCGCCACCAGATCACGCGCGCCGAACTCTATGCACAGTCAAGCCAGTACGTCGGGGCGAACTTAGGCGCATACCTTGCCGCAGGATACGACTGGAATACCGTGACGGCGCAAATGAATACCTACGGCGACGACCACGCGGCGGTGCGTGCGGATGTTCTTAAGCTCTGGCAAGAGATCGACGCGGACAACGCGCTCTATCCCGACACCGACGCGAAGAAGACCGCGTTTCAGACGCAAGTGCAAAACTTACTTCTACTCGGCATGAACGTCGACCAGTCGCTCTACAACAGAGTCGTCGGCTATTTCAACACAACCAACGGCGGCAACTACCTGACCGGCAACGACAACGATCCGTACCTGATGACACAAGCAGAGTACGAGTGGGAGCTTCTACGTAACCGGCGCAACTATCTTTCACAGCAGCTATCGACCGCAGAGGCGGTCTATGCATACGCGCAGGTTGCGAACGCATCCGGTGCGGGGTTAGAGCTTGCCTCTGTAACGCGGGAGGCCGCGGACATACAGAAGGTCTACGCCGACCTTGCAGAAATCAAATATAAGATTTTGAAAGGCGACATCGCGCTTAATGCGGGTGTTAAAGCCGACGCGACGGTGCGTGATTCGGAACTTAGCCGCATCCTTTCAGAGCGCGGCATCGATATAAGTAAAATCTACGCGCGTCAGGGAGAGATTGGCGCAGAGCAAGCGATTTTGGATTCGGTCTTCTCTGCCGGGGTTACGGGTGCGACCGATTTAGAAAACCTAATCGCACTCTTCGCACCCTACCGGGGAGAAGGCGGAAGCTCCGCGCATTATCTCTCCCAGTTTTCCGACAAGCTGATACAATTAAAGAACGAATGGGC
>CAZXOA010000021.1:0-2788 GCA_964642275.1 uncultured Candidatus Saccharibacteria bacterium | reverse complement strand
CTGGACGATATCAATGCTTCGATTGACCAGTTGCAAAAGCAAATCGCCGTTACCGAACAGCAGCTCAAGCTGAATACTTACAATACCAATACGCAAAACCGTGGGATTTTAAGTGAGAAAGCTCCGTTGGAAAAAGCAGCAGAACAACTTCAGGAACAGATCAATAAGGGACAGATCATCAACCCAACTAACGGCACGGTACTGACAAACTATGCATTGCAGGGTGAAATGCAGGTCGTTGGCAAACCACTTTATAAAATTGCCAATACAGATATGCTTGATCTGAGGGCCTATATCACGGGCGCACAATTGCCTCAGATTAAGGTTGGCCAGCCGGTAGCGGTAAGGATTGACGACGGCAGCGACGCCTACAAAGAATATCCCGGAACGATTACCTGGATTTCGGACAAATCCGAATTTTCACCCAAAACCATCCAGACTAAGGACGAACGGGCTAACCTGGTTTATGCCATTAAAGTAAATGTTAAGAATGACGGTTATCTGAAAATAGGAATGTACGGCGAAGTTCTTTGGTCAAAATAAAAAGCCATGTATTCGGTAAGCGTAAAAAATATAGTCAAAACCTACGGCGATATAAAAGCCGTCAATGACGTTTCTTTTGACGTGCAAGAGGGCGAATTATTTGGCTTAATCGGTCCCGATGGTGCGGGTAAAACATCTATATTCCGCGTCTTGACCACGCTGTTGCTTGCAGATCGTGGAACGGCCACGGTAGCGGGCTATGATGTCGTAAAAGATTATCAGGCCATCCGTAACAAAGTGGGCTATATGCCCGGTCGATTTTCGCTGTATCAGGACTTAACGGTAACGGAAAACCTAACGTTCTTTGCAACGGTTTTCGGAACAAGTATCGAAGAAAATTACGACCTGATCAAAGATATATACGAGCAGATAAAACCCTTCAATAACCGTAGGGCAGGTAAACTTTCGGGCGGCATGAAACAGAAGCTGGCTTTGTGTTGTGCCTTAATCCATAAACCTGAAGTTTTGTTCCTGGACGAGCCGACCACCGGTGTGGACGTGGTCTCCCGCAAGGAGTTTTGGGGTATGCTCGATAAATTGAAAAAGCAGCACATTACCATTGTAGTTTCCACACCCTATATGGATGAAGCCAGTCTTTGTGATCGTATTGCACTGATACAGAAGGGTAATATCATGTCCATCGATACACCGGGTAATATTGTACAAAGTTTTCCAAAGCCCCTGTTCGCTGCCAAATCCGATAATATTTACGAGCTCTTGCAGGATCTGCGTTCCGATGCTGCGATAGAAACCTGTTATACATTTGGCGAGTACCTGCACCTTACGCTAAATGATACCGATGATAATGAGCAGGATATAGCCGGGATTGCAGCCAAATATGATCATAAAGGATTTGACGTGAAAAAAATAACGCCCACCATCGAAGACAGCTTTATCCGGTTGATGAACGAATATAACGATGGTGAAACACGCAAAGATAAAACGCATGGAGCATAAAGCCATTACCTGTCGGGATCTGACCAAGCAATTTGGCGATTTCAAAGCCGTTGACCGGATTTCCTTTGAAGTGGAACAGGGCGAGATTTTTGGATTTCTGGGAGCTAATGGGGCCGGAAAAACAACCGCCATGCGAATCCTATGCGGACTCTCCTACCCGACCTCGGGCGAAGCCACCGTAGCCGGCTTTGACGTGTACAGGCAACAGGAAAGCATCAAAAAGAACATCGGCTATATGAGCCAGAAATTCTCTTTGTATGACAATCTGACCACCCTGGAAAACATTGAGTTTTACGGGGGTGTATATGGCGTGTCCCGATCTGAAATAAAAAAACGCAGCAGCGAACTCATCACCACCTTGGGATTGGGAAAAGAAGCCAAAAAACTGGTTGGCGAACTGCCTCTGGGCTGGAAACAGAAACTGGCTTTTTCAGTCGCTATTTTCCACCGGCCCAAAATCGTTTTTTTAGATGAACCAACCGGCGGTGTCGATCCGATAACCCGGCGGCAGTTTTGGGATATGATCTATGAAGCTGCAGCAAGTGGCATTACAGTATTTGTAACCACCCATTATATGGACGAAGCCGAGTATTGCAACCGCATCAGTGTGATGGTAGACGGGCGCTTAGAGGCGCTGGATACGCCTGCAAATTTGAAACAGCAATTCCATGCCGATACGATAGACGAGGTTTTCTATCAGCTGGCCCGGGGCGCTAAAAGAACATCGGATTGATATGAAACAATTAATAGCGTTCATACGGAAAGAATTTTACCACGTATTCAGGGATAAGCGTACCTTGCTTATTCTCTTTGGGATGCCTATTGTACAAATTATTCTTTTCGGTTTTGCATTAAGCAGCGAAGTGAAAAACATAGGTATTGTGATTTTGGATAATGCCCGTGATATTCAGTCGAAGCAGATTATTTCAAAAATACAGGCAAGTTCCTATTTTGACATGAAACAACCGGCGCTAAATTATGGGGATATCGAACAGCGGTTTAAGGAAGGTGAAATAAAATGTGCTGTCCTATTTCCTCCAAATTTTGGCTCAGACCTCTATAAGGTAGAAGGTGCGCATATTCAGGTGATTGCTGACGCTTCTGATCCCAACACGGCCACCATAGCTACCAATTACCTGAATGCCATGATCAATAGTTACCAACAGGAGCTTAATCCCACGGCAAAGCTGTCTTACCAGATTATTCCCGAAGTGAGGCAGTTATATAACGAAGAGCAAAACGGTTCGCTCAACTTTATTCCCGGTGTCATCGCATTGATATTTATGAT
>CAZXOA010000020.1:0-4749 GCA_964642275.1 uncultured Candidatus Saccharibacteria bacterium | reverse complement strand
CGGCGCCAAAGAGCAGTTCGACGGTCTTTGTCAGACGCAGATTAAAAAGCGCGGTGGACGGCGAATCAGCCGCCCCCACACGCGATGCAAGCAGAACGTCGTTAAAATACGTCAGAAGAGCGGTATTCACAGCGGGGCTCACCGAATAGCCGCTGTCTGCAATCATCTGGTCGATCTGTGCCGCTGTCGTAGAGACCCGCATGAGCGCATCCGACCCCAACACCGCCTTCAGATAAACCGTCTTCAAGGCAGTGGCCGAAGCGCCTGTTATGGCGTTGACATAGCCCTTACCGATTGTCTTAAAATTCGCAATCGCAGTCAGTGCTGTCGGCAGAAAGGTGTCGGCATCGACACGGGTATAGCTACCCGTTAGCGTAGTCGGCGTGACAATCCCCGCGCCCAAGCCCGTGTATAAGGAAGGTAGATAAGAAGATAAATCGCCGCCACCGGTGTTATGCGCGTTGTAGTACGCGTACGCCGCATCGCGGAATGCGGATAGCTCTACGTTTCCGGACAACAGTTCTTTAAGCGCCGTGCCGTCTGCTTTATACGCGTCGTCGGCAAGGAATGTTTCAAACTGATTTTTGAAATCGTCCAAGAGTTCTTCCGCAGTCGCGCCGGTTAAAGAAAGCGTGTTGTTCGATAGGTAGTGATCGAACTTAGCCATCAAGAGGCGCATCCTGAAATCTTTAACTTCTTTATTAGGGTCTGCATCTATAGGAGCGGTGAGCGTAGTAGAGGCACGGGTATGCATCACAATATTTGCAAACTCTTCTACCATGTCGAAGCCTATAATTTGCGCAGAAATCCCGCGACTGGAGAGGTACTCGGCAACATATTGCAGCGCGCCGCCATGTTCTTGATTCTGTAGCCACGGGCTTAAACCCGTAGCTGCAGAATCTAAATACGCATAAAAATCCTTCAGATAAAAATGGCGCTGCACTTCCATAGGGTGTCCGTCCAGATAGAGCACCGCGCGGTTCTGCTCTTCTGCGATGGGCGAATTCTTCAAGCGCAGAAATTCTTGATACGCCTCTGCCGCGTCGTTGTAGCCTTTAAGCAGAACGAACTGCCGCAACTCTACGGGATAATCCGCCGGGTTGAAGTGGGCGGAGTACGCGTAACGGTTCATGGCAGCAAGGAGCGCCGTCTGTTCGGTGAGCGTCTTTAAGTGCTGCTGCTCTTCTGCGGATGGATTTGTAAACTGGTTAAGAAAAGCCGCCATGGCGGTCTTGAAATCGGCGAACGCAATGGTGCCGTCGATGCCCCCCATAAAATAATGCGCCTCTGCGGCGAAATCCTGCTGGATCTCCGGTACGTTGGTAAGGTTCTGCATCCACGTACCGATAAGGGTGATTGCAGATGAAGTGGTCGTGCCGCCGGGCAGGGTGTCGATATACGCGGTTAGGTTGGCTTTGAACGCATCGGCGCGCACCGCCTGTTCGGCAAGAAAAGCGTCAATCGAAGCGGAAGCCGAAGTGCCGGTACCCTGCATCACAGAGGTGGCAGAAAGCGCCCACAGCGCATTCTTCACCTCTGCCGCAAACGCATCGCCAGAGAGCGCGTCCAACATCTGACCCTTGAGAATCTCCGGGTCCCCGTCGTCGGAAAACACCGCCAGAATATCCCACAACTTCGTCAGATAAAGTTCCGAAGCCCCGGAGCCGGTCAGGTATTGGGTGACGGCGCTAACGAAATTGCCGTCTGCAGCGATGTTGCCGATGCTGGTCTCTATCGCCTGCGTATTCAGTGCATCGACTCCGGCAATAAATTCGGAAACCGACAGTATGCGCCCCTGATACTGTAAGGTTTCTTGCCTTGCAGAGAGAAACTTCTGCTGCAGTTCGGCGGCGTAGAGCTCTTCGCGTACGCTTTTCAACTGGTCTGTCAGAGCAAAGAGACCTGCGAGCGTATCGTGTACAATCGCATCGCCGCTTTGGGGTTGCGCGAAGAGTTGTAGGAGTTGCCGTGTCTGCGGCTTAGATATTTCTGTAATGAGTGCAGAGTACGCACCGACGGGCGACGACCCTGTAAACGCGGACATGGCTCCGTTCAAGTTGTTATAGAATTGCAATACCTTGCCGATGTTGGTCAGTCGCGTAATTTCCCGCGCGCGCGCTTCGTCGGCTTCGGCCTGTATTGTAGATGCGTCGCCGTCGCGGTTTTGAATATACGCCTGCGCAGAGAGATATTCGATTAGAGAGCTTTCTAATCCCGCAATCGCCTGCTTCAGGTTGTCGGGAACGTTCTTTCGCTCCGCCTGAGCGCGGTCGACGAAGCCTGTGAGTAGGGCGACCCAGTTTTCCAGACTTGCACCCGTCTGCGCCCCGCCGAGCAGCACCGAAATATCGGCGTCTGCCGCGGTGCCGGATGGAAGTCCGTGATCTGCAAGAAAATCTGTATTGACCTTCGGCACACCCGCCGCGTCGCGTTTAATATTGCCGTAGGCGTCTTTTTGGTAGAAGCCGATAACTTGCTTGATTGTGTCGGCAAGACCCTGCTGCGTCCCCGTCAGTTCGGTGCGGTACGATGCGTCTTTGACCGCCGCCCAGCGGTTATTCAGTTCGCGGTAGCCTTCTTCTTCGATGCGGTACTGCCAGAGAGAGGCGTCGACATAAGGCGCCATGACGAGCGAAGAGCCGCGCTGCAAAAGCTCCCCCGCATACGCGCGCAATGGGTCTATCTGCGTGCGCAGCGCGAGTGCCTGCGTGTGGAGTGCCGTGATTTCTGCCGTGAGCGCCGTCTTGTCGTTATTTTTCCGGTCGATTTCGTCTTCAATCGCGTCGGCCTCTGCCGTGCGCCCCGCCGCAAGTGCGACAGCCTTAAGCTGGGTTAGTTGGAGAAGGTCTGCGTCTGTGTTCTGTAACTGTAAGTTCTTTGTTGCCGTCAAATTCAGCTTTTCGGATAGCTCGCGCTCTAACGCGCGCGCCGCGCTCTCTTTAGAGAGATACTGCTCCTTCATCCAAGTCGCGCCGTAGTTCAGATTAAGCTGCGCAAGTTCTTGCGCTATCGCATCGCGTGTCCCTATTAGCTCCGCGCGCAGCGTCGCCGCATTGGCTTCGTCGATATAGCGTCCGTTGTACGATTGCAGTATGAAACGCGTATCCTGTGCCGCTTCCGGCGTCATGGCAGAGAGGTAGTCCGATAGCGCGCTTTGCAGCGCGGCGTCGGATAGTATAGATAGTAGCGATGTAAGGTCGTCTTTAAGATTCGTGCGTTGGTTTTTGAAAGAAGTTACCCATGCGTCGGTCGCGCTCTGGGGTATCTCTGCGTTGATGTCGTGGAAAATCTGATTTTGTTTTTTGTAGAACGTCACCTCCTCAAGGAATTTCTGCCATTTTTCCGTAGGTCCGTCTCCGGAGCCTTGCGCGGGGGGCGGCGGTATCTGTGAAAGGTTGTCGATGCGCATTTTGAAAGTTAGGTCGTTTAGATAAGAGCGCACGACCCAGAGTTTTTCGAGTTCCGCGTTGAATGTGGCTGCAAGTTTACCGTGAAAGAAACCGAAGTCGTAACCGGAGTTAGGCGTCCATGCTTCGCCGGTTGTATCGCGTGCGCTGCCGCCCATAAGCTGTGCGATTGCGTCGTCGACGTGTTTAATGAGCGTCGCGCTCGTGGTCGTGGTCTGTGCGTTGCTTGCAATTACGCCCTGTACGAGTTCTGCAAGGTATTCGACGGCTTTCGTGTTCAGCGTTTCATACTGCGCATTCGTGCGCGTCACCGCATCGCCGACCTCTTTCTGCAACGCGGTTGCGTTTAATACTGTGGAGCCTGAAAGCGTTGTCGAAGAATCTAAGAGATACGCGAGCGCCTCTGCGTTCATCTTCTTCTCCATCCGCAAAGCGGTGATAAAGCCGTCCATGCTGCGGCGTAAGCCTTCTACGCTCACAAGCAGCAGTTGCTCTTTATCGGCAATGAGCGCCGCGTTTCCGGTACCTTGCGCGGTGGTAAGCTCGCTTTTTGCCGTCAGATACGCCGTTTTATAAGAAGCAATCGAATCGAATAATTCCGCCGTGCGGCTCCAGTTCTGCCCCGTGCCGACAAGGCTTGCGCCCTGCGCGATGAAATCATCCGCGATTTGATCTATGCTCTTACCCGTCCATCCGCCGTCCGTCTGGCCTGCGGTCAAAATCGTTTCTAAAACGGCGTTCTGTTGGGTGGATAGTTTCAATCCGTCGACCGCCGATAAGACCTTGGTGGTATAGCCTAAATCTTTCTGCGCTTCGGTGCGCTCCCGCAGAATACGGTAGTAGTCGAGCTCCGACGCGGATACGACGTCCTTCATCTCTGCCGCCGCGGTAACGAATACCATGCGGTTGGTCACCGCCGCCAACTGCTGCCCCATGTTGGATATTTCCGTGGCGATGAGCGCCGCCGAATTGGGTAGTGCAATTACGTCGAAATTCTTCTTCGTCTGCCGGTAGATGTCCTGTTCTTGATCGTACGCGGCCTTCGCTGCGGCAACCGCCGTCGCCTGCGCCTCTATCTGCGCTTTCGCGGCTTCAAGCTGCGCGCCGATTTCTACAAGGTTCAGCGGCACCATCGCACCTTTCACGTCATTCAGCTTGCCGCCGAGTTCCGTAAAGCGGTAGTTCTTCGCAAGGTCTGTGAGCGACGCCGACAGAGCACCGGCTGCCGCTTTCAACTGCTGCCAGCGCTGCTGTTTCTCTAAAAGAGCTTCGCCCGTAAGGCCGGGCGCCCATTCGTTCTTTAATTGTATCAGCTTGTCGGAAAACTGGGAGAGATAATGCG
>CAZXOA010000019.1:0-5359 GCA_964642275.1 uncultured Candidatus Saccharibacteria bacterium | reverse complement strand
AACAGTTCAGCGTTACTGCCGTAACGACTTCTGCGGGGGCTGTAGCTGAGAGATACGCTTACACCGCTTATGGTCAGCCAACGATCCTCAATGCATCGGCCACGCCGATTGCGAGTTCTGCGATCAACAATCGCTACACCTACACCGGACGCGAGTGGGATGCGGTGCTAAAGCTCTACCACTTTAGGGCTCGATGGATGAGTCCAACTACAGGTAGGTTCTTGGGAAGAGATCCGATTGGTTTTAGAGGTAGTCAATGGAATCTGTTTGAGTATGTAGAGTGACCGTCCATGGTGACCATTTCTTGCGAGTATCGAGTTAGCGGGTAGCTTCGCTGGGTTTGTTTCTTACCTCAAGCCCTCAGCGAGGCCCCACATGGCACGTGCCGTCAACACCGAACTCCGAGCCCTATGGCTCCAACGGTTCGAGCAGCAAGCTTGCTCGCAACTCTCGGTCGCGCAGTTTTGCCAACAGCAACAACTGAACGTCAACAGCTTCTATTCCTGGAAACGGAAGCTTCACCCGAAGCCCTCCGAGCCTCCCCCCCAAGAACCGAACAAGCTCATCCCAATTCGAATCCTCCAGTCCCCTTCGGTCCCTGAGCTTGCTACGGTCCGCTTCCGCTCAGGCGTTACCTTGAGCCTACCTACCCAGGCCATCGGCGATTGCATCGATCAGATCCTCCGAACCGAACATGCGCTGCAAGGAGGAGCCTCATGCTGAGCTTCTCTCAGGCGACAAAAATCTTCATGGCGATTGACCCGGTCGATATGCGCCGTGGGTTCGATTCCCTGGCGGCTTTCGTCGAGCAATCCCTAGGGCGCAAAACGCTCGACGGAGATGTCTTCCTCTTTCTCAGCAAGCGCCGTGACCGGATCAAGATCCTGCAATGGGAAGGAGATGGCTTCGACATTGGCTGCGTTGGTGCAGGAGCTTCAGCAGAAAGACGCGCTCATCGCCGCGCAAGCCGAAGCCATCGCAAGCTCGCTTCAAGAACGCGATGCCTTGCAGACCAAGATCGACGAACAAACCAAAACCATCAACCGCTTGCTAGGAATCTATGTCAAGCGTCAAGAGCGCTTTGATCGTCCCCGCCCCTTGCTGGAGATGATGCAAGAGGAGCAAGAGGACGAAGCGATCCTAGAAGCGGTCCAAGAGGTAGAACAGGGGCTTGAGGCACTCGAAGAAACGATTCCCTCGCCCAAGCCACGTCCTCGCAAGAAGCGCTCCTACGCTCTCCCCAGGCATTGGCCACGGGTCGAAATCCCTTACGTCGAAGACAATCCCGAGCGAGGAACTTGCCCCCAGCATGGACCACGCGAGATCCTGGGTTACGAGACCCGTGAAAAAGCGGTGATGAAACCGGCTCAGTTCTACGTGGAAGTGACCCAAGTCCCTCAATACAAATGCGCCAATCACCCCGAGTGCGGCATCAGCCAGCAACCCGCTCCCGAAGGGTTGGTCAAGGGAGATAAGATCGACACGAGCATCGCAGCGCAGATCATGGTCCAGAAACACATGTTTCACGTTCCGCTGTATCGCACCGAAGATATCTTCGCTTCGAGTGGTTGGGAGATCTCGCGAAGCAGCCTTCATAACATCCTCTGCGCAATGGTCTACCTTCTGGAAGGGCTTTACCTGCACCTGAAGACGAAGCTCACTCGGACAGCCCAAGTGATCGCCGTCGATGATACGACGGTGAAACTGATCCTTCCCGATTACATCTCTCCCCCGAATCCAGAGAACAAGTGGAGCGGCAGGATTCACGAGGTGTTGACTAAGGCGAGAGAAAAAGACCAGGGAAGTGTCCAGGCCAGGATGTGGGCCTACCAAGGAGACGGGACGAGTCCTTGGAACATCTTCGACTTCACGGTATCCAGGCATCGGGACGGTCCCGAGCGGGTCTTGCAAGAGTTCCGAGGAGGCACGCTTTTAGGGGACTGCTATTCGGGTTACGAGAGCCTGCACGTTGCGCGCGGTGGAGACTTCCGCTTGGCGGCCTGCAACGCGCATGCGCGTCGGAAGATCTACGAAGCGCAGAAGGACCATCCGCAAGAGAGCGCGCTGTTGCTTGCCATCTATCGGGAGTTGTACGACCTGGAGCGGATGCTCAAGCAGAGTCCAGGAGTCAACATCGTTGCGAAGCGTCAAGAGCTTGGAGTTCCCCTGTTCGAGAGGATGAAGGAGCAAATCGCGAAGATGCGGATGCGTGGCAACGCATTGCCGAAGAACAAGCTAGGCAAAGCGCTGACGTATCTGGAGAACAACTGGAACGAGTTGACGACGTACTTGAGCGACGAGAACTGCCCGATCGATAACAATGCGTGCGAGCAGCTTATGAAGAACATCGCGCCAAACTGCGCGGCCTAAGATCGGTTGTTCGCAGGATTCATTTTCGATTAAAGTAGGGTTTTCTGCGTTATTAGACGTAGTTGCATGGAAGAAGCGTTTAGTTCAAGGAGGCGATTCATGCCAGACGCCAGACAATCAAAAGTTTGCCGCAGGTGCGGAATTCGGTAAAACTCGCCAATCTCTGGGAGAGTCTTCCAGAGGAGACTCGGAAGCAGGCGATCCGAGTTGCAACCAAGATGATCAAGTCTCATGTGAGACCTTCAGCAAAGGAGGGCGATCATGATTCAAAGTGATGCCCCATCCCCTGTTTGCAACCGGCCTGTCGGTAAGCCTCTGGGGGCAAGCTTCGTTAGCAGCAAGCTCGAAGTACGACACCTCGCATTGAAGGCTGTCGTGTATGTCCGTCAGTCAAGCATGCGGCAGGTTCGAGAAAATATCGAATCGACTCAACTCCAATACGATTTGGTTCGGCGCGTCGAACATCTAGGGTGGAAACCCGAGCGCGTTGAAGTGATCGATGATGACTTAGGAGTTAGCGGTAGCAGTACCCAAGGTAGGACTGGCTTTCAGCGTTTGCTGGCGGAAGTTTCGTTGGGACATGTTGGAATTGTCATGGGGATCGAAATGAGCCGCTTGGCCAGGAACTGCAGGGACTGGCACCAACTGCTTGAGCTGTGTGCAGTGTTCGGCGCGTTGCTAGGCGATGCGGATGGGGTTTACAACCCAAGAGATCACAACGATCGTTTGCTTCTTGGCCTCAAGGGCACGATGAGTGAAGCCGAGTTGCATGTGCTAAAGTCACGTCTTCACGCAGGCAAGAAAAACAAAGCAGCTCGAGGCGAACATTTCACCGAAGCTCCCATTGGATACATTCGTACGCGAGAAGGGATCGTCCTCGAAACCGACGCGCAGGTGCAAAATGTTGTTCGCCTGGTATTCGATAAATTCTCCGAACTAGGAAGTGCTCATGGTGTGCTACGGTACTTGTTCCAAGAGAAAATTTTTATCGGTCTACGTAGACGCAACGGATTGTATCCCGACGCTGTAACATGGCACACCCCCAACCGAAGTACGATTCATCGCATTCTCACCCACCCTGTGTATGCGGGAGCCTATGCGTTTGGTCGAACGAAGTGCGTAACAACAAGCACTTCAGATGGTCAACGAAAAGTAACGCAATGTCGCCAACCAAGAGATAGTTGGGATGTTCTCATTCGAGATAAAGTCCCTGCCTACATCACATGGGAGCAATGGGAAGCGAATCAACGAAAACTACGGCAAAACAGCACGAAATTTGGCTTCGGAGCCTCGCGTGGTTCAAGCTTATTAACTGGACGAATCACCTGTGGAAAATGCGGCGGTGGAATGACCGTGCACTACCGGGGTGGGCAATGCTGCTTTGAGTGCTCAGCGGCTCACAAACAGTACGGGCTGGCACGCTGCCAGTCGTTTTCTGGCAGACGACTTGAAGGACTCGTTGAGCAACTCATATTGAAAGCAATGACGCCTGCGTGCCTGGAGCTAAGCTTGTCTGCGGCTTCTGAAATTGCCCTGGATCGGAGCCGATTGGCAACGCATCATCAGCAAACCGTGGAGCGTGCAACCTATCAGGCCGAACTCGCACGTCGACGCTACGAAGAGGTCGATCCAAGCAACCGCCTCGTGGCATCCGAGCTTGAGAAGCGATGGGAGACTGCGCTCCTCAACCTGCGTCAATCGGAGGAAGAGCTGAATCGGTTCCTTGCGGATCGTCCTGTCCAACTAAGCAAGGAGCAGCAAGACGCGATAAACGATTTATCCAACGATTTCAGCACGCTTTGGAATAGTGAGTTCACATCCCCCAAAGACCGCCAAGATCTTGTTCGTGTACTAATCGACCGCGTGGTGGTAGACGTGGTGGATGGTACCGAATGTCTTTCTATTGCAGTACATTGGTCTGGAGGGTTCGTCAGTCGCCACGAGTCGCGGCGTTCTGTCATGCGGTTCGATGACCTACAAGATGCACCACAACTCTTAGAGCGTGCTTCCTCGCTTTATGACTCTGGCTATCCTCGCGCAGAGATCCTACGAACCCTCAATGAAGAAGGATTCCGCTGTGCTCGTAACGACAGCTTCACCGAGACGGGTATTAACGCTTTATTTCTAACGCTGCGTCGAAAAGGTCTCATTGGTTCCAAGCCAAAACTGACGGGCCCCTGGTGGCAATCGGGCGTACTCTCTCGCAAGATCGGAATCCAAGCATCGACGCTTACAGGTTGGCGTCATCGCCGTTGGGTGCAAGCGAGGCAATTTGGGAACAGATGGATCTACTGGGCCGACAATGAGGAGATAGAACGATTGCGCCAGCTTAGTACATACGCAGCTGGAATTGAGAAACCTGAGGAACTGATTCATCCGATAAACAAAATGCCGTCGTAAACGTCCGGTCTCCCCCATGAACATCTAGAACAAAGAGGTCATTGTGAAGCATTCATCAAACATACGGCTACCGGGCGTAAGAACTGGCTATTCGTTGGGAGCATGGAGGGGGGCTATCGCTCTGCGATTCTCACGACGATCTGCTCGTCGGCGCATCGTCATAACTTGGACGTTTACGGGTATGTGAAAGACGTAGCGGATCGGCTTCTTCGCGGAGATCGGGATTACGAGTCGATGCAACCGGAGATATGGGCTCAGTCGCACCCGGAGAGCATTCGCACGTACCGAATCGAAGAATCGCGTTATGCGGCGGAGCGGAAGAACGCTTCACGTTCGGAGCGACGGCGTGAACTGGCGAAGCGTCAGCGTGAATCGAAGGGTTCAGGCAAATCCTAGCACCGAGCCTTTCCCCCTTGCACGCTCCGTGGCACCCTCTACGGTTCCCCTTTGGACACGGGCGCCATGCCTTCAAAAATCCGACCGTAGCGCTGTCGCATCGGAAGAACCGCTCGATCCCCCTCCGAGCATTCCCCTACCCTCCCGCCACCCGAATGCCAAGCCCTCTAGCCTGGAATGGTCACCATTGACG
>CAZXOA010000018.1:0-7329 GCA_964642275.1 uncultured Candidatus Saccharibacteria bacterium | reverse complement strand
CGTCGCCCTTGACCGTCGCCATCACGATCTTGCCGTTGTTCTTGCCGGTGTCGCCCGTGCGCAGCTTCTCGGCCTCGATGAAGGGCAGCAGGTAGGCGACCGCCTTCTTCATCACGCGCGCGGACTTCACCACCTGCGGCAGGAACATCTTGCCGGCGCCGAACAGGTCGCCGACGATGTTCATGCCGTCCATCAGCGGGCCCTCGATCACGTCCAGCGGGCGCGTGGACTGCTGGCGGGCCTCCTCGGTGTCCTGCTCGGCCCAGGCGTCGATGCCGTGCACCAGCGCGTGCGCCAGCCGTTCGCGCACCGGCTTCTCGCGCCACGACAGGTCCTCGCCCTTCGTTTCGCCCTTCCTGCCCTTGTACTTCTCGGCGATCTCCAGCAGCCGCTCGGTGCCGTCGCTACGGCGGTTGAGGATCACGTCCTCGACGCGCTCGCGCAGATCCGGGTCGAGGTCGTCGTAGATCGGCATCGCGCCGGCGTTGACGATGCCCATGTCCATGCCGGCGCGAATGGCGTGGTACAGGAACACGCTGTGGATCGCCGCGCGCACCGGCTCGTTGCCGCGGAACGAGAACGAGACGTTCGACACGCCGCCGGAGACATGGCAGTGCGGCAGCGTGGCCTTGATGCGGCGCGTGGCTTCGATGAAATCCACGGCGTAGTTGTCGTGTTCCTCGATGCCGGTGGCGATCGCGAAGATGTTGGGGTCGAAGATGATGTCCTCGGGGTCGAAGCCGACCCGGTCGACCAGCAGCCGGTAGGCCCGTTCGCAGATCTGCGTCTTGCGCTCGAGGGTATCTGCCTGGCCCTGCTCGTCGAAGGCCATCACCACCGCGGCCGCGCCGTAGCGCCGGCACAGCTCGGCCTGTTCGAGGAACGCCGCCTCGCCCTCCTTGAGCGAGATCGAATTGACGATCGCCTTGCCCTGGACGCACTTGAGCCCGGCCTCGATCACGCTCCACTTGGAGCTGTCGATCATGATCGGCACCCGCGCGATGTCGGGCTCGGAGCCTATCAGCTTGAGGAAGCGGTCCATCGCCGCGGCCGAGTCGAGCATGCCCTCGTCCATGTTGATGTCGATGACCTGCGCGCCGTTCTCGACCTGCTGGCGGGCCACCGCGAGGGCCTCGTCGTATTTCTCGCCGATGATCAGCCGGGCGAAGGCTTTCGAGCCGGTGACGTTGGTGCGCTCGCCGACGTTGACGAACAGCGAATCCGCATCGACCGTGAAGGGCTCGAGCCCCGACAGGCGCAGCGCCGGCGGCCGCTGCGGAATCGGCCGCGGCGCGACGCCATCGAGCGCGGCGGCGATCGCGGCGATGTGCTCGGGCGTGGTGCCGCAGCAGCCGCCGGCGGCGTTCATGAAACCGGCGCGGGCGAACTCGCCGAGCAGGTCCGCGGTAACCTGCGGCGTCTCGTCGAAGCCCGTGTCGCTCATCGGGTTGGGCAGCCCGGCGTTCGGATAGACGCAGGTGAAGGTATCGGCGAGCTTCGAGATCTCCTCGGCATAGGGCCGCATCAGGGCCGCGCCCAGCGCGCAGTTCAGGCCGATGGTGAGCGGCTTCGCATGGCGCACCGAGTTCCAGAAGGCCTCGACCGTCTGGCCCGACAGGATCCGGCCCGAGGCATCGGTGACGGTGCCGGAGATCATCAGCGGGATGCGCGGCAGGCCGGCGGCCATGCGCTCGGCCTGGATCGCCTCGATCGCGAAGATGCCGGCCTTGGCGTTGAGCGTGTCGAAGATCGTCTCGAGCAGCAGCAGGTCGATGCCGCCCTCGATGAGGGCGCGGACCTGCTCGTCGTAGGCGGCGACCAGCGCATCGAAGCTGATGTTGCGCGCACCCGGATCGTTGACGTCGGGGGAAATCGAGGCGGTCTTGGGCTGCGGCCCCAGCGCCCCGGCGACGAAGCGCGGCCGCTCGGGCGTGCGGAAAGCGTCGCAGGCTTCGCGCGCGAGCCGGGCCGAGGCGAGGTTCATCTCGGCGGCGAAGTCCTGCAGGCCATAGTCGCCCTGCGCGACGGTGGTCGCCCCGAAGGTGTTGGTCTCGAGGATGTCCGCGCCGGCCGCGAGGTATTGCTCGTGGATGTCGCGGATCACGTCGGGACGGGTGAGCGAGAGCAGTTCGTTGTCGCCGCGCACGTCCGTCGGATGATCGGCGAAACGCTCGCCGCGGAAATCGGCCTCGGTGAGCTTGAACTGCTGGATCATGGTGCCCATCGCGCCGTCGAGCATCACGATCCGCTTTTGCATCGCCTCGCGCAGGTAGCGTTCGGCGGTGGAGATCGGGATGGTCGGGTCAGGCATGGCGGCGGGGAGCTCGAGGCAGTGAATCCCCCATTCTACGGACTCGGCCGTCCGTTTTCCGGTAGAGTGGCCGGGCGCCGGCGGCCGCACGCCTTCCGTCGGCCGTCGCGCCGATGAACCAGTTCCCTCCCGACACCCGCCCTTTTCGCGTCCTCGCCGTCGATATCCTCGATCGCGACATCCGCATCCTGCGAATCGCCCCGGCCGATGGCGGGCGCTTCGGCTTCGCCGCCGGCCAGTATGTCCGCCTGCACCTGGCCCCCGGCCTGCAGCGCGACTACTCGATCGCCAATGCACCAGATGCCGACGGCACCGCCGACGGGCTCGAGTTCCATGTCCGGCTCTCGGGCGGCGCGGGCAGCCGCTACATCGCCGAGCGGCTCGCCGCCGGCGACACCATCGGGGTCGAAGGCCCGCTGGGCACCGCCTTCTGGCGCAGTCGCCATGCCGGGCTCGCCGTGCTGGTGGCCGGCGGCAGCGGGCTCGCACCGATGCTCGCGATCGCCGAGGCGGCCACCGACGCCCGGCACGACGAGGACATCGTGCTCTATGCGGGCGTGCGCGAGTCGGCCGACCTGTACTGCGCCGACCGGCTCGCGGCCATCGCGGCGGCCAATCCGCGCTTTCGCCAGGTGCTGCTGCTCTCGGCCGGCGAGCCGCCCGATGCGCGCTGGCGCACCGGCCTGCCGGGCGAAGCGATCCGCGCCGACTTCACCGATCTGGCCGGCGCCAAGGCCTTCCTCGCCGGCCCCGCCGCGATGATCGCGCACACGGTGCCGATCCTGCTGGCGCTCGGCGTGGCGGCCGAGGACATCCACTCGGATGGCTACGACAACTGAACCGGGCGCAAAGCGGGGTATCCTCGGCGGCAGCGACGCCAATCCCGAGCCAGGCAGCCGATCATGAGCGATTCCCCCCGCGCGGACCCCCCCCACCCGGACGGCCTCCAGTCGGTCGGCTTCAACGAGATCCGGCTGCAGCCCGGTTCCCGGGTGCAGCTGGTGCTCAACCACCAGGGCGGTGAGCAGGCCCATTTCACGACGGTCGTCGGTTTCCTGCGCGACGAGTACCTGATCCTCAAGCTACCGGTGCACAAGCAGTCGCCGGTCGCCGTCGAGGCCGGGGAGTCCCTGCGGGTGCGCCTGTTCTCCGGCATCCACCTCTACGAGTTCCGCTGCAGCGTGCTGCGGGTCTTCGAAGCGCCGGTCGACTACATCCACGTTTCCTTTCCCGACGACATCCGGGTCACGCCGGTGCGGATGGCCCCGCGGGTGCGCGCCGAACTCCCGGTGCAGCTGGTGCTGGCCGACGGCAGCCGCCACGACGGCCTGCTCGCCGACCTCAGCGCCCAGGGCGCGCAGCTGCAGGTGGTCGCCGACGAGCCCCTGGTCGCCGATGGCGGCCGGGTGCGCATCGCCTTCATGGTGCGGGTCGGCATCGACGAGCGCGACCACACCATCGAGACCGAGTGCGCGGTGCGCCTGCTCAAGCCGTTCCGACCCGCCGGCAACGAGGAGCAGCTGCAGGCCTACGGCCTGCAGTTCGGCGACCTCGACGCCGCCGCCTCGCTGGCGCTGCAGAACTTCATCCTGCGGCGGATGATCGAGGACCAGGACTCGGTGGTCTGAGCGCTTCGGCCGGCGTGGCGCGCAGCGCCGCCGGCGCGCCCAGCGCCTCGCCGACCAGGATCAGCGCCGGGCTCGCGAAGCCGCTGGCGGCGAAGTCCTCCACCATCGCGCCGAGGCGGGTCTCGAGCACCCGTTCGCCGGCGCCGCTCGCCTGCTCGACGATCGCCACCGGCGTGGCCGGATCGAGCCCCGCCTCGACCAGTTCGTCGCGCACCACCACGGCGCGCCCGAGCCCCATGTAGACCGCCAGGGTCAGGCCGGCGCCGGCGAGCGCCGCCCAGCCCGGTCCGCTGCCGCCCGGCTTGGGATGGCCGGTCACGAAAGCGACACCCTGGGCATGGTCGCGATGGGTCAGCGAGCGGCCCAACGCGGCGCCGGCGGCCAGCGCGCTGGTCACCCCGTTGACTACCTCGACCGCGATGCCGGCCGCGCGCAAGGCGGCGATCTCCTCGCCAGCGCGGCCGAACACGAGCGGATCGCCTCCCTTGAGACGCACCACCCGGCGTCCGGCGTGAACTTCCCGGATCATGAGACGCTCGATGAAGCGCTGCGGCGTCGAACGGCAGCCGCCGCGCTTGCCGACCCAGCGGACACGGGCGTCGGGGCGGGCATGCGCGAGCACCGCCGGTTCGACCAGGTCGTCGACGAGGATGACGTCGGCCGCGGCGATGTACCGGACCGCCTTGAGGGTCAGCAGTTCGGGGTCGCCGGGGCCGGCGCCGACCAGGGCAACGCACTCGGCAGGCGTGGTCTTGGACGGCGTCCCGGGCGTGGGTCCTGGTGTGGTCATGGGTGTCGGTTTCGGCATGGTCTTCGATATGGCCAGGGGTCGTTCGGTCAGGCGACGGTCTCGATGGCGGCACCGTGCAGGCGCCGCAGGCAGTCGTCGGCGAGCCGGCCGACCTCGGCCAGGCAGGCGCCGCACTGGGTCCCGCAGCCGGTCAGGCGGCGCGCTGCCTCGATCCGTTCGCCACGCTCGCCAGTGGCTGCCTCGAGCGCGGCGCGGATCGGCGTTTCCGTGACACCGACGCAGTTGCAGACGGTGCGACCGCGGTGCTCGATCGCAAGCGGCGGCGCGGCGCCCGATGCGAGCAGGCGCGCCCCGAAAGCGGCGGCATCGGCCTCCTGCACGAGGAGTTCGCGCAGCCAAGGCCCGGAAGCGGTGTCGGATCCGGTGAGCAACACGAAGCGCAGGCGACCGTTGGCCAACAGGAGATGGCGACGGCAACCGCTGCGCGCGTCGTCCAGGGTCACGAGAGGGGCATTGGCGACGCCGAACACCGCTTCGATCGCCGCGATCCGCGCCTTGTCGAAAGGCTCTTCGGATGCGCCGCGCAGCATCACGCCTTCGGCGTCGCGGCCAAAGGGCACGCTGCTCGCGAACGGCAGGTCGCGCAACAGACCGAGCAACTCGCGCCGGGCGGCGACGACGCGCCCGGCCTCGAGCCAGCCGAAGGCAACGAGCCGCTGCGACAGCGGCGCGGGCTCGATCCGGACCGCGCAATGCTTGAGCTCGGGTTGCTTCGAGACCGGGTCGACCGCGGGCAAGGTCAGGGCGTTGACCCCGGTACCACCGGCGAGGAATTCGGGGCCCCAGTGCATCGCGACGAAGGCGGTGCCGGGACGCAGCGATTCGGTCTGGCGCAGCGGCAGGACCTGTGAGCCGCGGCGGCTGGTGATCCGGACCAGGTCACCGTCGCGCCATCCGCGGGCGACGCAGTACGCGTCGGGGAGCTCGATCACAGGCTCGGGTTCATGGCCGAAGAGCCGGCCCAGCAGTCCGGTGCGGCTCATGCCGTGCCATTGGTCGCGCAGCCGCCCCGTCAGCAGGCCCACCGGGTACTCCGCATCGGTCGGTTCCGCGGGCAAGCCTCGGTCGATCGCCCCGAAGTGCGCGCGGCCGTCGGCGCTCGCGAAGCGACGATCGACGTAGAGCCGCGCGGTGCCTGCGCTGGCGCCGACCGGCATCGGCCACTGCTGCGGGCCCAACTGGTCGAGCAGGCGATAGGACAGCCCGGTGATGTCGAGGTCGCGCCCGCGCGTGAGCCCGCGATGCTCGTTCCAGATCGCCTCGGCATCGGGCCAGGCGAACAGCGACCCGGCCGCCGGATCGCATCGCCGCTCGATACCGCGCTCGGCCAGGGCAGCCTCGAGGCGACGGGCGAAGTCGGCGGCGATCTCCCAGTCGGCGCGCGCCTCGCCAAGGGGGTCGAGCGCAGCGCGCACCCGGCTGATCCGACGCTCCGAATTGGTCACCGTTCCCGACTTCTCACCCCAGGTCGTCGCCGGCAACAGCAGGTCGGCATATTCGGCCGTCGCGGTTCCCGCGAAGGCGTCCTGGACCACGACGTATTCGGCGCGGCCCAGCGCGGCGGCGACCCTGGCGGCATCGGGCATCGAATGGACGGGATTGGTGCAAGCGATCCACACCATCCGGAACCGCCCCGCGCCGACGGCATCGAACAGGTCGACCGCCGCCAGGCCGGGACGATCCGGCACGTCGCGCACGCCCCAGTAGCGGGCGATCTCATCGCGATCGTCGGCATCGGCGAGATTGCGATGCCCACTCGCGAGGTTGGCCAGTGCGCCAACCTCTCGACCACCCATCGCGTTGGGCTGGCCGGTCAGCGACAAGGGCCCCGCGCCGCGCCTGCCGATCTGGCCAGTCGCGAGGTGCAGTCCCACCAGCGCGACGTTGTTCACGGTTCCCGACGCCGACTGGTTCAGGCCCTGGCAATAGAGCGACAGCGTTGCCGGCGAGCTCGCGAACCAGCGTGCGGCCTGCACGATCGACGCGGCGTCGACGCCGCAGGCGACGGCCGCCCGCTCCGGCGTGAAGCCACGCGCCCGCTCGCGCAGCGCTCCGAACCCGGTGGTCGCCGTTGCCACGAGATCATGGTCGATCCTGTCTTCGGCGATCGCCACGTGAAGCATCGCCAGGAGCAGCAGGCTGTCGGTTCCGGGGCGGATCGCCAGGTGCAGGTCGGCGGCAGCGGCCGTATCGGTTCGGCGCGGATCGACGACGACGAGCCTCATGTGGGGTCGGCGCGCGCGCGCCGCCTCGAGCCGCGCGAACAGGACGGGATGGGCGAACGCGGTGTTCGAGCCGGTGATGAACACGCAGTCGGTTGCCTCGATGTCCTCGTAGCAGGCCGGCGGTGCATCCGCGCCCAGCGTCGCCTTGTAGCCGGCCACCGCGCTCGACATGCACAGGCGCGAATTGCTGTCGATGTTGTTCGTGCCCACGAGCCCCTTGGCGAGCTTGTTGAACGCGTAGTAGTCCTCGGTGAGCAACTGGCCCGAGACATAGAACGCGACCGAGTCGGGACCGTGCCGGGCGATGCGCTCGATGACGCCACGAGGCGCTTCGCCGACTGCATCGCCCGGCAC
>CAZXOA010000017.1:0-10297 GCA_964642275.1 uncultured Candidatus Saccharibacteria bacterium | reverse complement strand
ATCCATAGTTACGAGAACGGAGTTGCCAGAGGCTCAATGGCCTACGAGTACGGATACGGTATATACAACTATGAGATAAAGAAACTGCCAGATGCTGGTGAATGGGAATTGGTTTCTACAGTAGCCTGCGAAAGATCATGAAGACTAACCTAAGACAAAAACGGACAATAGCAATAGGCACTGTTTTAGTGCTTTTGCTGAGTGCGATTATCGTAGGTGGACTTTTTATGCTTCGCAGTGGCACGAATGCAGGCGGCGAGCAGCTAAGCGTGAATGAGCTTGGTCAGGCCAAGTCGGCGTTTTCTCTTGATGAAGCTGCAACTAACGGCTGGTACATGGGCCCTGCCAGCGAGAAGGATATGGCGATATTTGGGAGGAACTCCGGCAACAAACCAGCAGATAAAGAATCGACGGATTCTCATTTTGCTACGATTGACTTCCGCAGCGATGGTGTCAGTTATTCTAGGTGGCTAGAGGATCTGGAAACGAGGTCTGACCCAGACTACACGCTTATAGTCAATGAGAAGGTGCCTATGCTGCTTCAGACAAGCAGCGGCTCTCTTCGCTATGAGCTGCATACTTATACCAATCAACTCAAACCGGGCAAAACCAAACCTCATTATGCGTCCAATGACAGGGAGGCGCATGGCTATATTCCGTACGGAGACGGCTACATTAGGATTCAGGGATATGCGACCCCAAGCGGTTTACTGCCAGGGGTAATCGAGGCAATCAAAGCTTTAAGACTCGATACGGAAAAGTTACCAGCGTTCGATAAATGCACTGACAGAGATCGGAGAATTGATAACTGCGTGCCAGCCGGAAAGTGCGGGCCGACACCGGAGATAGACCGAACCATAGACTGCGCGCTAAAGGATTACGACAAGAAATTTAATCCGGACATCTAGCAGGAACCGGTATACTATAGAAACCAAGGTGTTATGACCCTATCCTCTCATTGTATCATACCGTTTATGCTTTGTCAAGTATCATGATACAATACCTCTGTAAATGACAGAGAAATTAGCCAAAAAGTTGCAGGAACTGCCCAAAGAGCCGGGGGTGTATTTTCACAAGGACAAAGCCGGCGAGATTATTTATGTGGGCAAGGCGGCGGTGCTGCGCAACCGCGTGCGGCAGTATTTTCAGGCCTCGCGCGGGCGCGACCCCAAGACCGAGGCGCTGGTGAGCGAAATCGTTGACACCGAATGGACAGAGGTCGATAGCGAGATCGAGGCGCTGTTCCTCGAGGCCGAGATGATCCGCCGCTACATGCCGAAGTACAATATCCTGCTGCGCGATGACAAGGCGCTCAGCTACATCCGGATTGATTACGACAGTAGCTACCCGACCGTTATTACAACCCGCCGGCCGTTGGACGATGGTGCCCGGTACTACGGTCCATATCTCAGTACCTATCAGATCCGCCAAGCGCTCAAAATTTTGCGCCGGATTTTTCCGTTTGCTGTCAGTAAATCGGGCGGGCAAAAGCGCACGACCTTGTATTATCACCTCGGGCTCGACCCGGGTCTTGAAGAAGGCCGGACTTCAATTGAAGATTACCGGGCAAATTTGCGCAAGCTGATATCGGTGATCGAGGGCAAGCGGGTGCAGGTGATCCGTGAACTCGAAAAAGAAATGAAGCGTGCTTCTAAAGCCCAAGACTTTGAGTACGCCGCGCGACTGCGCAACCAAGTGTTTGCCCTGACAAATCTGCACAAACAGATTCTGTTCAGCGACAAAGAAAACCTGGATCTGTCTAAGGATCATGCGCTGAATGACTTGGCCGAACTGCTTGGCTTGGAAAAGCTGCCAAGACGTATCGAAGGTTATGATATCTCGCACATGAGCGGTACCGACACAGTGGCCAGTATGGTGGTGTTTACCAATGGCGTGTCAGATAAGGGGTCGTATCGTAAATTCAAGATGCGGATTCCGGGCAACGACGATTTTATTCATATGCGCGAGGTGATAAACAGGCGGACAGGCGAGAAAAATATCAAAGCATGGGGACTGCCGGATATCTTTCTGATCGATGGCGGTAAAGGACAGCTTGGCAGCGCGCTTGGCGTGCTGGCAGAAAAGGATATCAAGCGGCCGGCGTTTGGTCTGGCCAAACAGTTTGAGGAGATAATTATTCGCAAGGACTGGCCGCATATTTCCCTGAATATGCAGAAGTTGCATAGACTGAACGGCACGGTGCTCGAGAGCGACGAGTTCTATAGTGTGCGTTTGCCGCATAGCTCACATATCGTGAAGCTCTTGCAGCGCATCCGTGACGAGTCCCACCGCTTTGCGGTCAGCTATCATTCGGTGCTGAAGACCAAGCGCCAAACAAGCAGTCTGCTGGACGATATTCCGACCATTGGGCCGCTGACCAAAAAGAAACTGCTGCGTACCTTCGGCAGCTACCGCGGTATTGAACAAGCCCGCAAAGACGAACTGATCCATGCCGTTGGCGAAAAAAAGGCAACCATCCTGCGCCAATACCTTCGTGCAAATAACAAATTTAATATATAATCGGGCGAGACTGTGAAAGACATATTTACGACTGATTTTTTTGTGGGCAATCGCGAAAGATTGCAGGCCGAGACGGGGTCTGAGCTGATTGTGCTCAGCGCCAACGGGCTGCTGCAGCGCAGTGCGGATACGACCTTTCCATTCCGGCAGGACAGTAACTTTTGGTATCTGACTGGTGTGAACGAACCGGATTTTGTGCTGGTTATCAACGGCACGGGAACTTTTTTGATCGCGCCAAAACGCAGCGAGCACCGTGACCAATGGGACGGTGCGCTGGATATACCGAACATGAAGGAGTGGTCGGGCATAAATGATGTACTTGAACATCATGACGGCTGGAACCGGCTGGACAAGCTGCTGAAAAAGTATAAAAAAGTACATACGATCGCTCCGTTTGAATCGTATTTTGAGCACTTTGGATTTTATGCCAACCCGGCGCGCGGCGTACTGCTGGCAGAGCTTGGCAGGCATAAAAAACTCGAGATTGTAGATATCAGAAAAACTATTGCCCGTCTCAGGCAGGTCAAACAAGCACCAGAACTAGCGGCAATCAAAGAGGCGATTCGTATCACGGGCAAGGGGTTGGCAGTTGTGCAGAAACGGCTTGGAAAGTACAGGAACGAGCGCGAGGTTGTAGCTGATTTGAGCCGGGAATTTATTAGACTGGGGGCTGACGGGCATGCCTACACGCCGATTGTGGCTGCGGGCGGTAATGCGGCCACGATCCATTATGTTGATAATGGTGCGGATATCGGGCAGAATGATCTGCTTCTCATGGATGTTGGCTCTGAAGTCTGCGGCTATAGCGCTGATATTACGCGTACCTATGCGATTTCAGAGCCGACTAGGCGTCAGCAGGCTGTCTACAAGTCAGTTGAGCGGGTACATGCAGCAGCTCTCAAACTGCTGAAGCCGGGCGTTGATATGAAAAAGTACGAAGCCGAGGTAGATAAGATCATGGCGGTTGAGCTGAAGAAACTTGGCCTGATTGATGATGTATCGGACAAGAAAAAACTTAAAAAATACTACCCGCATCTGACGTCACATTTCTTGGGCCTGGATACGCACGACGCGGCCGACTACACCCGCCCGCTTGAGGCCGGTATGGTGCTAACGGTTGAGCCGGGTATTTACATTCCGGAGGAGAGCATCGGTATTCGGGTTGAGGATGACGTGTTGATCACTGAGACCGGCGCAGAAGTTTTAAGCGAAGGAATACCAGCAGAACTCTAAGTTATGGATAATTTCTACCTATTGCTGACATTGCTGCCGTTGGCTGGTATAAACATTTGGCATGGCATCCTGCTTGCTCAGCGGAGCCGCGACGGTAAGCCGCACACTATTAGCGAACATGCTGCCGAAACGCCAAGGCTGCTTTTGATACATAGGCTTGTCCATACCATCTCACCAGCTATCTTCCTGCTGTTTGGATTTGGTTACTTGTTGCCGCACGGACACACCTTGGCATTTGCGTTCTTGGCTGTAGGTGTAACACTTGATGCCATTGAAGTCATGACCCTGTCCAAGGGCGGTCCTAAGGGTCCTTTTACACTGAGCGTACACCATGTCACTGCTTGGCTGATGGCGCTTAGCTATCTTTCGTACGCCATTATTATTTCAAGTACTTCAAATATGAGCCCTTGGATTTCAAATTCTATCTGGGTATCGTTTGTCTTATTGTTAACCCTGTCTGCGCATAGGAAGTTTCGCCACTTTTGGATTGAGCAAATGCTGTACTTCACTTTTGTGTGTCTGATCGCAGCGATAGCTCATGTCAGGTTGCTGTCATGGTAAAATAAAGGCAGATTATGAATCCCGTTACCATCCACCTTACTCTTTTATATCCACAGACGACTGAATCGCTCACCACGTGTTCAGACGCACAGCAAACATCGATAGTCTTTTGGATGGTAACGGGATGAAAAGTCCTGTTGCTCGGTTTGCGGTTCGGTGGATTGTGTGCGGTCTGGGGCTGTGGATCGCAGCCGGTTTCTTAGGGGGCAATATCCAATTCGAAGGAAACAACAGTGCAATCATTGCTGTCGCCGGCTTGGTGCTCACTATCGTCAATACCCTCATCAAGCCAATCGTGGTACTACTGAGCTTGCCGGCTATTCTGTTTAGTCTTGGCCTGTTTATGATTGTTGTTAATGGACTGATGGTGATGCTGGCAAGCGCACTCTATGAGCCTCTGCATATTTATGGTTTTGGCACGGCCGTGCTCACTGGTGTTATAATAGGAGTTGTAAATTATCTAGTGACGGCAATAGTAGAGGAAATATGATGTACTTTGCGCAAGGCTATGAACATCTATTACAATCTGCTAGGACAAGGAAATATTTTTTATGACCAAGACAAATCAGCCATCTGTAACCTCAGGTAAAGTGTCATGACAATAGCAAACTACGTGACAATGGCGAGCGGGATAGTGCTTATTATTTTGATATTGCTGCAGACTCGTGGAGCTTCGCTTGGCGCAGGTTTGGGCGGTGGCGGCGAGGTTAATACTGTTCGGCGGGGCTCCGACAAGTCTTTGCACAACATTACTATATTTCTTGTTGTTGTGTTCTCTGCATCGCTCATGGCAAACATTATCAGCTTTTAAATGACACATCAGGACGGCAAGGGGTAAGGCACAAGATCCGCATGATAGACAGAACAACCAAGCTTCGTTGGCGGCGTAAGGTCAGACAGCGCCAGAAACAGATAGAAGATATTAGCTCTGGGGCTGAGGAGCACTTCGATAAGCATTTCTTCCGCCGGCTGGGACGCCTGTATGAAGTGCGTCGGTTTATTGCAACGTGGCTATTGCTGACCATTGCTCTTATCGGCGCAGTAGTTATACAGACGCGCGCGCTGGGCGATTATTTTTTAAAGCTGGTTCCGGTAAGCGGCGGTATTTATAGCGAGGGGATTATTGGTTCTTATACAAATGCCAATCCGATTTTTGCTTCGAATGACGTTGATGTGTCAGTGTCAAAACTGCTGTTTTCGGGTCTATTATCTTATGATAATGAGAATAATCTGGTTGGTGATCTGGCCGACAGCTGGTCGGTTGATACAAGCGGCAAGGTATACACGGTTAAGCTGCGCCAAGAGGTGCGCTGGCATGACGGACAGCCTTTTACCGCTAACGACATCGTTTATACGATAAGGGCTATCCAAAATCCGGATACCCGCTCTCCGCATTTTTCTGCATGGCAGGGTATTAAGACTCAGGCAGTGTCTGACCATGAGGTAACTTTCACACTGCCGAATATCTTGGCTTCGTTCCCTTATTCTTTGACAATCGGTATATTGCCAAAGCACAAGCTGGAGAGCGTACCCTTTGCTGACTTGCGCGGTTCGTTGTTTAATACGGTTGAACCCGTGGGGACTGGCCCGTTCAGATGGAAGGATGTCGAGGTTGTGGGTAGTACTGCCGAAGAGCGCGAGCAGCGCATTGCCCTGAGCGCATATGCAGATTACCATAGAGGCCGGGCTCATATAGATGAATATATCGTACGGGCTTTTTTGAACGAAGCGAGTCTCATGAGCCGATTCGAGCAGGGCAGGCTCAATGCGGTGGCCGGGGCACTCTCTTTGCCACTTGCGGGCAAAGATGTGCGTGAATTTACGATTCCACTCAACGGTGCTGTCATGGTATTCCTTAACACGCATTCCGCAGCCGTGTCGGACGTCAAAGTGCGTCGTGCGCTCACGCAGGCAACTGACCAAGGGTCTCTTATAAGCCAGCTGGGCAAGGCTGCCTCGGTTGATGGCCCTCTGCTTCCTGAGCATATCGGGTACGATGCGCAGTTTATGCAATATGGCTTTGCAGCCGAGCAGGCTTCGGCGCTCCTAGATGAAGCGGGCTGGCTCATAGATGCCGCAACCGGTATTCGTACCAAGGATGGCAAGAAGCTTGAGATAAAGCTCAAAACGCTTAATAGCACGGAATATGCTCTGGTTGCTAACCAGCTGCAGAAGCAGTGGCGGGCGGTTGGTGTTGAGCTGGCGGTTGAATCCCTGGAGCAGGCGGATCTACAGACTTATATCGACAGGCGTGATTATGATGCAATCATACACGGGATTATCATGGGGTCTGACGCAGATCAGTTTGCTTACTGGCACAGCTCGCAGGCTGACGTTTTGTCGCAGCGGCGATTAAATTTCTCTGACTATAAGTCATCGGTAACAGACAGTGCGCTCGAATCTGGGCGCACGAGGATCGACCCAGAACTTCGCGCGGCCAAGTATACACCATTCCTGCAGACATGGCGCGAAGATGCTCCGGCGATTGCTCTTTACCGTCCGCGGTTTATGTACACGGTATACGGCCAGTTACACAATTTTAATGACAAAGGCATGAACAGTCCTGTCGACCGGCTCAACAATGTACACGAGTGGATGATCCGTACTGATCGTGCGGTTGTTGAATAGACGGCTGGCGCGGTTTTCTACTTCATAACTCAGACGCTTTGCTACCTCTGCATGTTGAGCACAGGGGTGTTCATAAGTCTGCCAAGCTGTTTACTTAAGTGACTGCCGCTACTACAATAATGCTTAAGCTTATTAAACCAAGGGGGAGTCATTCATGATTATCAAAAGTTTTCGTATTCACAAAGATATACGCGGTTTTGCGGATATGACGCTTATTTTGGTCATTTTGGCAGTTGTCGGTATCGGTGGCTTTGCTGTTTGGAAAGTTGCAAGCTATAACAATAATGAGGGAGCAGATGGCAAGTCGTATAGTGATGGGTCGGGTAACAATACCGCCACTCTAAGCGATGATTGTGTTCGGGCGACTGGCGACGAAAATATCTGCCGCCTCGGTGCTATTAGCACCGACTTAAGCCAATTTGCATCTGAAACCAGGGCAACGATGAATGGTGTAAGCTGGACGCTCAGATATGACGGTAAGGGTAATTCAGAGATGGACGGCTTTGCGCAGGGCAAGACGGTAAACGGCAAGGAATATGTAAATGTATTTGATAAGTGGTACGACGTCAGTGGGGACTCCAGCCAGAGTGTGAGCGCTCCAATGTCATTCGGCATTGCGACGACTGCCGGTATCAAATATGAAAATCTGGGTAAAGAAGCCTGCGGCAGCGACACTTGTTTTCACTACCGCATGACCGGCGGCATCTTGGGCGACGGCGTTGTTGAGTGCTGGTTCAGTGACACGGATTTCCTGCCAAGAAAGTATGTAGCGACCGGCGGCCTGACAGGTGATATCACCATGGATATTGAGTACAAAGATGTCACTATCACAGCCCCAGAGGGCGCATTACCTATTAATAGTCTAATAGGTTCCTAGAGGTCTACGTAGACACAGCTCTAAAACGAGATTGAAAGTCTTATAAATCTAAAGACCGGACTTTAGTCCGGTCTTTAGATTTGGTGCGGATGAGAGGACTCGTTCTGTTATTGCGTCAGCAAAAACTAAAGTTTTTGTGACGGCCAAGCAAGGAAAACTCGACAGTCCACTGGACTGTCTCGACCCAAGGGTTCAAATCTGTCATATCTAACAAACCAAAAGACCAGACATAAAGCCTGGTCTTTTGGTTTGGTGCGGATGAGAGGACTTGAACCTCCACGAGCGTAATGCTCACTAGCTCCTGAAGCTAGCGCGTCTACCAATTCCGCCACATCCGCTCGTCACTGTGTGATGGTAGGATAACCTCTGATACCGACAAAATAAGTTTGCTCGGATAGCACGGGTTATCCCACCAAGCCAGCTCCTCTTCAGCGTCGCGAATCCTGTCGCGCCACTGGCTGTGGGCATAAATTTACAGAGGTAATTGTAGGGCAAATTATATTATAATGCAATTGTGCATGAGTGAAAGTCATAAAATCGAGTGCGTTTATGCTATGATGACTGGTAGTAATCGCTAAATTTTTAGAGGGTATAATTTAGAAAAGAATCAGATATGAGCAAAGTTGCACATTATCTACAGGAGCATCTCGTTGGAGAGGTGATAACGAGTGCCGATGCGCGTCGGTACTTTGCCACGGACCATAGTATCTTTACGCTCACGCCAGCACTCGTGGTGTATCCGCGTAACGAGAATGATGTGCGCAAAACAGCGCGCTTCACCTGGCAGCTTGCCGAACGGGGCCGCGTTATTCCTATTACTGCGCGCGGTGCTGGTACTGATCAGTCGGGTGCAGCCCTCGGTAGCGGTATTATCCTTGCCTTTCCTGCACATATGAACAAGATTCTCGAGCTTGACCCAAAGAGCGGCAGTGTTGCCGTGCAGCCAGGTCTTAATTATGGCAAGCTGCAGCAGACGCTGCATACTCACGGCCGTTTTTTGCCGCCATTCCCGCCATCTTTTGAATACAATACTTTAGGCGGTGCAATCGGTAACAATGCAATCGGCCAAAAAAGCGTCAAGTATGGTTCGACCCGCGACTATATTCGCGGCCTTCGAGTGGTTCTTGCTAATGGGGAGGTCATAGAGACGCATCGCCTTGGCAAAAGAGAGCTCAGCAAGAAGATGGGTCTCAGCAGCCTGGAGGGTGAGATCTATCGTGCCGTTGACGCGCTCATAGAAGAGAATAGAGACCTCATTGAACAAACTGCAAAAACGGGGCTGAGGAATTCGGCGGGATATGCGTTGTCAGAGGTAAAGCGCCGAGATGGGTCTCTTGACTTGACACCGCTTTTTGTCGGCTCGCAAGGAACGCTCGGTATTGTTACCGAGGCTATTGTCGAAACAGAGGCGCATACACCATCGACTACGCTGCTTGTAGCTGGCTTTGATAGTATAGAAGCGGCCGCAGCCGCGATAGTTGATATAAAGCATGGCAGTGCATTGCCAAGTGCACTTGAGCTTGTAGACCAGCATCTTCTTGAATTTGTAGATAGTACCAATGCAAATTACCTCAAAGGAGTCGTCGATAAGCCGTACAGCAAAATAACTCTGCTGGTAGAGTTTGACGATACTGCCGCCCGGGTTCAAAAACGGCTGGTAAAGAAGGCGCAAAAAATTATAACCGACAATGGGGGGACGTGCCAGATAGAGACTGACTCGGAGCAGCAAGAAAGGCTGTGGAAAATTCGTGAGGCTTCATCGAGCGTTGTGTCATTCGGCGATGGCTCGTCAAAGCCATTGCCGATAATTGATGACGGGGTTGTGCCGGTCGAAAAACTTGGCGAATTCCTGAAGAATGTCTATGCCTTGTTTGACAAGCATCACTTGCACGCGGCTATCTGGGGGCATGCTGGCGACGGCAATCTGCGCATGCAGCCAATGCTGGATCTTGGCCAGCTTGGTGATCGTCAAAAAGTTTTCCGCCTCATGGACGATTATTACAAGCTGGTTATATCGCTCGGAGGTTCTATAAGTGCCGGCAACGGTGACGGCCGCCTGCGCGGACCGTACCTTATCGAGCAGTTTGGCGAGGAGATGTATGAGCTTTTTGTCAAAACCAAACAGATTTTTGACCCGCACGGTACACTAAATCCCGGCGTCAAGATCGGCGTGACGCCCGAATCTATCAAGCCGCTGCTGCGCAGCGAGTATGTGCTGACTCACGTCTACGACCACATGCCTCGTAGCTAGTTTTCGATATGTAAAAATACAAAAAACCGGAACTGCAGTTCCGGTTTTTTGTATGGTGCGCGAGAGAGGACTTGAACCTCCACACCCGAAGGCACTACCACCTCAAGGTAGCGTGTATACCAATTTCACCACTCGCGCAAAAAAACAAAAAAGACCTCCTCAGGCCTTAGTGTGGTGGGTGATGAGGGACTCGAACCCCCGACCCTCTCGGTGTAAACGAGATGCTC
>CAZXOA010000016.1:0-11845 GCA_964642275.1 uncultured Candidatus Saccharibacteria bacterium | reverse complement strand
CGCTTGAGTTCGCGCTGAATATTGCCTGCATCTTCTTTGATCAGCTTGGCAAGACCTCGGACGTGAGTCTTGAAGTCCGGGTACTTGGCATAAATTACGATAATTTTACGCCGAACGCGTGAAGTGATAAAAACGTCTAACATAGCTCCCCAGTGTTAATCTGACAACGCTTAGTATAGCGCGACGATGTTCAGAATACAATATAGCAAACCGACTTTCTTGACGCAATCAAAAGCATACTGCCTGCGTGGCGCCCGCGACCCAACCGCGTATACTAGCTGGTATGCAGTATTACGAGGTGTTCGTTGCCGAGCAACGCTACCAAAAACAGGAACCGCTCACCTACAGCTTTGCAGAAATCCTGCAGCCCGGACAGCTGGTCTCTGTTCCGTATGGCAAGAGAGAGGTGCTTGGGTTCGTGCAGCGTGAGACTATCAAGCCCTCCTTTGCAGCCAAGAGTATCACCGAGGCAAGCGCACAATGCCTGCCCCGCTTATCAACCGACCTGCACGCTTGGATGCTTGATTATTATCCTTACGGCGCCGGATCAATAACGCAGTTATTTATGCCTTCGGATGCGCTCTCTCAGGGGCAGGCCGGCAAAATAACCGAGAAAAAACATACTGCCCCGCAGCTCCCTCCGCTCACGAATGAACAGCTTAGCGCCCTGCAGCAGCTTACCCGGCCAGCAGAGCAGACACATATACTGCACGGAGAAACCGGCAGCGGCAAGACAAGACTATACCTCGAACTCACCAAGGCCGCCCTAGAGACGGGTACATCTGCCCTGATTCTTACGCCGGAAATATCTCTTACGCCCCAGCTGGTTGAGACATTCCAGCATACCTTTGGCGACAAAGTAATCACTATTCACTCAGGCATTACAAAGGCAACCAGGCGCAAACAGTGGCAACGCATTTTATCTGCCAAAGAGCCGCTTATTATCATCGGCACACGCTCTGCCCTATTTGCTCCTCTGCAAAAAATCGGGCTCGTGGTAATCGACGAAATGCACGAACCGGCGTATAAGCAAGACTCGGCCCCCCGTTATCACGCGCTTCGTGTCGCCGCAACCATTGCCCGGCTGCACTATGCCCGGCTTGTATACGGGAGCGCAACCCCCTCTATTACTGATTACTACCTTGCCAGCCAAAAAAATATCCCCGTACTCAGGCTTACTGAGCAGGCCAAAAAGACTCTGCCCGTTACAAAATCCATCATCGACCTCAAGAACCCCAGTCTATTTAGCCGCGACCGTTACCTGTCTGACCCGCTGATTGACGCCATCGGCGTACGCCTCGCCAAAAAAGAACAGTCGCTGCTGTTTCTCAACCGCCGCGGCACTGCCCGGCAAATCATCTGCAAAGATTGCGGCTGGCAGGCCTTGTGCCCGAAGTGCGACCTGCCCCTCACCTTCCATGCAGATTCGCACAACCTGCGGTGCCATACCTGCGGCCACACGCAATCACCGCCGTTCTCATGCCCCGACTGTCAAAGCGGCGACATCTCCTATCGATCACTTGGAACAAAGGCGCTGGCCGACCTTTTGCTGCGCCTCTTCCCCGAGGCCCGCGTTGCCAGATTCGACACTGACAATCTGGCACACGAAAGCCTAGCGCACAATTTTGAACGTATAAAATCCGGTGATATAGATATCATCATCGGCACGCAAATGCTCGGCAAGGGACTTGACCTGCCCCTGCTCAGCCTAGTCGGGATCATCAATGCCGACACATCTCTGTCTATGCCCGATTTTTCATCGACAGAACGCAACTACCAGCTGATCCATCAGGCCATCGGCCGGGTTGGGCGTGGTCACCGCCCGGGAGAAGTTATTTTGCAGACGTTTCGTCCTGACGACCCCTTTATCCGCGCCGCTCTCGACCAAAACTGGGAGCACCTCTATACACAAGAGCTGGCCGAGAGAAACAAGTATTTATTCCCTCCTTACGCGTTTTTATTGAAGCTCGTGGCCAGCCGGAGCACTCCCGACCGGGCCGAGGCATACCTCGAAAAACTTAAGCATGAGATACACCGCTATGGACTGGGTGTCAGAGTCGAAGAGCCAACGCCTTGTTTCTACGAAAAAAGTTATAGCAAGTATAATTGGCAGCTCGTCGTCAAGGCAAAAAGCCGTCCAAAACTTGTCGACATCGTCAAAAGACTGCCGGCTGGCGACTACAGCGTAGATATCGACCCGCTCAATCTGTTGTAACCGAGCCTCTTCTGGTATACTTACCGGGAATATGGCAACAAAAGACGATATTATAACTCTGCCCAATCCCCGCCTGCGGCAACGATCCCAAAAGATTGGATTCATTGACGATAAGATCAAGCAGCTTGTCAAGGATATGGAGGCAGCCACGCTCGACTGGGAAGACAGCCGGGACCACGAGGTTGGCGTGGCGCTGGCAGCAGTGCAAATCGATCAGCTCTACCGCGTAGTCGTAGTACGAAATAATTTTGACGATAAAAATGACCGTTCTTTTATTACGCTGATCAATCCGGAAGTTACCAAGTACGAAGGGGTTATCGAAGAAGATTTTGAGGGCTGCCTGAGTATTCTCGACACCTACGGCAAAGTACCCCGCCACAGCAAGGTTCGCGTTAAAGCGCTCAATAGTGAAGGTAAAGAGATTCGCGTCACTGCAGAAGGGTTTTTGGCCCGCGTGCTCCAACACGAGATTGACCACACTAACGGTACAGTCTTTATTGACCACATCAAAGATAACCCGGAAGCTTTTTACCGCCTGAGCCCCGATGGTAAACTTGACAAGCTCGACTATGACGCCGAGATCAAGAACAGTCCTGTTCTTTGGGGCGAACACACGCATGCATAAGCCAGAGGTCGTCTTCTTTGGCTCAGGACCAGTTGCAGCACAGTCGCTTGCACTACTTGCAAAAGAATTTGCGGTTGTTGCCGTTGTCACCAAGCCCAAGCCATCCCATCACCGGGGCGATTTCCCTGTCATCACCCTCTCCAAAGAGCTGGGTATCCCGACCCACACCGTCTCGAATAAAAAAGAGTTGTCTGAACTTATTCAGGCCAAGCCGTTTGCAACCGAAGCCGCAATCCTTATCGACTTTGGCATTATCGTTGCACAGGATGTGATTGATTACTTCCCGAAGGGTGTCATCAACAGCCATTTTAGCTTGCTCCCCGAGTGGCGCGGGGCCGACCCTATTACCTTTGCCATCCTCTCGGGACAGCAAAAGACAGGGGTCAGCCTCATGCTGCTGGTTGAGGCGATGGACGAGGGTCCACTTATCGCTTGCGGTGTTCACGAGCTGGGCGGCACCGAGACAACCCCAGAGCTCACCGACCGATTGGTCAAACTCAGCGATGCCCTGCTCAAAAAAGAGGTGCCACGCTGGCTGGCCGGAGAGACCAAAGGGATCAATCAGCTAAAAATGGCTGAACTTATATCCGACTACCCTCATGAACCGAGCTACTCACGCAAACTGACCAAAGAAGATGGGATTTTAGACTTCAACAAGCCAGCTGAAGTGCTGGGGCGTGAAATCCGCGCTTTCGTAGAATGGCCAAAATCTCGCACCAAACTGGCAGGTATCGATGTAATAATTACATCTACGTCTGTGATAGATCAATCTGGAGAACCAGGTATGTTCAGGCTGGAAAACGGTGAACTACTCATTTATTGCAACGAAAAGTCCCTTCGTATCGAACAGCTTAAGCCCGCTGGAAAGAAAGAAATGACCGCCAAAGAGTTCATTGCCGGTTACGGGCAGCGTCTACAAGGTTAACAGGGGTGGCATGACAATATATTGTCATGGTTTGTGATAATCTATCCGTTCGCTCAATAAACTATAGCTATATATGGTTATAGCACCCCTGATAACAAACACCCCTACTGAGCCGACGGGAAATTGACCGGCGGCTGCGGATGGCTGGGAGCAGCGCCCTGCTGGAACGGCTGAGTGCCGGGGCCAGCTGGCGGCTGCTGCGCCGGTACATCTTGCTGCCATGGCGATGGCGATGGCTGGCCGGGCTGCGGTTGCGCTACTGGCTGGGGCATAGGGGTCGGTGGCGGTGTAAATGGCTGCGGCTGTGAGGGTTGGAACTGTGGCTGAGGCTGTGGAGATTGAACAGGTGGGTAAGAGTTCGGCTGCACCGGTGATGGGCTCTGCGCCTGCCCGGCAGGCGGATAATTGACTCCAGGCTGGGCAGGTGCTGGCTGAGACAGGGGTTGGCCGTACTGCTGAGGCGCCGGGGCAGCACCATACTGTGGTTGCGGAGCTGCCTGCGGCTGCACAGCGGGCTGCGGCGCCCTTAGCGTACTAGCCGTCTGCTGAGCAGCAGCCAAGATTTGTGGTGCAGCTGTCTGCACCTCTGTTTTTAACTTCTCGAGTTCTTCGGCGACAACCTGTTTGTAGTTTGGAAAGTTTGTCTCGAGCCATCTGAGTGCCCCAGCTTCATCATTTCTGTCTATAAAACCCTCGAACTCATCCAGTTGCTGATCGGTCATCTTTTCGGCCAGACGCATACCAACGTTCATTTCGAGCCGCTCGTAGATAGTTTGCAGCAGCTTGTTTTTCTCATCAACCGGCATTCCGCCGAGGCCAAGACTAATTAAAAAATCGTTATCTAGTTTAAACATACTTTTATCCTATCAACAGTTTACCATGTATATACTTCTCAAATCATAATTTTCAATTTTCATTCAAGCCATAACTAGCTCGAAGTGCTTATGCTACTGAGAATTTATAACTGAAGATATTAAAGAGTCCGCTCTTTGAGCTCGCGGGTGAAGAACTCTATCCGGTCGCCCTCGGCCAAGTCAACGCGTGACTTTGAGGTAAAGCTCAGACCGCACATCTCGCCCTCGAGTATTTCCTTGGCATCTTGCGGGCCGCGCTTGAGGTTGGTCACTTCGACCTCTGCAAGCAATTCCTTGTCGCGCTTTACTCGTGCCAATGCCGGCACCTTAAGCTTGCCTTTTGTCACTTCGCCGCCGCAAATAACCTCTGTTTTGGTGGTTTTGAAGATACCGCGGACAATAAGGGTGCCCATTTCGGTTTCGACAACCTCAGGAGCAAGGAGCTTGGTGAGCTCTTCTTTAACGTCATCTATAAGCTCATAAATAATGCTGTAGAGGCGTACTGCCGTCTTGTCGCGGCTTGCCAGTTGCTTAACATTGGTGGGCAGACTGGTGCTAAAGCCGTAAATGATCGCTCCGCTCGTTGTTGCCATACGCACATCATTTTCATTGATTGGGCCCACGCCGCTGCCAACGATACGCACTGCCACCTCTTCGTTATCAAGCCCCTTCAAGCTGTCTATAACAGATGTGAGCGACCCTTGGACATCGGCCTTGATGATAACATTCAGCTCCTGAAGCTGGTTGCTCCGGTTGATAAGCCTAATGAGCTCGCTGCTGTTAATCTGGGTGTGTCCGCTTGTACCGCGGCTATCAGCTGTTTCGGCTGAGCGGGCCCGGGCTTCTTTTTCGTTCTGCACTACCTCAAAAGAATCGGCAAATTCCGGCAATTGTTTTATGCCGGTGATAATAACTGGCATCGAAGGAGTGGCTTGCTTGAGCGGCCTGCCGTTGGTACCTTCAAGATTACGAACTTTACCGTAGGTACCACCTGCAACCACAATATCACCAGACTTGAGAGTACCTTCAGTGATGAGCGCCCGCGCAACCGCACCACGCCCCTGCTCCATGTGCGCTTCGATAATAAGTCCGGCAGCGGGCTTGTTGGCCACCGCCTTGAGGTCTTCGACATCAGCAACCAAAAGCACCATATCAAGGAGCTCTTTGATACCCTGATTCGACTTGGCAGAGACACCAAGTATAACGGTATCGCCGCCCCACTCCTCAGGAAGAAGCTGCTGCTCGGCTAGCTGCTGCTTGACCCTGTCAGGGTTGGCATCTGGTTTGTCCATCTTGGTAATGGCAACGATAATCTTAACACCTGCCTTGCGGGCAAAACGAATTGCTTCGAGCGTCTGAGGCTTGATGCCGTCATCGGCCGCTACCACAATAATCACCAGGTCTGTCAGCTGGGCACCATGCTCGCGTAAAGCCGCAAAGGCTTCGTGGCCTGGCGTGTCAAGAAATGTTATGGCCCGGTCGCCATGCTCAATGTAATAAGCTGAGATATGCTGCGTGATACCGCCGGCTTCGCCACTTGCTACTTGAGCGCCTCTGATTGCGTCCAAAAGACTCGTCTTTCCGTGATCGACGTGGCCCATTACCGCCACAACCGGGGGGCGCGATACTGCGTTCGGGTCATCAGCTGCTACCTTGGGACGGCTCAAGGTGACAGGCTGAGCAACTTTTCTCACCAGCTGCACATCAAGCCCGAGCTCGCCAGCAATAATCTGGGCTGTGTCGAAGTCAATTTTTTCATTGACGGTCGCCATAATACCGTTCTTGAACAGCTCGGTAATAATTTTGGTGACAGGCAGAGACAGACGCTCAGCAAGTGCGCCAACGGTAATCATATCTTCGACTTCGATGGTCGTCTGCATGGCCTAGCCCCTTCCCTGTTTCTTAGTTTCTGTAAGCAGATAAAAGTCTCTCTGTCCGGAGCTTGTGATTTGGTACGGGTTGCCGAGATGCGGCATAGTGCGCGAAAGAAGCGAAGCCCGCAAAGGAGCCGTATTTAACATACGGTGACTGCGGACTGGAGCTTCTGACAAAGCAATATGCTGCATATCGGCGGCCCGTTATTTGTCCTTCAGACTTAATGCAATCTTGCGGTTATCCGTGTCAATCTCCAGAATCTTAAACTCCTTCTTTTCGTTGAGCTTGAAGATTTCTGTTGGATCAGCGGCATCATCCTTGTTGCCGCCGCTAATTTCAGAGACATGCACGAGCGCCTCGACGCTCGGACTCAGCTGCACAAAGGCGCCAAACGGCGTAATGCGGGTAATCTTGCCTTCGACAACATCACTCTTCTTGAAGGCTTTGACTTCATCAAGCCATGGATCTGCCGACAGCTGCTTAATACTGAGGGATAGGCGGTCTTTATCGATAGCAATAATCTTGGCTTCGACTTCTTGGCCCGTCTTCACGTAATCACGCGGGTCTTCAACACGCTCCCAAGATATCTCCGAGATGTGAATGAGGCCCTCGATACCGCTGACGTTCACAAAGGCACCAAAGTCGATAACACCGGTTACAACGCCCTTGACGCTATCACCTACCTTGAGTTCGGTGAGCTTGGACTGCATGTCGTCTTTGACCGCTTCTTTCTCTGAGAAAATAAGCTTGTTCTCCTTGCGGCTGGCATCTAGTATGCGTGCGCGCAACGGAATGTTCACCAGTGCATTGAGCTTCTGGAGGATTTCATCTTTGTCAGCACCTGACACGCGCGGATAATGATCAGCCGCCAGCTGCGACACCGGCAAGAAGCCACGAATACCTTCCATTTCAACCAAAAGGCCGCCGCGATTTGCATCGTAAGCAGTAATTTCGACGATTTCTTGTGATTCAAACAGCCGTTGCAATTCGTCCCAGCCGCGGTCTTTTGCAGCCCGCTTCATGCTGAGCAGCGCGTGGCCTTCGTCAAGCTCAGGGTCGACGACACTGACAGTGACAGTTTCACCCTCTTCGATTTTTTGGCCGTGGCCGATTTCGCGGCGCATCACAACGCCAACGCCGCTGGCACCGAGGTCAATCCAGACTTCGTGCTTGCGGACAGAGGTGATCTTACCTTCTACGACGTCGCCCGTCTTCAGCTGCGCAATCTCTGCACCAGCGAGCAATTCGTCCATAGTTATTGTAGTTTTTGACATGATAATTCATGCCTCCTTATGAGTACTGTGGTACGCCGTAGCGCATGACTCCATTCAGACTTGATCTTATTATATCTGTTCTACCTCTATAGGTCAATCAAAGCATGCTTGTTTTTATATCCAGAACACGTACGATGTATACATGTATTTAACAATCGATATAGGCGGCACCAAAACGCTGCTGGCACGCATGGATGAAAAGGGTAGAATCGAGGATTCGATCAAATTCCCCACACCACAGGATTTTAACGAATTTAAAGGTCTTCTGGCCGAAAATATTGAAAAATTAACAACAGAATCATGGCGCCTCGTCTGTGTTGCCGCCCCCGGAAAGATCGATAGAGACAATGGTATTGGCATCGCCTTTGGCAACCTGCCATGGCAAAACGCACCAATTCGTGAGGCCGTGCAATCAGTCGTAAAAGCAAACGTACTTATAGAGAATGATGCAAAACTGGCTGCTCTGTCCGAGGCACGTCTGCTCGACCCGCCCCGAAAGAAAGTCACCTACCTGACTGTCAGTACTGGCATTGGCGGCGGTACAGTGATAGACAACGTACTCGATCCAGATCTGGAAGACGCAGAGGTAGGCCATATGGTGTTCGAACGAGATGGACAGCTTGTCACATGGGAATCTTTTGCCAGCGGCAAAGCTATCGTAAAGCGATTCGGTAAGCTCGCCAGCGAGATTGACGACCCCGAGATATGGAAGATCATCAGCCGCGACCTCGCCATGGGTATCATAGATGTCGCCGCCAACATCTACCCCGATGTAATCATTATTGGCGGTGGCGTTGGCAGCCATTTTCATAAATACGGCAAGTTCTTGAATGCAGAACTAAAGAAGTTCGGGAATGATCCGATGGTAAAAATCCCAGAGGTGGTGGGCGCGAAACATCCTGAGGAGGCCGTGATTTATGGTTGCTACGAGCTCATCAAAGACCATGAAGCAGCTCTTAGAGCGTCTTAGAGCTGATTATCCAAACATTGCATTTGTCGAAGGCAGCTCCTTCTACTGGTCGGCCCGCGACCTTTCTGTCACCTACACCCATGTCTCTACCCAGCCAGAAATAGCCACTTGGTCGCTCCTTCATGAGGTTTCCCATGGGATACTCGGCCATACCGACTACAAAACCGATTTTGAGCTGGTTCGTCTCGAGCTTGCGGCCTGGCAGCATGCCCGCAAGCTTGGCAAGCACTACGGCATCCAGATTGATCCTGAACACGTGCAAGATTGCCTGGATACCTATCGCGACTGGCTCCACCGCCGTAGCACCTGCCCCACTTGCGCCATGGTGAGTACACAGACGGATTCTCGTGCGTACCGTTGCTACAATTGCAAAACGACCTGGCAAGTCAGCAACTCGCGCTTCTGCCGACCCTACAGACGTGTAGTTGCTCAATAAGAGGCAACGTAACGTGCAATGTGCCATAAAACAATGAGCAAAATATGCGCGATTAGCTATGAGCCAAATAGCTACATCGCCCATAGTTCATAGCTAATTTTTTGCCAATCGCTCATAGCGGCACATCGCCCATCCTTTGGGCAACCCTCAGAGGACTACCCTTGCCCTCAGCTGCGGGAGTTTTAGCCCTCTTCAATACGGATGCCCGAAGGTACGTCTGTACGAACCCCTGACTCAATTTGAGGCACATTAGGGCTTCGACGAATAATCTCGGTAGTACGGATAGTGGTAGTTGTCTCGCTCATCATAAATGTACCGGCAAGCACAACACCAGCCGCCAAACCAATGAACATGATAATAAGACCATCTACCCAGCGGTGCCAGATAGGGTCTGCACTAATCTGATAGGGATCATTCATACAGTCACTCCGTTTATTTTTTAACTTGCCCCGCCTCACGCGATTTATGCACCCCAGATAAACTGAGGTGTAAAATCGCACCAGACTTAGTCAGTCTTCTTAGTACGACGAGAAATGCGACCGCCCTTTGCACCTGCAATGCGGGCAAGCTCACGGTTAGCAGCAAAGCCACCAGTCGTGCCCTTTTTGCCGCCCATTGCACCGATGCGAGCGTAAAAGTCTGCACCGTACTTAGCTTTGTTGGTCTTTGCAGCGGCTGCGCCGCCCCTTGGTGTTCCTGCCATATTGATACACTCCCTTTCCTGCATCTCTGCAGAAATTCTTAGTTTTTACACCTCGCTAGAAAATAAAAAGGCTCCCTGCCCATTTCTAGACAAGAAACCCTCATATTCCCTATTGAATGTGCTTATGATAACACAAGCTTATGCTAAAGTCAATGCTTTTATGCTAACTTATTGACATTTTTAAACATAACAGTTATAATTGACATATTCCTTTGCTCGCTATGGGCAAAAAAACTGCTCTACCGAGAACCTAGCTTAAAAAACCACAACCTCCGCTGTACAGCGGATTCCTTCCCACCCGTGTTCTAAAAAACTATCACAAAATAACACCTATGGAAGAACGCCCTTTTTATTACCCAAGTTATGGGATATGGTAAAATCTGGTAAGTAGTTGGGAGACAATTTGAAAAAGAAATCTAATAGCAAAGCTCAGTACAGCCTAGTCATCACACTTCTCATCGTAACAGTAATCATAGTAATTACAGTAGTTCGACTTAAGAATACTGGCAACGAGAGTGAAACTAGAGTAATTGATGAAAGTTCGCCAAGTACCATAGCAGTGCAGAGTGAGACAGAAAAACAGGCTGAGTTAAAGGTTCAACAAGAGGCTAAAGAGGTTATTGCAAATAAACAAGCGATGATTGACTCTGCTACCTTTGTGAGTAAAAGAGAACTCGCACTCGTTGTAAAAGATCCTTCCTCAAACAAGGGTAAAGTATTCAAAGTGTGGGGCGAAATAAGTCAGTTTGATTCTGCTACTGGGACTGGTGCATTCAGGGCGCAGATTTCGTTCCAGCACGAAAGTTACTGGTACTCAGATGGTGAGAGCGTGATATTAACTGGCGATTCGTCATTATTACGTGATTTCATAGAAGATGATGTGTTCTTAGCTACTGTAGAAGTGGCAAGTCCGATAACATATGATAACGTTATGGGCGGCGGCATAACAGCACCTGTGTTCATCATTCATAAAATTGAGCATAGATAAGGAACACACTGGGAAAGTGTCACCATCTCATAAATCCAAATCGTCTTTAGCGATTTGTCCTTGGTCTTGGGGTCTGGGCATTGGCTTTTGCCCTGAGTAGATGTTGCACAAAACAGGCGCCCTTGGGCGCGAGGGCTGTTTGAAGTTATTAAGTTGCCTGTGGCAACTTAATAACAAGTTCCGCAGCGAGCCTGTTTTGTATCAACAGATACATCAAGGTAAAGACGCAGCCCAGCAGCTTTGTCCCACTTTGGCTGACCAAAGTGGGTGGCCTTTGCTTCTTTGGCCAGAAAAAGAAGATAAAAAGAAAAAAGCCCCTTTAAGGGGCTCATCTCTATAATTCGGCATCGTGCTATTTTCCCAGGCCTTGATTTGCCAAGTATAGTAACCGCTGCGAGGCTTAACTGCTGTGTTCGGTATGGGAACAGGTGTTTCCCTCGCGCCATGGACACCGATTTTGGCATTTGTGTCGTCCGCATTACCCTGGCAAAGCCAGGCCATTTGCGGCCTTTTGGCGAATCGCTGCGGCGGCCCTGCTGTGCTCCAAACTTCACCGTACATGAGTACGGCTCGTTCGGATGCTCGCGGCCTTCTTGCGCTTCATCCAAACACAAAACCCAAAATGGGCTTCGTGCCTAATCGACGTCCATTGTCGATGCGAATTGTTAAATGGTGCCGTATTGACACCGATAGAAGGCCACAAAAGCACTTCGCAAACTGATATATACTCATCAGGCGGTGGGCTCTTGCTACCTTTTATCGGTGTCCATACGGATGCCAGTTTTTAAATAGTCAATTTCTAATATGAAACAAAGTTGTTGGAAATCCGCTATAAAAGCGAACCAACAATAACTAGTCGAAGCAATTTTACTCTTCTTTGCCTGTAACGAACTGACAAAGAAGAGTGCATAAAAAGTCGATGGATCTATTAGTACGCTTCGGCTGCACATGTTGCCATGCTTCCACCTTGCGCCTATCAA
>CAZXOA010000015.1:0-13084 GCA_964642275.1 uncultured Candidatus Saccharibacteria bacterium | reverse complement strand
CTGGGGACACAAGGCTCTTCAGGCCTCTGCTCTACCAACTGAGCTAAAGAGCCACGCCAAGGCCACAAATATAAATTGTGAATGGTGCGGGTGAAGAGACTCTAACTCTCGACCTCTTCCTTGGCAAGGAAGCGCTCTAAACAACTGAGCTACACCCGCATAACCTGCACTATTATACTTTAACAGGGGTTGTCAGTGCAAGTCTGAAACAATGCCCGCCTGCACTTTAACGGGCGCGGTTGAGCCGACCGAGGAGGTATTCGGCTTCTTCTGCGGTCATCCTACGTGTTTGGTAATCGCTGTCGTAGACGGTTGGGGTGAGTTTGGTCTGAATGAGCTTACCTTTGTTGAAATAATGAGTCAGGATGATACCGCGTTCGGTGCCAGGCCAGCGGTCCTGGTCGAAGTACATGTTGCCGAGGCCGTAGTAGATGGGTACGCCATTATATATCTCGTATGTCTGCGGCTGATGGGCGGAACTGCCGATAATCATATCGGCGCCGAGGTCGGCCACTTGTTTGAAGACGGGTTCCTGGTTAGGAATAGGCGCGTCGCACTGTGGGAATTCCAGATAGCCCTCTGGGTAGGCGTAGCATTCCCAGAACTGGATATGTACAAAGACAAAATCGTTCTGCTGTTTGGCGGCAGCGATATCACTCTCAATCTTTGCGATATCCCATCTGTTGGCGCCAGCACTCGTTGGGCCGGAGATGGCACCGCCGTTGGGCGAATCCGGGTAGTTGTAGCCAAGAAATGCGACTTTTGTGCCTTTCTGGTCAAACAGCGCAGGCTTGGCCGCTTCTTCGTCGTTCAGTCCGCCGCCAAATGTTTTCCAGCCAAGCGAATGGTAGAGTTCGATAGTATTGGTATTGTATACGCTGCCAAGGTCATTATTATGATTTCCCGTCAGCTCAACAACGTCGACGCCACTCGCTTTGAGGGTCTCGATAAATTCCATAGGCGAGCAAAAAAGCGCTGCATGCCACTGGCAATTTTCGGTAAAAGATACTTCGTTGGAAATGTGCGTGATATCTGCAGATGCCATAAACTCGCCAATCTCGGCGCTGAAGAAAGTTGGATCGCCGACAGAGCTTAGTTTGCGCATCATCATGCGTGTCAGGGCGGTCACGCCGGTTGTATTGACAGTGAGGATTTGATCACTCGTAGCGAGGCTGCTGAGGTTGAGATCGCTAAAAATATCACTGTCTGCATCGCCAAAGACTGCCTGGCGGAACAGTGCGCCTGATGAAAAGCTATCAAGATAGTAGTTGCCGCCAAACTGCAACAGTTTGACATCCTGGCTGAGCTGATCGACTGGTAGAAACACAATGGCCTCTTCCGGCAGTAGCTTGAGATCTGGGGATTCAAGTTCACGCACTTGGCTTGCGTCAACCGCTACTGCCCGAGCAAGGGATTGCTTGACGAGCTCATCCGTGCCAGCTGGTACCGAAAAACCGAGCGTTGCAAAGTCGCTAGTCGCGACGCTTTGCCGGACCGAATAGGCGTGGGTGACGGGTACGTATGCCGAGAGTATGTGCTGGCTCTCAGTAGCCTCGAGAGTTGTTTCTATACGTACAGGGATGTTTCCACTGACAGCTTTTTCCTGCTCGGTAATAGCCGATTCAATCTTTTGCTTCTCTTGCTCTGTGACCGACTGGTCAAACTGAAGCCGGGAGATTGTTTTCTCAACCGATGTTGGCCCGAATAATTTATAAGCGGCAAATCCTATGATAACGAGCAACAGGACACCCAGCAGCGGCTTGAGCTTGCTTGACTTTTGCCTGCGTTTCTTTTGCCCCCCGAGTGTGTATGTGTTTCCCATAGCACCTATTTTAGCATCGTTTCTTCACCTGTGCCTTACCAGATGGTACAATAAAGCAGTTCCATAGGAGAGAGATAAGGCGCCTTGGCCGAGAAGTTAGGCAACGGTCTGCAAAACCGTGTAGACGGGAGCGTTACCCGTAGGTGCCTCCATATGCAATATTTGACAAAATGCGAGAGTGGCGGAATTGGTATACGCGGCGGACTTAAAATCCGCTGGCTGAATAAGCCTTGTGGGTTCAAGTCCCACCTCTCGCACCAACGACGGAACAAAATTGAATTGGTCGCCCATTCGGGTGGCTTTTCTTTGGCTTCACCGGGTAAAGGCTAGGCGCTTTCGAGCGCTGTCTATGCAATTATTACAAACCTATATACAATAAGCTTAAGTGGTAAGATAAAGCTAAGTCAGGAGTGCGAAATGAGAAGAAATGAAAAAGGCTTTAGTGTCATAGAAATACTCATAGTAATTGTGGTCATCGGGCTCATAGGAACAATTGGCTGGCTCGTCTATAGTAAACAGCAGAATAGATCAAGCGACAACGGAGTTAACACGCAAGCTTCTCAACAGAATGACATTGCCAATGAAGGTTCTACTGATTCTCGAGAGAGGCAGGCCATATTCGCACAAGCCTGCTCATCTACTGATGTAAACAATCGGGCATTGAGAAATCAGAAGTTAGAGAGCGTAGGTATTAGGACGGGCAACACTGTAGACCTTATTGGAGGGGCCGGTTCTGAGTGTGTGCTAAATACAGGCGATACCCTGCTCAGCTTCAGTCAGACTACTAGTGCTACTAATGTTGATGGAACTATTGACTCTACACACAAATACGGAATTGTTATCGTGTCTGGATCGGGCGCGGCCCCGGAGATTAATGATACATTGGCTTGTGCAGCTATTCCACCAGACCCAACCAACCCGCCAGTAATAAGTGCTGTAATTGATGGCAGGGCCACTCTGGGGTGTCCGGGCTATGAGGGTGCTACTTATACATACGATTTTGCTTTAGATAAGTTTAGTAAAAACTAAGACAAATATTTCTTTCTGTATGTTTAGAATGACCGGTTTAGTGATCTGACACTCTTCAGCCGGGGTAGTGAGCTTGACGGAATAAGTAGGTCAGCTTTAGCTGGTTTTACTCCAGCCTCTTCTCCCCAAAGGTTTAATTTCGTTACGCAGAGGCGCTCGATTTAGTGAGTTTTTTTCAGCAAAACTGCTATCTCACGAGATAGCACACACTCGCTCGGAAAATAAGAACAAGCTCTCATTTCACTCACTTCGTCGTGCTATACTATAAATACCAAATCTAAACAGGGGACAATCAAGAATTATGTTGTGGCTTATTATCGGTGGTGTTGTACTGCTTCTCGTCATTATCTTTGGCGCGATGTACAACGGTCTTATCAAATTGAACATCCGTGCAGACGAAGCCTGGAGCGATATTACTGTCCAGATGAAGCGCCGTCTCGATCTGATTCCAAATCTCATTGAAACAGTCAAGGGCTACGCCAAGCACGAAAAGGGCGTGTTCGAAGAAGTTACCAAGGCTCGTACGGCTATGATGAATGCCAAGGGTCCTGCCGAAACAGGCAAGGCCGAAAACATGCTTGAGGGCGCGCTCAAGAGCATCTTTGCTGTTGCCGAGGCTTATCCAGATCTCAAAGCCAATCAGAATTTCTCGGAACTACAGGCCGAATTGGTTGACACCGAGAATAAAATCCAGGCTTCTCGCCGTTTCTATAACGGTGTTGCCCGTGATTTCAACACCAAGCGCCGTGTGTTCCCGACCAACATTTTTGCCGGCATGCTTGGATTCAACAAAGATCGTGAGTTCTTTGATGTCGAAGAATCTGAACGGGCTGCAGTCAGTGCTCCTGTTGAAGTAAAATTCTAGAGCATCTAAAAGAGGCTTTATCTGTCCATGACTTTTCGACTTTTGAATTGTGACTCTCAACCGGCAAGACCAGAGGCTTTGCTGTATGTATAGCGAGATAGCGGCGAACAAGCGTAAGACCTATATTATCATGACGCTCTTTGTTGGGCTGATAGTGGGGCTCGGCTGGCTGTATGCTTACGTGAGCGGTGGTCACGTACCGTCTATAACAATCGGCGTATTGATGGGCGCACTGATATACACCACTATTAGTTATTACAGCTCGTCCAAGCTTGCGTTGGCTGTGAATGGCGCCAAAGAGATTCAACAACAAGACAATCCACGCCTCTATCGTATTGTCGAAAATATTGCGATTACAGAGGGTATGCCGATGCCCAAGGTATATATTATGCAGGACGCTGGCATGAACGCCTTTGCAACCGGACGCAATCCGGAAAATGCAGCCGTATGCGCTACGACGGGTCTGCTTGAAGCACTCAATGACAGCGAACTCCAGGGCGTCATGGCGCACGAGGTAGCACACATTAAGAACTATGATATTCGAGTCAGTATGGTTGCCTTTGCCATGGTGGCGGTCATCGGATTGCTGGCAGATATTCTGCTAAGAATGTCGATTTTTCGGAGCAATGATAGGAACAGTGGCCAGCTGGGTATTATCCTAATGGTTGCCGGGGCGATTTTGGCGCCGCTTGCGGCTACGCTGATCCAGCTTGCAATTTCGCGCCAGCGTGAGTATTTGGCTGACGCGACAGGTGCGCTCGCAACCCGCTACCCGGAAGGGCTGGCCAGCGCACTTGAGAAGATAGGCGGGCAGGGTTCTGTACTCAAATCCCATCAGAATTCCAGCACCGCACATCTGTTTTTTGCAAATCCGCTCAAGGGCAAGAGTTTGGCGGGTTTGTTCAGTACACACCCCCCGATTACGGAACGTGTGGAGCGTCTCCGCGGTATGGGCACGAAAGCTTAAGGCGCCACAGGTACAATTGTCATGGCACAACAAAAAAAACAATCCAAAAAAACAAACCGACCGCAACAGGCGACGCGTGTAAGAAAGCTGGATTACAAGCAAAAGAAGAAGGTTATCAAAAAATCCGTCAAGGTAGCGGGGAGTTTCCGGCTGTTCGGCAGGGCTTGGCGGCATATGTGGCGGCACAAGAAACTGTTTGGCGGTATATTGTTTGTATATGCGCTTCTTTATGTGTTGCTTGTAAAGGGTATTGCAGCAAACTTTAAACTGAGCGAAACCAGAGACGCAATCAATGCTGCTGTAGACGGTGGGCTGGGCAATCTCGAGATGGCATCATCACTGTTCGGCGCGCTGCTTGGTACAGCAGGATCAACCGCGAGTGAATCTGCCGGTGTTTTTCAGACGGTGCTTTTTGTACTCGTGTCGCTGGCAATTATATGGGCGCTCAGGCAGACATTCAGCGACCGTAAAACACCGCCTATTCGGCAAGCGTTCTATAGTGGGCCCGCACAGATCGTACCCTACATACTCGTGCTGCTTGTCATTACCTTGCAGATGATTCCTGCACTTATCGGGGTGACCATCTATGGTATTGTCATCACAAACGGTATTGCGGTTGGCTTTCTCGAGCAGGCAGTGTGGCTGATTATTCTGCTTGCACTGATGGGGCTGTCTGTATTCTGGGTGAGCGCTTCGGTATTTGCATCGTATATAGTGACACTGCCGAACATGGCACCAATGCAAGCGCTGAGGTCTGCCAAGCAGCTTGTCCGATTCCGCAGATGGATAATTATACGCAAGGTGCTCTTCTTGCCGCTCATAATGGGGCTCATTATGCTGCTTATCTTTATGCCTTTGGTACTGCTGGCTCCGGTTATTGCCGAAGTGCTGTTTCTAATCTTTGTGCTGATTCTGCTCCTTTTTGGGCATTCGTATTTTTACCTGCTCTATCGGGAACTAATGGGATGAGCAAAAAACGTCTTACTGAACTAAAAACACTGCTTAATCAATATCACTATGAATATCATGTGCTTGACGCGCCCTCAGTGAGTGATGCGGTGTACGATGGCTTAATTCGTGAGTTAAAAGATATTGAACTTGCACATCCAGAGTTCGTAACTCCAGACAGTCCGACGCAACGTGTTGGCGGTGAACTACTCGGCGGATTCAAAAAAGTCGAACACTCCAGTCGTATGCTGAGTCTCAACGATGTCTTTAGCCGCGAAGATGTTGAGTCATGGGTCAGGCGCATGGACAAACTCTTGCCTGGACGCACGCATGAGTTTTTTGCAGATATCAAAATGGACGGCCTCGCCTGCGCGCTCATCTACCAGGATGGCGTATTTTTGCAGGCTATCACGCGTGGCGATAGCTTCGTCGGGGAAGACGTGACCGCAAATGCACGTACCATTCAGAACGTTCCGTTGACGTTGCGTAAGTCTGCCAAGACAGAACAATTTTTGCGTGGTCGTACAGAGATTCGTGGTGAGATTATTCTGTACAAAAAGGACTTCGAGGCTCTCAATACAGAGCGCGCAGCTGAAGGGTTGCCCGTGTATGCGAACCCGCGCAATCTATCCGCCGGAACTATCAGGCAGCTTGATCCGAAGTTGGTCGCAAGCCGCCCGCTCAAGTTTCGTGCTTATGACATACTTCGTGAGGACCCAAGCGAGATTATATCATGGGATTTTGCTTATAAAACAATTCGTGAGCTTGGCATTGCGGCTAATGTACAGGCGACGGTATTTGATTCGCTCGATGGCGTCATGCACTTTATCGATGAGTGGGATCAAAAGCGCCATGACTTGCCATTCAACACAGATGGACTCGTCGTGAAGGTAAATGACCGTGCTCAGTTTACAGAACTTGGAGTGGTAGGCAAGCAGCCGCGGGCTGCGGTGGCTTACAAATATGCTGCTGAGCAGGCAACTACGATCGTGAGAGATATTGTGATTAGTATTGGCAGGACGGGCGCCGCTACTCCCGTGGCGGTCTTTGACCCGGTTGTTGTAGCGGGATCTACGGTGCAGCATGCTAGCTTGCACAATGCTGATGAGATTAAACGTAAAGACATTCGTGTTGGCGATACGGTAGTTATCTACAAAGCTGGTGACATTATTCCGCAGGTCGAGTCGGTGATAACCGAACTGCGTCCAAAAACCGCTAAGACATTCATGATGCTAAACGAACTGGCCCGGCAGTATCCAGGGCTTGAATTTGAGCGGCCGGAAGGCGAGGTGGTCTATCGTGTCAAAGGTGCGAGCGGAGTACTGTTGCTCAAGAAAAACCTGGAACATTTTGCGTCTAAAGGCGCCCTTGATATTGACGGGCTGGGTGAAAAAAACGTGGTGGCGCTGGTGGACGCCGGGCTTGTGAGCGATCTGGCAGATATCTATACTATCACTAAAGAGCAGCTGCTGGAGCTGGAACGTTTTGCAGAGACCTCGGCTCAAAAACTCGTTGATGCTATTGCTGCTAAGAGAAAAGTATCGTTGGCACGGTTTATCTATGGGCTTGGTATCAGGCATGTTGGTGCGCAGACAGCGGTTGATTTGGCGAATTATTTCAAACGGCTTGATACTCTGGGTAACGCAACCTACCAGGAGCTAAAAGCGGTTGAAGGTGTGGGCGAAATTGTGGCCGAATCAATCTTGGGCTGGTTTGTTGATGACGACAACCAGGCGCTGCTGGCCAAGTTCCGTAGCCTCGGTGTTTGGCCGGAGGAGGTCAAACATACCGGCGGCAAGCTTTCTGGCAAGAGTTTTGTGGTAACCGGCGCACTCGAATCCATGGGTCGCGACGTAGCTGCTGAGAGAATCAGAGCCTTGGGTGGCACATTCCAGTCGAGCGTTGCCAAGGGTACAACCTACCTGGTCATGGGCGCGAAAGCCGGCCAAAGCAAGGCTGACAAAGCCCGCAAGCTGGGTACAGAAGTGATTGATGAGACAAAACTGCTGGAGTTGCTTACGTAATGACATCACAAGCAGTTGTTTTTGGCCCTGGCGAGGCGTTGGGCCGAGAACTTGTAGCCGGCCTCACAGACAGGGGTCAGGATGTGACTATCGTATCGCGTTCACGGCCGAGCTGGCTTGATGAGTCGCTGAGGCATATAGCATGTGACCTGCGTGACGTAGGTGATACGGTAGGTGTCTGTAAGCAGTTGGCTGCCGAGCAGGTAGCGGAGACAATTATTTATGGGGCTCGGCCTCAACGTGCCAATCATACGGACCCTGACGCGATACAGCGGTTCGAAAGGATTTGCGCCGGAGCGGCTTGGGATGTGTATAGGACCCTCGGTTCTACCTTGGTACAAAATAGCGGACACCTTGTATTAATTGGCGGTGATTTTGGGGTGAATCCACACCCAGACTATCCAGCGTTAAGCGCCGGTAAAAAGCGCTTGCACCAGATTGGTACCAGTTGGATGAAGCGATCCTCTCAGCAGAGCCCACAGGTGCGTCTTGTGATACCGTATGGCAGAATTGACGACTGTAACAGGCAGCAGGTCGTACAAGAGATACTGACAGGTATCAAGCCTATTGCACGTGTATATCGGAGTAGGAGTAGAGTTTCGCCAGGGTAGCTTGGCGCGAAGGGTTGAACTGCCTCAGGAAGTGGCGACAAAAGGATAAGCTTTAGAAAGATAGAACATATGTATATAATCTATACCTAATGAGATATATGCATATGCGGTATGTGCGCCACGGGCTGGTAGTACTCCTCTTGATATCAATCTGTTTATTGGTAAACGTCATATTAGTAAAAAGGCATGCTCCTGTATTGTCTACGACTGGAGTAAGAAATACGTCCGAGCCAGCGCCTGCTGCCTGGCAGGCTGCCCTGGAGCGGATGGGTCTGAGCGAAGAAACAGCAACAACCAATATGATCAATGTGCGTTCGTTTGGCGCAAAGGGCGACGGTGTCACCGATGACACTGCAGTTATTAAGGACGCAATGAAGCTGGGCCTGACACTCTACTTTCCTGCGGGCACGTATCGTATTACAGAGGAGCTCTCTCTTGGGCCTGACACTCGCAACGTTGCCTTTGTTGGCAGTAACAAACTCACCTGTCTGGTAAGCACGCGCGGAGACAGCTGTATTGAGCCTGCAAGCAAAACTACTATTCTATATGATGGTCCGGTGCGCGACGATATTGCTGTGATAAGGGCTTCGTTCAAACCGGTTGGCACTGCGCCTGAGCGCACCTTCAACGGTATAGTGACCTCTCTCCAGGTGCGCAACATTTCCGTACAGGCTAACAACAAAGCAGGGTATGGGATTTATATTGTACGTAGCGGCCCTCCGCATATCAGTGTTTCGAATGTCACCGTATCAAGCGCGAGAAAAGATGGAATCTACACAAGCCACCAATTCTACGGCTTATTTGAACATCTAGTTTCTTCTCATAATGGGCGGGATGGTATCTCCGTTGGGCGTGCAGAGGCAGATTTTGGTTGGGACCACGCGTATGTCAATAACACAACCTGGCGGGATATCAACGCGAGTAACAATGGCGGGCACGGTGTGAACGCAGTTCTCCATCGGGCTAATGCATTTATGCGCGTAACCTCATCGGCAAATAAAAGAGCGAACAGCTTTGCGCATAGTCAGAAGCCCAATAATACGAACGCGGCCGATCCGTTTGGCACAACCTTGAACGCTCGATATATTGAAGAAGGCGGTATAAATGTGGCAACACTCGGGGCAAAGGGCGACGGTGTAACTGACAGCACCGCTGCGATACAAGCTGCAATCGACCAAAACAAGCCTATCTACTTCCCCCCAGGCAAGTACCGCGTAACAAAGGAGCTCGTTGTTAATGCAGACCACCAAAACGTAGCCCTCCTGGGCACAGGGACATCATTCTGGAGTACAGTCACGCAATCAGGCGGTCCTAACTGGAAGAGCAACGGTACAGAGACAATGCTTTTTTATGACGGGCCTGACCTTCCAGACGGAGCCGTAGTACGAGTCGCTGATACGCCAGTAGGTAAAGAACCTGCGCGGCAGGTTCAGAATTTTAAGATGTACGATATCGGCATCAACGCTAACCGCAAGGCTGGATACGGACTCTATCTCGCGTGGGCATCTAATCCGCTCGTTTCCAATATCTCGGCGTACGGCGCTACGAAAGATGGTATATACATAAGCAAGCAGAGCGGGGGCAGGTTCGAATTTTTGACTGCGAGATCCAACGGTGGCAACGGGATATCAGCTGGCCGCGCAAATATGGACTTCGGCTGGGATGTCTATCTTATGTACAATACTGTTTTTAGAGCCGTTGAATCGATGGCAAACGGTTCGGACCAAGCATTCAACGAAAAAACGAATCCCCTGCATGGCTATGGCTTTGGCCTGTGGCTTGGTACCAATAACAAGATTGTGGGGGTGACCTCTGAGTCGAACGATGGAACAAGCTTTGTCATCGGCGCGTCCGTGGGGCAGGAAAATACGTTCCTAAATGCATACACGGAAGCTGCCTCAAAAACTGCTTTATCTCAAGGGCGTACGCCACGTCCTTATGGAATATGGATTAATAATTCCTTCGGGAATAGAGTTAATTCTCTTACGCTCGACACGGTGTTTGCCATGACCACGTGGAAGGAAGAGAACTATCCTGGCGAGTATATTCTTCTTACTGGTTCTATACCTGCAGGCAAGGTAACGCTTAAGAACGTATATTATGGCTCAGGCATTGTGAGCAACTGGCCATACAGTAAGATTGTCCTCAATAATGTGCACTCGCTACTCAACAGAGATGTCAAGGACACGGCAATTTCATATCCTCTGCCTAACGGTACGACGTCCGTGCGCAAAGGAGAAGACGTAAAAATCACGTGGAAACTTAGGTCAAGCACGCCTGCGGGTGCACAGATGCGCCTGGACTTACTGGAGCCTTCAGGAAGGTATGTCGGTCATATCACGCAGCCAGTTTGGAAGCCGATGTGGGATCCTCTCCATGTAGACATTTACACATGGAACGTTCCTTCTCAGATCCCGACGCCCAATGGCCCCCAGAACCTTGCACCAGGCAAATACAAGATCTACATGCGCATCTTCCATAATGGCAAGCAGATTGAAGAAAGGCACAGCGGGGAGTTTAGAATACAGTGACCAGCTGGAAGTACTGAAATGAGCACCAGGGCATACGTATCGGTGGTTATTGAAAACCAAGAAAAGAAGTTCCTAATCGTCAAGCGTGTATCAGACACGCGATTCGCACCGGGCCAATGGGAATTTATAAATGGCAGTATAGACACTGGTGAAACAGCGGAAGATACGGCCGTACGCGAGGTGTTTGAGGAAACGAGAATCAAAGTATCCGCGGGCAACCTAACGGCTTGGCCAGTCCACGAGCTGACAGACGACGATGGCCGCTGGGTGGTCATACCGTATAATCTCAAGGTTATCGCTCCAGAGGTCAAGCTCAGTGCCGAACACACAGAGTGCCAGTGGCTGGACAAAGAAACGCTGTTGCAGGTGCCTCATGTGGGTGTTGACTTCAGAAGATTACTAGAGCTCCTATGACAACCTATTTTATAATTAACGGTTTCAATCTGAACCTTACGGCGGCACATGCTGACTTCTCTAGTCTGCATGAAGGCTTAATAAGCGTAGAAAGTACAGTAGTGCCAGTTGACATTAGCTGGAGGCGCAAGACCCATACTAAGTTCGTAGAACGGTTTCTAGACGAATACTCTAAGCATAAATCTGACAAAAATATAGTGATTGGTAATTCCTTCGGGGCCTTGGTGGCCTTACTGTCTGCCGGGCAGTTCAAGCCAGACGAGCTGCACCTGTGTTCATTATCGCCGTTTATCAAAGAGTCCCTAGAGGACAATAAAGTGCGCGATTATGTTATAAAGCGGTTTGGTATTCGGCGGGCCGAAGATCTTAAGCAGTACTCCATAGGGGGTTTAGCCAATCAAGTAAATGCGCTGGGTATGAAGGTGAATTTTTTGTATGGCGAACAGGAGAAGAAAGATCTGCCATTTCTGGTAGAGTTTGCAAAAAAGTATTCCAAGCTTTTTAACAACTCGAGGGTAAGCGAGATAAAAGGCGCGCCGCATAGTATGCGGGATCCTGCTTATCAAAAAGGGCTTATGGAGATTTTGAAGTGAATATAGTCTATGTGACGGGTAATGAACATAAGGCCAAGTATTTTACGGAAATTCTTGGTATGGATATCGAACATGCGCCGGCAAATGTGGATGAGATCCAGAGTTTGAACTTGGCGGAAGTTGTGACTGCCAAGGCCAAGGCCGCTTATGAGCAGATTGGCAGGCCGGTGCTTGTCGAAGATACCATGCTGTCGATTGATTGTCTTAGTCGTCTGCCCGGAACATTTATTAAATGGTTTATTGAGGAATTGGGGCTGGAGAAAATCTGCCGTTTGGCCGATATGGATGAATCGCGCAGTGCATTTGCCTCTGCGGCTTTTGCCTACTATGATGGCGTTGAGGTAACTGTCATCGAGGGCGGGCTAACCGGTACGATTACTCAAAATCCGAGAGGCGATGAAAGTTTTGGCTGGAATTCGATTTTTATCCCAAAGGGTCACGGCCAAACCATGGGCGAGATTGATGATGTGACATTCAAAGGCGTATATACAAAAATCAAACCGTTCGCAGAGCTCAGGGTATTTCTGCAAAAGCTTGAAGAAGTATCCTAAAGTTTTATAAATTGCGCTACAATAGGTCTAAACGAGAGGGAACAACCGGAAAACTATGATTGACCTGATTAATCCTGTGGCAAAGGAGGCTTTGAGCCAAAGTCTGGAGCGCTACTTTATGAAGTGGGACGAGTATGTTGCGCGCATGGGGCTGTTTGGTGTTGCCGACAAGATGCGGCCCGTGGCAGTTGGCTGGAAGGTTGGTAGCAGAGCCGAGTATCGTCGTGCTATGAGCGTGCTCGATAATTTTGCGATGCAAATTCACAGCGTGAGCGTATCCGGCCGAAAGATTGCTACGGTGGTGCTCGAGAAGCCCCTGGCGCGCGGAATTTCTGTGATTAAGGTTATTGAACGGCGCGAAGGCTCGCGTGATGTGATCGGGCTTGACCACGTTGATTTTTACTTGCCCATCGTTGAAGGCATTGCCGAGATGCTAGAGCGCGGCGAAGCCAACTGGCGGCGCCAAGGTAATAGCCAGTACAAGCGTCTGAGTGTGCGCTTTGGCCCGGAATCACTCTACGAAGCCAAGATTATAGACCACACAGTACTGAATATAGCCGCCGATGAGTTAAATTATGCCAGCCAAAAAATCCTTAATCCTGCTGCTCGGATTAAAAAGCCAAGTCTAGATTAGGGTAATAAAAAAAGAACTACGAAACTAATTACGTAATTCTTTTGGTGGAGCTACAGGGACTCGAACCCTGGACCTCTTCCATGCCATGGAAGCGC
>CAZXOA010000014.1:0-15617 GCA_964642275.1 uncultured Candidatus Saccharibacteria bacterium | reverse complement strand
GGACTCGAACCCTGGGCCTCTTCCATGCCATGGAAGCGCTCTAGCCAACTGAGCTACAGCCCCTTATTTGCCGATACATATTAACAGATTAGACAATGGAAATAAAGACAGACTCCAGAGTGGTATACTTGGATGAGATGAAAAAAACGTTCAAGAAGCTCGTTGTGGCTCTGCTCGCGCGTCAGGTAAGAGCACTACGCAAAAGACATCAGTTCAAGATTATCGGTGTGGCGGGCAGCGTCGGCAAGACTAGTACCAAGCTGGCTATTGCACAAACGCTCGGGCAGACGCTGAGAGTACGGTATCAAAACGGTAATTATAATGATATCGTCAGCGTGCCACTCGTGTTCTTTGGCGAGGATATGCCATCACTTATGAACCCGCTGGCGTGGATAGGTATCCTACTTCGTAATTCCAAACAGATTCGTGGCATATACCCATTTGACGTGGTAGTGGTAGAGCTTGGTACAGACGGCCCAGGGCAGATCGCCGAATTTAAAAAGTATCTCCAGCTTGATATTGCTGTAGTGACGGCAATTGCACCAGAACACATGGAGTACTTTGATTCCCTCGAGGCTGTTGCGCAGGAAGAACTGTCGGTTATGCAGTTTGCCGGCAGGCTATTCTATAATACCGATTTATTACCAGAGGAGGCGCGGGCACTTTTACCACCAGCTGCGCAGTCATATGGCATAGAGCGCGAAGATGCTGATTACAAATTATCGAATATATTCCACTCGGCAGCAGGACTCGAAGGCGACGTGAAGCATGGTGGTGAGATCTATCTGCACATTGGCCGCGAAGTGATTGCTCGTGCGCAGCTCTATTCGACATTGGCAGCAGTCGTAGTGAGTAAAGACCTGGGCCTTAAGACCAGCCAGATTACAGCTGGTATTAATATGATTACGCCCGTAAGCGGACGCCTCCGCCGTTTACGTGGCATTAACAATAGCGTCATTATTGACGATACGTATAACGCGAGTCCTGATGCAGTCAAGGCGGGTCTTGAGATGCTATACGAGCTTGAAGCCCCGCAGAAGATCGCAGTTCTTGGTAACATGAACGAGCTTGGCTCAATGTCGGCCGCAGCGCACAAAGAAATTGGTGAGCTGTGTGACCAAAGCAAGCTTAATTTAGTCGTAACACTCGGACCCGATGCAAATGCATATTTGGCTCCGGCGGCTGAGGCAAAAGGCTGTGTAGTTAAAGCATTTACCGACCCGTATACAGCCGGGGAATATTTGCAGGGCAAAATAGAGGCCGGTGCATTTATTTTTGCAAAAGGCTCGCAAAACGGTGTGTTTGCAGAAGAAGTAATCAAGAAGCTGCTTGCTGATCCAGAGGATGCAAACAAGCTTGTCCGTCAATCAAGCAAATGGCTGAAGAAAAAGCAGGCCCAATTTGGCGACAAACAAGGAGCGAGGTAAAGCATGCCGCAGGTAGTCGTCCAGGACACGCTCGTTGCTTATGCAGACACAGGCAGAGGACCAGCTTTATTGTGCGTGCATGGTTGGATGCACAATCAGGATAGTTTTAAGCAGTTGACCGAGGCCCTTGGTAAGAAATTCCGCATCATCAGCCTTGATCTGCCTAATTTTGGCGCCAGCCAGGTAAATGAAAGTATCTGCAGTATAGATGATTACGGCCGGTTTATCGGCGACTTTGCTAATAAACTCAAGCTGCGTGATTATACCTTGGTGGGCCATTCGATGGGCGGGCAGATTGCCATACACGCCGTCTCATCTGATCTGGTACAACCGAAGCGGCTTGTACTCATCGGTTCGGCCGGAATCCGCGATAATCGCAAAGTCTACAAAACTTTTTTAAAGCTTATGAGCGGAATTTTCCGTCATATTACACCTAAGCGGCTCAAGAACCGCTTCTATAATGCCATCGGTTCGGACTACAATGCTGACCTGTCAGATGTGCACAAGAAGGTTATTAAACACACATTGTCGGCCGATGTGCTGGCCGCAGCTGCAGCAGTATCGGTTCCGACCCTGCTCATCTATGGCTCAAAGGACATCTCGACCCCGCTGGCTATGGGTGAGAAGTTTGCTGCGGCTATCACCGGCTCCAAGCTCGAGGTCATAGACGGTGAGAATCACTGGCTGCACCAGACCTCGGCCGATAAGGTCGCGTCGATTATCAAGGAATTTATTCACTCATGAAAAAAGCGCGTAATTTCTTGACGGTATATCTGCCCACTACACCGTATGTGCTGATCTATATGCTCCAGCAGACAGAGTATGACCCGGATCAGTTTTTATCTTGGGTAAATCGTTTGCCAAATTACCTGCGCGTTATCAAGCGTAAGAAGCTCGTGTACACCAAAAAGGCGGTGCTACTGCTCGCGCTAGCTTACGGAATCTGGATCTCGATGTGGGCTGGACTCGTGTTGTTGGTCCTGCATGGTTGGTATCTGGCGGTCGCAGCTGCTTTTGCTTGGATTCCTTTCGTGCTTGTTCTATCACTTGCTGCGGTTATCTGTCTGGCGTATCTACCGCTTAATCTGAAACGCGGTAAAGACTTAAAAGCAGCACGCAACAAAATGAAACACCATAAGGGTGTAAAGATTGCCGTGCTTGGCAGCTATGGTAAAACCACTTTGAAGGAGCTACTAGCTATGGTGCTCGGCGAAGGAAAAAAAGTAGCAGTAACGCCGGGCAACAAAAATGTAGCCATTAGTCATGCGCGCTGGATTATGGGTGAGCTGTCGGGCGATGAAGACATCGTCATCTTTGAATATGGCGAATACCGGCCGGGCGACATCGCCGATCTGGCGTGGCTGACCAGGCCGGATTATGCGGTTATCACTGGTTTTGCGCCGAACCATATCGATACCTACAAGACGGTTGAGGCGCTTAAAGCTGATCTTGCTTCTATTGCAAAATTTGTGCCCGCAGATAACCTGTATGCTTCGGCGCAAGCAGCTAAGGCAATTGGTTTGCAGCTGGATGATACGCGGATTTTTGATACCAGCCAAGCGCTGGGCTGGCAGATATCTGTAGATCAAGTCAGCTTTGATGGGCTGCAGCTGACGCTGAAGAAAGGCAAACAAACCCTCAAACTGAAAAGCAGTCTGCTTGGTCGCCACTTGGCTGCGCCGCTTGGTGTGGCTGCGGCGCTGGCGCTGCAGCTCGGCCTGACCCCCAAACAGGTCGCGGCCGGCTTGGCTAAGACCACGCCTTTTGAGCATCGTTTGCAGCCAATCAGTCTAGGCGGGGCTTGGGTTATTGACGATACCTACAACGGTAATCTCGAAGGTATCAAGGCTGGCCTGGCGCTGCTTCAGGAGTTGCCGGCCAAACGCAAGATTTACGTGACCCCGGGCCTGGTAGAACAGGGCTCAGAGAAAGAACGGGTACATAAAGAGATTGCAGAACACATCATTGCCGTGCAACCAGACGAAGTCGTGCTGATGCGTAACAGCTCAACCGGTATCATAGACCAGGCGCTCCAGGCCCGTAATTTTGACGGTAAGGTTGCGTTTGTCGATGACCCGCTAGATTATTACGAAAACCTCCAGTACCAGCTGGCTGCCGGTGACGTGGTGCTCATGCAAAACGACTGGACAGATAATTACAATTAAAACTAATTAATTGTATATTGTAATTGTAAAAATGTGTGTGTATAGTTCTGCTTATGAAAACAATTGCAGTAATCTTTGGTGGACGTTCGACTGAGCATGATGTATCAATCGTGACGGCTATCGCCAGCATTATCAAGCCTTTAGAAGCCACCAAGCAGTACAATATCGAACCGATCTACATCGCCAAGGACGGTACCTGGTTCTGGGACAAAAAACTGAAAGACATCAGTCTGTACCAAAGCGGCGAAATAGACGACCTTATGCGCAAGAGCCCAAAAGTACACTTACTGTTTGATAACGGATTGACGCTAGTCAAATCCAGTCAATTTGCAGGCCGCAAACAGTACAAAAAGGTAGATGTGGTATTCCCGGCCATGCACGGCACACACGGCGAAGACGGCGAGCTGATGGGCCTGCTTGAGATGGCCAATGTACCGTATGTCGGCTGCGGTGTGGCTGCCAGTGCGGTTGCTATGGACAAGATACTTGCCAAGCAAGTGGCGGACAGCGCGGGCGTTGCATCGACACCATGGGTATGGTTTACGGATGATGATTTAGCCCGGGATCTTCGTGGCGTGCTTGCAAAAATCAAACCGCTTCGGTACCCGCTGTTTGTGAAGCCGGCCCGGCTTGGCTCGAGCATTGGCATATCCCGGATTGAATCTGTAGACCAGCTTACGAACGCTCTGGAAGTAGCTGCGCATTACGATAACCGGATTATCGTTGAGCAGGGCGTACAGAATCTGATAGAAGTAACTTTGCCGGTACTCGGCAATGAAGATCCGCAGCCCGCACTGCTAGAGCGGCCTCTTCTGAAGGCAGAGGATTTCTTCGACTTTGATACCAAGTATATGCAAGGCGGCAAAAAAGGAGGTGGTAAGTCCGGCAAGCAGGGTGCCCAAGGCTACAGCCAGCTCCCGGCAGACTTGCCAAAAAAACTGTATGACGAGGCCGTCGAAACCGGGCTGGCAGTGTACCGCGCCATCGGCTGCAGCGGCACAGCCCGCGTGGATATGCTGATAGATAACAAGGCGGGCAAGGTCTACTTCAATGAAATCAACCCACTGCCTGGCGACCTCTACCGCCACAACTGGAACAAGGCTGGAGTTTCTTCGGTTGAGCTGGTTAGCACACTGATTGCACTGGCAGAAGACCGCTGGCAAAAAGCGCAGAAGAAAACTATCACTTTCAACACAAACTATCTAAAGCAGTTCTAGCTTATGGCAAAGATATACAGCAAAGTTTTTATGGGCAACAAAATTGTGCCGCTCGAGCAGGCAAACTTGAGCGTTGCAAGCTCTGCGGTACTCTACGGTTTGAGTGTCTACACCGTCTTCCCTATCTTGCGTAATAAAAAGGGACAGCTGGTAGCCTTTCGGCTCAAAGATCATTTTAAACGCCTGCAGGATTCGGCTCGAATCATCGGCATCGATCACTTTGAGAATCAGTGGACGCTTGAGAAATTTACCAAGGTAGTGCGGAATCTTGTGCACGAGACAAAGCTGGCTGAAGATGTGTTTGCGCGTGTCACCGTGCATGTCGATGAGCTGCTTCCAGGTACGAAGTCTCGTGGTATGCACACCTCGCTCAGCATTTTCCTATACGAAGCGGCCTCGATCGTACCGCAGGATGGCGCACGTCTCAAGACGAGTGTCTGGCGGCGGATTCCTGACTACGCCATTCCATCCCGGGCCAAGGTAAATGGTGCTTACGTAAACTCAGTCCTTGCCAAACAGGATGCGATCGACAGCGGCTACGACGACTGCATCTTCCTAGACGCCAGCGGGCATGTCTGTGAGCTGAGTGCGGCCAACATTTTCATGGTGAGAAACGGCGAACTTATTACACCTGACGCGACCAGCGATCTGTTAGAAGGTATCAACCGGCGCAGCATAATCCAGATGGCAAAAGATTTAGGAATTCCGGTCAGCGAGCGTACAGTTGATCTAACTGAACTGTATGTCGCTGAAGAAGCCTTTGCCTGCGGAACCTCTGCATATTTGGCACCAATCATCGAGGTAGACGCTCGTAAGATTCATGGCAAAGGGCCAATCTCGTCCAAGCTGCGCAAGCTCCACGCTGAGGTTATAAGGGGTAATAATTCTGATTATGAGCATTGGTCAACAGTTGTTGGATAAAACTGGGTGAAAATTGCAACAGAGGTGTAACAGATTGTATAATACTCCCATATGACCAGGTATAATCCAAAAGAAATTGAGCCGAAGTGGCAAAAAATTTGGGACGAACAGCAGACCTATAAGGCCGATCTGCACAGCAATAAGCCCAAATACTTTGCGATGAGCATGTTCAACTACCCCAGCGGTGCGGGTATCCACATTGGACATGCCATGAACTACACCATCAGCGACGTCATGGCTCGTTACAAACGCCAGCAGGGGTACGATAGTTATCACCCAGTGGGCTGGGACGCCTTTGGTTTGCCGGCAGAAAATTATGCGATCAAGACGGGGGTCAGCCCGCAGGCCTCGATGGCCAAGATCATTCCTGACTATCACACCCAGTACAAGGCCATGGGCTGGAGCAATGACTGGAGCAAAGAAATCTCGACCCACTTGCCGGAATATTACAAGTGGACGCAGTGGATCTTTAGCCAGATGTATAGAAATGGCCTGGCATACCAAGATGCACGCATGCAGTGGTGGTGTACCAAGTGCCAAACCGTGCTGGCCAACGAGCAAGTGATTGATGGCAAATGCTGGCGGCATGACGCGGCAGATGACCCGCTGGTCGAGAAAAAAGAAGTCAAGCAGTGGTTCTTTAAGATTACCGACTATGCCGATGAGCTACTCGAGGCCACTGATGCGCTGGATTGGTCTGACGTAGTCAAAACCGCGCAGAAGAACTGGATAGGCAAGAGCAAGGGCGCAGAGATTAAATTCCATATTGCGGGACACAGCGAAGATATAGTTGTTTTTACCACGCGCCCCGACACGCTGTTTGGCGCGACGTTTATGGTGCTGGCGCCAGAGCACGAACTTGTCGAAGCTATCACTTCTGACGAGCAGAAGGAGGCAGTTGGGTCCTATGTAAAGGAAGCCACCAAGAGAACCGAGATCGAACGCGCCAGCAGCAAAGAAAAAACAGGTGTCTTTACCGGTGCCTACGCGATTAATCCGGCAAATGACGAAAAAATCCCCATCTGGATTGCCGATTATGTGCTGGCGGGCTACGGTACCGGCGCCATCATGGCTGTACCCGCCCACGACGAACGCGACAATGAGTTTGCCCAGAAATTTAACCTGGCAATTCGTCAAGTTGTTGTGCCCGATATCATGGATACATTAACTGCGCCTAGAAGCGACAGGGCGACAGAAAGCCGGATTGTCGCGCAGGCAATCGTTAAGCATCCGACAGAAGATAAATACCTTTTACTGAGGAAGAAAGATTGGCATACAGAATCATACAGTTATGTGACGGGCGGTATTGACCCAGGCGAGACTGTCGAACAAGCGGCAGCGCGTGAAATGCATGAGGAAACAGGCTACAAAAATATCTCTCGAGTAGAAGTCGTAGCTCCGCCCTACTATGTTAGCTTTTACCACGAAGGCAAGGATATTAATCGTCATGCCTTTATCACCACAACGGCCTTGGTGCTGGAAAACCTAGACCAAGATGAAGTGACCGACGAAGAGCAAAGCCGCAACGAAGTCATGTGGGTAACAGCAGATGAGTTGCTGCACAAGGTACACGGTGAGGGCAGCAAACTACAATTCAATGCTTACCTGAATGGCTTAGGCGCTATGCCTCTGGTGTCTGAGGGTCGTATGTATGACTCGGGTACTTACGATGGTTTGAGTAGTAGCGAAGCTCGGGAGAAGATTGTGGCTGATTTGGCTGAAAAAGGCTTGGCTGAGGACAAAACTATCTTCAAGATCCGCGATTGGAGCGTCAGCCGCCAGCGTTACTGGGGCGCACCGATTCCAATCATTCACTGTGAAAAAGATGGTGCCGTGCTGGTGCCAGACGACCAGCTTCCGGTTGTCTTGCCCGAACTGACAGATTTTGCGCCGAGCGGTGATGGCCGGTCGGCTCTTGCGCGTGCTACCGACTGGCTGAATGTGACCTGCCCTCAGTGTGGCGGCCCGGCTCAGCGCGAGACGGATACGCTTGATACCTATATCTGCAGTAGTTGGTATATGTTGCGCTACCTAGATTCAAATAATGAGAGTGTGCCTTTCGATACGGAGATTGCCAACAAATGGATGCCGGTAGATTTCTATAACGGCGGCGACCACGCCACTGCGCATATGATTTACGCGCGTTTTATCACCCGCTTTTTCCATAAGCTTGGTATGCTTGACGACCCCGAACCGTTCAAGAAGTTTCTATTCAACGGCAAGGTCACGGCCAATGACGGCCAGATGTTCAGCAAGTCCAAAGGCAATGGTGTGGACCCGCTGGAGATTATCAATCAGGGCTATGGATCGGATGCGCTTCGCACCTATCTAATGTTTGCTGCGCCTCTCGACCTGTGGATCCGCTGGGATCCGCAGGGCGTACCCGGAACTTATAGGTTCTTAAACCGTGTCTGGAATATTACGCAGGATTTCTTGTCGGCGGACAACGGGCCAGAGACCGAAGCGCCTCTCCGTGCAATCCACTCGGCAATCAAGAAAGTCACCGAAGACCTAGAAGATCAGAAGTACAACACCGCCATTGCTGCCATGATGAAGGCCACGAATGATCTGTATGACATCAAAGCCAAAGACGGAGTCGTTCAAAACGACGCATGGAGATTTGCTATTGAAAGCCTCGTGCAGCTCATTGCGCCATTTGCGCCGCATACTGCCGATGAGTTGTGGCAACAGCTTGGGCATGAAGACAGTGTCAACAAAGATCACTGGCCGGAGTGGGATGATAAATATCTGACATCCGACACCATCACAGTCGTTGTGCAAGTAAACGGCAAGCTGCGCGCTCAGTTGCAGTTGCCGGCAGATGTCGATAAAGACACGGCCATAGAAGCTGCTAAAAACGACGAAAAAGTAAAAGCCCACCTATCTGGTGAGCCAAAGAAAGTCATCTACGTACCGGGCAAGCTGGTGAACCTTGTTGTCTAGGTGCCTTATTCCAGAGGTGTTGCAAACATCTGCTTGGGCACATAAATAATCTGACCTATTCGGTACTCGGTTACACCGTCATTGAGCTCAGCTACTCTGTCCGCAAAGGCGGCATAGCACACGCGGGCCTCTTCTGGCGCACGGTATGCAACAATAGCTGATATATCAGTAATATTTCGATTTCCTATAGTCCTGCTTGTTACTTCCGAAGGAATCGACCAAATATCGACTGTCACGGTAGATTCGCAGGCGATAGGTGCGCTCTCATCGCCGCACCCAACAAGGGCCGTTGCGGCAAGAATCAGGGCAAGCAGAGGCCTGCGTCTGGACGAGGGGGCTTCAGCAGAGTTCAATCCGCGCATAGTATCATTATATCAATATTTGTCTATATTGTCAATGGTTTTTTCAGCCGGCGCTCAGGCTACCCTTGTAAAATAGGCAAAAAACAAGTATACTGACACCTGAATTCAATAAACTAACTTTAAGTAAGGAGTGGATTCTACTCTTATGGGTAAGCCTAAGAAACGAACTTCCCACCGCAAAACCGGTACGCGCCGCAGCCACCTCGTGGTCAAGCTTGCGCGTAGTGTTAACGCAAAGTCTCCGGTCAAAGCCTATACAACGGCTCGCGAATCTGCAAAACCTACTGCAGAAGCCTAGAGACATAAGCAATTTTGTAGGATATACTGGTACCTAGTTAGTACCATAAGCGGGAAAGTTAACAATTTTATGGCATCGAATCGGCATTTGGGACGCATCGTTGCGCTTCAAACCCTATACGAACAGGATTTTCGCCAGGAAGCTGGCGATGAGACGCTTGATGTTGCTGAGATTCTCAGCCGCAACACAGCTCGCTATAGGGAGACAATCGACGACGTTGCATTTATTGAGCAGCTGACAAATGGCGTTATAGAACGCCAGAGCGAGCTAGACGAGATATTGCAGCCGCTTGCGCCAGAATGGCCGATAGCTCAGATAGCACGAATGGACCGTGCTGTACTCAGGATGGGTGCCTACGAACTCTTGCACGCCAAGGATGTACCGCCAAAAGTGGTTATCAACGAGGCAGTAGAGCTTGCCAAAGCATTTGGCGGCGACAACAGCTCGAAGTTCGTCAATGGCGTACTCGGCTCGCTGCTTCGTCAGACAGACAGTACTGCCGAACCCAAGCCAACAAAAGAATCCTAAGGTGTAATCAATGGCAGAAGAATCAAACAAGAAAAGCTCGGACGAGCAAGGTAAGCGCGCCTTTGTAAAAAAGGTTATGCGCCGTCCTGGCAGTCCTATAAAAGGCTTTAAATCTTTCATGAACCGCCGCCGTCCAGCGATTTCTGAGGTTGTGCGCGAGCCAACCGCTGGCGGTGTTGTCTACCGCGTGACTCCTGATGGCAATAAGGTACAATTCTTGCTTATTCAGGATGCCAAAGACCGATGGACAATTCCGAAGGGTCATATAGAAGAGGGCGAAGACTCGCGGGCAACAGCTATCCGCGAAATCGGCGAAGAGACCGGGCTCAAGCACCTTGATGTCAAGAGCTGGCTGGGCAAGATCAACTTCCGTTACCGCCGTCAGACAAGCCTGGTACTGATGACAACAGAGATATTTTTAGTGCACGCGACCAAGGATACTAACGCGCTTGTACCCGAGGATTGGATGAATGGTATAAGATGGTTTGATGCGCACGAGGCACTCGATAAGATAGAGTACGAAGATATTAGCAAACTTATGTTGATTGCACTCACGAAAGTAAAGAAAGGACTCAAGAAGTAATATATGCAAGATATAGCCAGCTACCAAGCGTTGGCTCGTGATCAGATTGGTGTCGAATTCTCCGATATAAATCTGCTCATTACCGCGCTGACACACCGTTCGTATTTGAACGAACACCGCAGCACTGTCAAGGAACACAATGAACGCCTTGAATTCCTTGGTGACGCCGTGCTCGAATTAGTTGTCACAGAGTATTTGTACAAAAATTATTCCGAACCGGAGGGTATTCTGACCAACTGGCGCAGCAGCCTGGTGCGCACAGAAAGTATTAGTGCTGCGGCCAACCGGCTGGGCTTTGAGCCGTTTTTGCGGTTGTCGCGAGGCGAAAAGCGCGGTACCGAGCGCGCTCGTGCCCAGATATTGGCAAACAGCTTTGAGGCGGTGGTGGGTGCGGTCTATCTGGATCAAGGCTATGATGCGGCCAAGCAGCTTATAGAGAAGGCCATTCTCAGTACTTTTGCCGGTATTTTGGAGTCTGGCTCGTGGCTCGATGCAAAATCCCGGCTGCAGGAATTGGCGCAGAGCGAGCTTGGTCACACTCCCTCCTACAAGGTTATGAATGAAGACGGCCCCGACCACGACAAAATCTTTACCGTGGGGGTGTATATAGATACCGAACTGTACGGTGAAGGTAATGGCCCAAGCAAGCAAGCTGCTCAGCAGGCCGCGGCAGAAAAAGCTCTGGTGAAGCTTTCAAAAGCTTCAAAGTAAATACCTCATGTTCTTTCTTTGGCCAAAGAACCAAAGGCCCCTTGTTCCTTAGATAAGGAACCGAATCGTTACCTTTTTGTGTCGACAAAAATGTAACCCAAAAAGCTCGGCCGCAAACACCACCGTGACTCGGCCAGTTGTCAAAAGACACAATGTCAGGCACAACTCACGGCTTGTCTTTCTATCTTTAGCAGCAGACAAGCCGCTTAAACATGTGCCTGCCTAGCAGTTGTGCTTTTGAGCAACGTCCGAATCAGGGCGGGTTTGCATGGCCATTAAGACCAAGGACAAATCGCTAAAGACGATTTGTATTTTCTATACACGGTCTGACGGCCGTGAAACAGGGGTAGGGTATTGACTTATCTTGACACGTGTGATATAATGTATACTAAGAAGAATTTATCTCTAGTGCTCGCTGTTCTTGACAACAGGGGTGGTATCCTGTAAAATATTCACCTGAAATAACTAATTGAAGGGATGAAGCAGAAATGCTCGTTATTCGTATGCAGCGTACCGGCCGTAAGGGCCACGCACAATTCCGCGTTGTCGTTCAAGACAGCCGCCGGACCCCTAGCAGTGGTAAGATTGTGGCCACTCTTGGGTCATACAATCCACACTCAAAAGAAACAACTCTAAATATCGAGAAGGCTCAGCACTATCTCGATCATGGTGCTCAGCCATCAAGCCGCGTGGCTGTGCTTCTGCAAAAAGAAGGTGCCAAGCTGCCGAAGTGGGTCAAGATTGATACCACAAAAGCACGCAAGGTCCGCGACGCTGAAAAGCGCCGCAGCACCCGCCCTGCCGAAGAAGCCCCCGAGGAGGCTCCGGTAGAAACTTCTGCTGCCGAGGCTGAAGTTACAGCCGAAGAGGCTGCACCAGAAGCAGCTGAAACACCAGCCGAAGAGACACCTGCAGCGGATGCTGAGGCTCCGGCTGAAGAAACTGCATCAGAGGAAACCTCCGCAGAATAAGTCAAAGCTTCTAAACAAAAGCGCTTTCCACTTTTTTGGAGGGCGCTTTTTCTTGTATACTAGAATGGTACATTACTAAAAACCGAAGGGACCGCCTTGATGAGTAGTATCGACCAGCAATTTGTAGAATATATCGTAAAATCCCTAGTCAGTAAGCCGGATGAAGTCAAGATAGAGCGCCGTATCGATGAAAAGGGCGTGCTGCTTGAGCTGACGGTAGATCCGGAAGATCTTGGCCGTGTTATCGGCAAGCGCGGTGCAACGGCCCAGAGCCTGCGCACACTCCTGCGTGCACTCGGCACCAAGAACGATGCTCGCTACAACCTAAAGATTGTCGATAATGGTGTCGAAGGGCCGCGTGGCGGCAGTTCTGACGGCGATGGCTGGGCAAGCAAGAGCGATGATAGCTCATCATCTGATGACACAGCAGCTCCGGCAACTGATGACGAAGTTGAACTAGAAGAAGGCGACGACAACTCTGAGGCCATCAACAAGGCCCGCAAAGAGCTTGAAGATCTGGACGATCTGGATATTTAAGACACGTCTGCAAATGGGTTGACTAGCGGCATACTGCTTATGCCGTCGCCAGTCAATGTAGTCGTGTAGAGAGTTCGGTATTCTTCGTCTAATAATGGGGGTGCGGCATGCAGTTCGGTCGTGGGGTCAAAAACGGCGGCACAGTACGGGGGTGTCTCGATGATATCATCTCTATAGCCGTTTTCTGTAATCTCATTGAGTGTGTAAGAACGGTGTTCTGGATTGAGCGTACCTAAGGTTCCTCGTGGTGTACCATCTTGCATGACGCCGATTGTTACAAAGGCGGAAACATCGGGGGGCAGCCTTTTATCGAGATGAAAATCCAACACGCGGGTATCTTCTTGGCCGCCATAATAACAGATTGCTCTGCTCGCTATTCCGGGTAAGCCGCTGCTAAAGCGATGAGGGTTTGCGCGTACAAGCAGTGGCAGCAGCGATCTGCCGATCCACTGTTCGATCCACCGTTGATTATCTTGCATGGGTCCTGCCTCGTGTTTGGCTACATCAGGGAACCCCCTGTAGATATGACTGAGTTCATCTGGTGTTCTTACAAAAAACATGATATAATTATACTATATTATGATGAGATTTCAAGTTATTACCTTATTTCCCGAAGTTATCGAGCCGTATCTCGGTACTAGTATGCTTTGGAAGGCAGCAGATAGAGGTATCGTCGAATACAGCGTGATTGATCTGCGCCAGTTTGGTATCGGTCCGCGCAAGACGGTAGATGACACGCCTTATGGCGGTGGTGACGGTATGCTGCTCAAGCCCGAGCCGGTTGTGGCGGCTATCGAACACGCCAAGGCACACGACCCAGACGCGCTGGTGGTGCTGCCAACACCCCGCGGTAAACTCTATAAACAATCTGATGCCAAGCGCCTGTCTGCAGGTGGCAAGGGTCTGATAATTGTATGCCCGCGCTATGAAGGTTATGATGAGCGGGTCACTCACTGGGTAGACGAGCAGATCTGTATTGGCAATTATGTGTTGACAGGTGGTGAGCTGCCCGCTCTGACTATAGTAGATAGCGTGGTACGACTTCTGCCGGGTGTTTTGGGTGGCGAGATGTCGGCAGAGATTGAGTCATTCCAAGAAGACGATGAATCAATTGAGTTCCCGCAGTACACCCGCCCAGATGATTTCCGCGGATATAAAGTGCCAGAAGTATTAAAAAACGGCCACCATGCCGAAATCGCCAAGTGGCGTGAGGAGCAAGAATGAGTAGTGGACAAGAGAGATTAACCGCGAAGTTCAACGACTATTTGGAAACGGTTGCGATAGCGCAAAACGTCTCGACAGATTTGGTTACTGGCTATACAAACATTCTTTTTTCTGAAGAGGAGAAGGATGTATTACCTATTCCAAGGTTCAAAAACCTTAGAGGTATTGTGCAGGTGGTGCACAACCCTGCTAGCATTGAACTATGGAGGGACTCAATTGGGGGAGACGCCGTTTCCGACGAACGGGTTGAGGATCTTTATTTCACAAGTGTGGCTTCTATCGCTGAGGTTGCACTGCTTGGCTTTGCGGCAACGACGCAGAGAAGGTCGGAACGACACCCTGAGATGCGGCAACGAGCGCTTGAAAGAGCGGCAAGTATAATGGCCCGATTTGCTGATCTGGAAATTGTTCGTATGCACGCCGAAGCACTCGAAACTTTAGATGAATTGTATGGCGCAAAAAGAATGGCAGCTTCTTTACGAGAGCAGGACATATATACGATCAATCAAATCAGATACGGTATAGGGTCCGGCATGTATGCCTTAGGAGTGCCTCCGGAGGAAAGTGCTACCATCGTTGGCTCATTCAAGCAAGGGCTTGCTAATAATATTGCACAACATGATCTCGTGCTAGAAAGGTTTCTCGGCTCAATATCTCAGCCCGAGCTTTTTGCAAAAACAGAGGCTCTCCAGCCGCAAATGCGATCTATCGCACACACTCAGCTTTCGATGGCTGGGACTTACCCGATGCAGGCCTAGGCGAGGATACTAACCGCCCTTGTAACAACCAAAGCGACGATAATAATTGAGATAATCGACTGTATTGACATGAGTAGTTTTGCACGGTGAGTCAGCGGAGCAGTATCATTGGTGCCGAATGCCGTGCCATTGGTGATTGATATATACAAATAATCAAAAAAGGTAGGAGACCAGTCTTTTGCTGCTTTGCTGTTCGGCACGGTCATCTGGGGAAACAGAAAGTCTATGGGGAGTACGTCGGCGCTTTGGCCTTGTACGCCGTCGCTGTCCAGCTCCCAATACCACAGGCCGAAGATAATGATGTTGGTGACATAAATAGCCAGCGCCGATAATATGAGATCCTTGCCATCGACTGCTCCGGCATGAAAGAGGTCGTTGATGACCAATGCAAGTGAGCTTAGGTTGGCAATAGAAACGAGCGCAATCAGTCCGATGGCGATAGTGCGGCGAATGCGGGTGATGAATCTTTTTTCGCGCGGTCTGATAAACGCAAGGAGCAGAATCAGGCTGATCTCGAGCCCGGCTACGGTGTATTGATGCCCAATTGCCAGGCGATCGTCGAGAACAAACTGCAGCGCAATTGCGACGAGGAGCACGCTTTGTACATGCCATACGGGCTCAAAGTGTTTACTGTGCCGGTGTACCCGCGCAAGCTTATGCATATTGTCCGAAGTATAGCTCTATAATCAGCTTTGTACAACGGACTAGAAAATTGGTGCCTTATCTGTTAAAATCAGTTTGTTGTTGGGATTTAGGCGCGCGTGGGATGTGCCACTGGCACACCGGCAACGAGTCTTCTGACGACAATGCAACCATTCGGGTTTTAATCATGCTAGAGTACGAATGTTCCGACTGGCAGAATGTCGGTTGCACCCCTCTTAAAAATATGAGTTTCGGTTTATTTCTCTTGGCTGTATTGGGAGTTCGCCAAGTGGTAAGGCACTGGGTTCTGGTCCCAGCATTCGGGGGTTC
>CAZXOA010000013.1:0-18979 GCA_964642275.1 uncultured Candidatus Saccharibacteria bacterium | reverse complement strand
TCGAGTCCCTCCTTACCCTCCACAGGTATTCCAAGCACCCTCTAGAGGGTGCTTTTGTTATACTGACAATATGCGTACGATTAAGAGAGATATTGTAGGGGTTTTCTTTTTCTCAAGTGACGGATATTTTCTACTCGGCAAGAACCGCAAAGGCGGCGTGTATAAAGACACTTGGGTTGTGCCGGGCGGCGGCATCGAGGAAGGAGAGACGAAAACTGAAGCTTTGAAACGAGAAACAATGGAAGAAGTCGGTATTGATATCTCTGATTATGAAATTATTCCGTTCGAAGATACCGCACGTGGCCAAAGCGAGAAGACACTACGTGATACTGGTGAAACCGTGCTTGTTGATATGGAATTCTATGACTTCATAGTAAGGGCAGATAAGCCCGCCTCTGAACTTCCTTTGAATCTCATGGATGACATCGCCAAGGCTGCCTGGCATAAGACAGAGACCCTCTCAGATCTAGAGATAAGCAAGCCTACAAGAGCTCGACTTGTCCAGCTTGGGATTGTCTGAGAGTGCAATAGTTTACCCGAGACAACTCGGGCTTGCAAAACCATGAGACATAATTGCAAAAATCACACTATTCTTTATACATAAGCATTGGTACAATACCCTCATCACATAAACATAAGTGGTGGGGACGAGAGGGTATATACACATGAAAAAACTACTAAAAATCTCCGCACTAGCATTGTTCGTGGCGGTTGGGGCGTTTGCGTTTGCAACGCTGAATCCAAGCGTTGCAGTTGCGCAAGATGCAGAACAACCAGCCGAAAACCAAGAGGAGCGGGCCGAGGAACAACAGGAAGAAAATGATACGCCATACAGCTACACCGCCCAAGCTGGCGACAGCTTCACCAAGATTGCCCGCAAGGCCGTACAGACCTATGGCTGGAACAAGAGTGTAAATCTCAGCCAAGCGCAAATCGTCGCCGCAGAAACGTTTTTAACATCAGATGCTGGTTTTCCTGCCATCAATGAGGGCGAAAAAGTAGAGCTCAGCGAAGCCGATGTCGAAGCAGCCGTCAAGAAAGCACAAGAACTTGACGAAGCTGCCGAAGCGCGCTGGGAGCGCTACGTAGCATATGTCGACTTCAACACCGACAACGTCGGCGAAGCACGCGACTAATCTAAACTCATTCAGTCAGTAAACAGAAACCCCTTTGTCCTAAAGAGGGTTTCTGTTTATACTTTGGGTAGATACTACTAATGCTTAGGGGCAGAGCCTATGATGAAAATCCCCGAGCTAAAAGACAGGATCAAGCTGTCTAAACCGCTCAATGTGCCTATCAACCCGCTTCTTTTGGGTGATATCTTGTTTCATAAAGACAAGCGCACCGAGCTGTTTTTGCAACTCACTCTCGAAAAGCGTGTAGAACTTTTACGTTCAGTCACCAGCAGCGTCAAACGCGACATCATGATGCATATCTCGCCGGAAGATCTGGCAGGAATCCTGCAGACAATGGACCCCGACGACGCAACTGACATGCTGCAGCTGCTCACCCGCAAGCGGCGCGAAAAAGTACTTGTGCTACTCAGCAGCGAACTCAAGAATTCCATATCTACTCTGCTGGAATTCGATGCTGAGACTGCTGCCGGTCTTATGACTCTTGACTACATACAGGTTCACGAAAATGACTCTGTTGCGACTGTAGCTAAAAAATTCAAGGAGCATGAAAAGCGCACCGGTAGACCGCCGGTGATTCTGGCCCAAAAAGACGAAGGCAAGCTGGCCGGATATCTGCCCGGGCACGAGCTAGCCTTTGCCCGCAAGACAGAGCTTATCGGCAAATACGTCAAGCGTATCCACACGCTCAGCTATGCGGCAACGCACGACGAAGTTATGGACATGTTCACCGAGAATCCTCATGCAAAGGTTGCGGTGCTCAACGACGGCGGGGCTGTCATTGGTATCATCTATTCAGATGATGTACTAAAACTCATGCAAGAGACGGAGGCCTCAACCCTGTACGACTTTGCTGGCATCCATGAAGAAGAGAGCGTAACTGATTCAGCCCGGTTCAAGGTTAAAAACCGGCACCGCTGGCTGATTATTAATCTTGGCACAGCATTTTTGGCGGCATTTGTGGTCAGCAGATTCGAAGAAACTCTCTCGGCTTTTGTCATCCTGGCAGCTTTTATGCCAATTGTTGCCGGCATGGGCGGCAACGCCGCTACGCAGACATTTGCAGTCATTGTACGCGGGATTGCATTGAAACAGATCGAGCTTAAAACCGCCTGGAGTACACTCCGGCACGAACTGGGCGCTGGATTTATCAACGGTCTCATCGTCGGCGTGCTCATCACGGGTATCGTGACGGTGTTCACCGGAAACTTCAAGATCGCCCTAGTGCTGGGCCTCGCGATGATTATCAATCTTATTGTGGCGGCATTTTTTGGCACACTTATGCCACTGGTTATGTCACGTCTAGGCAAAGACCCGGCAACATCTGCGGCAATATTTATGACCGCCGGGACAGATATCCTTGGCTTTTTAGTATTCCTCAGCCTGGCGACTGTTATTTTGACCTAGTCCAAGTTTCGTAGCGGAAAGTATAGCCGTTCTCTTCAAACCATTCCGAGGCTTCGGAGAGCTTAAAAATATCTTCGAATTCCGGAAAGAATACATCACAGTCATATACACCCCTCACTCGAGTAATGTGCAGTTCGGTCGCATATGGCAGAAGCTGTGCAAACACATCGCCGCCGCCGATTACCCACAAATCTTCATCAAAATTTTGGATAAAATCACGCAAATGATGCACCACCTCAACCCTGTCAAACGATACATCACGGTGGGTGACAAGGATGTTGCGCGGGCAGGTCGGAAACGGTTTCTTGTTGTTGCTCATAAACGTTTTCCAGCCCATTAGCCCCGGACCTGATGAGATCGAATCCCGAAAAAACTTTCGGTCCGACGGAATGTCCCATGGCAACTTCCCCTGCTTGGCAATACCAAGGTCATCATCAACTGCTGCGATAAATGTAACGTCCCTACTCATACCCGATACTCCCTAGCGCGCTCTTCTTATTTGTCCGATAAGGTAAAAAGAACCCGTCACCACTCCGATGTCGGTTGCAAGCTTTATGAACTCTGTATAAGCATCGGCGGCTTCTTTGATAACGAGCGTCTCTATGCCAAACTTTTGTGCAAGTATTCCGAGCTGGCTGCTATCAAGCGCGGGGACCGGCAGGTCCTGCGCTGTCTCATATTCAGTCACAATGAGCGTGCTTGTGATACTTTTCAGAATCGGTAGTACGCTTACCGCTTCTTTCCCTACCTTTAGCGCAAACAGCACCGGGACTTTTTTGCCCGGATATAATTGCAAAAAACTATCGACAAACGCCCGCATTTTTTGCTCATTATGTGCACCGTCCATGATAATTGTCACACCGTTTGCATGCGTAGTATCCATCCGACCAGGCACATCAAAATCTACATCTTCCAGCAATGCAAGTCTATCGGTGCTGTGCAGCACAGACCGACACACATGATAGGCAAGCTCTGCATTTCTCTGCTGGAAGGCAGGCAGCGCAGCTGGCAGCCTACTCTCGGTAAAATCAGGCACAATTCTCAGCTCGGCACCCACTGCTCCGCACCTGTCCTTTATCACTTGCATAATTTCCTCGCTCTGCTTCAACATAAAAACCGTGTTGCCCTGATGAACAATACCCCCCTTTTGAGCAGCTATTTCTGTAATCGTATGACCTAAGACATGCGTGTGATCGATCCCAATGTCCGTTATGACGCATACCTTGTCAGGGTCATCGGCGATATTTGTGGCATCATGCAGCCCACCCAATCCGGTTTCGACTACTGCAAAGTCAACCTTTTCACGCTCAAAGTACCAGTAAGCCAGCCCGATAAGCAGCTCGAAATATGTTGGCTGCAAACCAGCACCTTCTACAATTTCCAGATATTCACTGAGAGCTGAAACAAACACCTCGTCTGCAAGCGGCTTGCTGTTTATCTGCAGCCGTTCGGTGACACTATCGATGTGCGGCGAGACAGTCAGGCCGACTTTTTTGCCCGCACCGGCAAGGAGTGCCGCAACGTAATAACACGTCGATGTTTTGCCCGAAGTGCCCGCAACATGAATAATCTTGAGCCTGTCTTGTGGATTACCGAGCGCTGTCATGAGCGGATCCATACGCTTGAGCGTGATGTTTTTGCCTGTGATACTTTTGGCCAGCGGAACGTACTGCGCCAGCACAGCCTCTGCCTCTGCAATATTTTTTATAGACACCATGTCTTCTTATTCTACCTAAAAGATGGTAAAATACCGAAGTTATTTACGCACCCGTAGCTCAGCTGGATAGAGCGTTGGTTTCCGGTACCAAAGGCCGTAGGTTCGAATCCTGCCGGGTGTACCAAGCGTAGAGAGTATCTTATGCGCCCGTAGCTCAGCGGATTAGAGCATCTGTCTTCGGAACAGAGGGTCGGCGGTTCGAATCCGTCCGGGCGTACCACGAAAGAGCCGAGCCTCGTGCTCGGTTTTTTCGTGGTATTCTTGGCGGATTCGGACTGGCGACCCTAAAAGGAGGGTCGGTGTGAGAACTGCCAGTGGCAGTTCGGAAACGAACCTTCTCTTGAAAACTTGTTTTCAAAGACGAAGTTCGGGGCTCGCCAGAGGTGAGGCTAATCCGTCCGGGCGTACCATTTATTATGCCGCGATTGCGAACTGGCTGCGGGCAACCGCAAAACTGCCGACATACTGAGCAATACTCTCGCTATTTAATTTTACCCGCGCCCACAGCAAATCATCCTTAAAGTATTTGTGCTCGCGGGTGCCCTTGTCTGCAGACAATTCTACCTGCAGCAGGATAATTTCCTGCAGTTTCTCCTGTACCAAGCGCTCTGCCATTCTTTTTATCACTGTCTCACTCACTGGTTTTTCCAGCAGCTCCATGAGCGAAGCTATGTGCTTTTCAAGCTGTTGCTGGAGCAGCTCTCTTTGTTCTTCAGACGTCTCTGTATCTAACAATGCCAGCGCCAGATCTTCTGTGAGCAACTGTACTTCATCAAACGCTTTCTGCGTCGCTTCGGCCCGTTCTGGCCCGCGCTCAATCGATTCTTCGACACTGCGCGCCATGACATCAAGCAGGGCCGGAGGCTTAATGTCTTCTGCTGAGACGCCTTGTTCTATATCTGATTGCAGCTCTTGCGTGGTCCTGACTGCTGAGTCGGATAATTCAGCGTACTCTGCCGCAAACAGACCTTCTATCTGCCCATCAAGCGCTTCTGCCTGGAATTCTTCAAATTCAGATGAAAAATCAGTCCACCGCTCTAACATTTCAGAAGTCTGGAACTCGGTGTCGAAGTTCTGTGTAAGTACATCGGCTTGGACATCAGATAAGTTTATATCTGTTCCTGAGTCCTCACTCCATCCGGTAGCGATAATTTCTTGCGGGTCAGTGACATACTCATCTTGAGCCGCCGCCTCAAGTACAGAAGTCTCGTTATGCATAACAAAAACATCACTTGAGACTGGAGGTACTAAGTCGACGGGTGCTTCTTGAACTGCCTGCACAGTCCTCTCTAATTGAATGATGTCTGCTGTGTGTAACTCTGTACTATCACGAGTCGTCGTTTCAGTAATAAAAGATTCATCTACTACTTTTTCTTGCTGCCGCTGAACTTCAATCCCTGCCTGCTGTGCTGCATATTGCCTGTCATATTCCTGCATGATTGCCTCCAGCTGAGATGTATCCGGCGCTATTACCGTCTGTACTATTTCCTCTTGTTGGTTAGGCGTATCATAAGGTGTTTCTGTTCTTGACTCAGCATCTGGATCTTGCATTGACTGCTCAACTTTTGAGGTCCTCGTTTGTTTTTTACCGGCTTCGTCTTGCTTCTGAGAGGTACGTACACTGCCTTCTTGCTCTCTTTCTCGGTCAACTTCAGGCATCAAATGTACGTATTCCGGAGGCAGCTCATTGCCAGCGAGCACCCAAGCTTTCGCAGCAAACCTATCTATAGCATCTACGGTCATGCGCGATTTATCACCTTTTACTGGGCACATTTCGACTAGATCTCCTACAAGACCCCTTATGCCAAAGAGTTCTAACTCCTGATCTTTAATCGTTTCAAAAAAAGATTGTCCGTTATCCTGTCCGGCAATCGCCTCATGGTTAGAGGACACAGACTACCTAGTCCTCTTCTGCGGGTATCAAATATCTGTCTTCGGGAGCGAGCGCATTACCAACACGCTTCGCGAGGAATCGTACCCTAGCAGACTCATCTGATCGATCCTCTTCTTCCACCTTGCAAAATTCAGCTTCAAACAATAAGCCTGTTGCAAGGGGCATTGGAGTAAAATTGCCAAATTGCACAGGAACATGACCATACTTAGCTATAAATGCTGCTTCCGTCATCTCTACTTGTGTCATATCTACCTCTCATACTAACCATTAGCATATAAAAAGTCTACTGAATTATCGGGCTTGCTGGAGCAGGATCAGCCGGGGCAGCTGCAACTGGGGTGCCGTCATCAGCATAGGTCGAGTGGTCTACAACAAAGCGGTATGACTTAGGAATAAACCAGAACTGATAAATACCAAGTGTAATTACGATGAGGAATATATTTACCAAGAGAAAGCCCAGAACCTCGCCGTAACCTGCCTCGTACTTCATCTTGCGGCCGTTGACTTCAAGATTTTCAACGATCCAGTTGTTCATAAAGTTAAATGCGATCGGCCAGCCGATAATAAGCACATACCACATCACCACACTCACAATCGTGGCGACAAAAAATCCGCCTGCCGAACCCTTAAAAGCCAGTGGCTTTGCTTGACCTTCCATAGAACCCTCCATAAATTATAATCTCTGCACCTCAATATACAGTAAAGGGCTTATGATATGTAGGGTCTACTGCTTTTCTTGATTCCTTGTCTGTTTTGGTGCTGGCAGCTGCTTTGGGCGGGCCGATGCCTCTGCCTGTTGGATTGTTCTGCTCAAGACCTCGAGCACGCTCTTTGCATGATCCAAACTCATACCCACACGGGCAACTGGAACCTGCTGGTTTGCAGGGCCGCTCTGCATAAAATTCATCACAACACCATAGTTATTGGCGCTGACATGAGCGGTGTCCGTGTACACTATCCGCGTATCCATAGGTATTACCACCAGATTTTGCACATGTGCATGCATATCATCACCCGCTGGATCAGACTTGGCGTAGCCGGCAATTTCCCAGATTTCGTCCGCTTCTTCATCGTTCACTGCAAAATGCGTGAGCAGCAGGGATAGTACGTCTTCGCTCGGACGGGTTTCGCCGCTCTCGTAGCTGGCAACTATGTCAGACTCGAGTTCAATTGCGCCAGACACCTCTGGCAAGCTCTCTTGCAAACCGCGCCGCAAAGACTTCAGGCGGGCGCCAAGCTCTTCGAACGGTTTTTTACCTCTTTGCATACACTCTATCCTACGACGTTTGCACTCATCCCGCAACCGACTGCTATACTAAAATTAACCATGAGAATTTTGAAAAATGTTTCATTGAAATTATATTCGACCATGCGCCTCGGCGGCACGGCTGATTTTATGTGCGAGGCCAAAACCAAAAGTGATCTGGTGGCGGCAGAAGAATGGGCAGAGACTCGCCAGCTGCCGATTCGTGTCATCGGCAGCGGCAGTAATATTATCTGGCGCGACGAAGGCTTTAAGGGCCTGCTGGTTGTCAACAAAATCCCCGGTTTTGAGAAAATTTCCGAAGACCACTTAAGTGAAACGTACCGAATCGGAGCCGGAGAAGATTGGGACATGGTGGTTGAGCGCACGGTAAAGGCCGGGCTTTCGGGCATCGAATGCCTCTCTCTCGTCCCGGGGACAGCCGGCGCAACACCAGTCCAGAATGTCGGCGCCTACGGCCAGGACATTTCTCAAACCCTCCTCAGCCTCTACGCCTACGACCGCATGGAGAAAGATTTTGTCACTATCCAGAACACCGACTGCGGGTTTGGCTACCGCACATCCCGTTTTAAGAGCACCGATAGCGGCCGGTTTTTTATCGTATCAATTGACCTCAAGCTACAAAAAAATCCGGCCTCGGCAGTAAGTAAATCAGTACAAGCATATCTGGACGATAACAAAATTACCGACACCAGCCCCGCTACCATCAGGAAAGCCGTTGTCGCTATCAGAAAAACCAAACTGCCAGACCCGGCACAAGTTGCAAACAACGGATCGTTTTTTGCCAACCCGATTATTACTAATGCCCAGTACAAAAAACTCCTCAAAAAATACCCGGATATGCCAGCCTGGGAGATTGGCAAAAACCAGCAGAAACTGGCCGCCGCCTGGCTGATCGAAAAAGCAGGATTCAAAGGCAGGCGCGACCCCGCCACCGGCATGAGCACCTGGAAAAACCAGGCGCTTGTACTCGTCAACGAAAAAGCGTCTTCCACCGCTGACCTGCTCGATTTCCAGGACAAAATCCTAGCCAAGGTACATGAGTTATTTAATATAGCACTCGAACGCGAGCCAGAACTGCTGCCATGATCGATCGGTTTCAGCAGTGGCTCAGTTCTTCGCGGTTTACCCCGTTACTGTACGTTCTCTTCGGTTTGTTCATTATTCTCGTGCTCCTCGTTGCTCTCTGTCTGCTGCTCATAAGTATGGCTAACCGCTTTGTCCTGTCTACACCAGCCGCCGTGGCCGAGCACGTTCCAGCGGGGACGCATGTTGCACTCGTACTGGGTGGTGGTATTGGCCACGATCAACGGCCGACAGATGTTGTCATGTCCAGGCTTGACGCTGCAGTAGAACTCTACCACGCTGGTACTATTGATACATTTCTTGTATCTGGCGATAACCGCTTTGTGAACTATAATGAACCGCAGGTGATGCAAGACTATCTCATAGCCGCCCACCAGATTCCGCTCGAGTCCATACAGCAAGACAATGCCGGACGCAGTACTTATGAAAGCTGCGAACGCGCGCATCGGATCTTCCGGCTTGAGTCTGTTGTTGTCGTATCACAAAAATCGCACCTACCTCGTGCGCTGTATCTGTGCCGCTCGTTCGGTATTGACGCCTATGGCTACGCATCAACCAATAGCCATACGCGCCTCTCGCAAACTGCTCGTGAGCTCGTTGCCAACATCAAGGCTGTCTACAATGTCTACGTCAGGGGCGAAAAAACCATCCTCGGCGACCCCATCCCCTTATAGCTCGGCCTACAGAGGCCCTATAATATCATTATAGCATAGTACTTATGCTTTTGTCAAGTATCTGTCGAGTTACGAGCAGCTTGTTACCGCTCTTTTAGAGTCTACTTCTCGCACTTTTACTCCGTCTTTGTCTTCACGAAACTCGATACCTGAATCTGAGAGGCAATTCACCACATGTGCTGCACCATCTGGTAAATTCTGGGTTTTTGCAAAATAGACAAATGAGCTTGCACTTCTCATCTCGGATTGTTGGTGGCGAAAATACACAACCGTAAGAATATTCGTAAGTACTAAGACCATGCATAGAACATAGGGAATTAATTTTTTCATACCCCTAGACTACTTTGGTGGTGCTGAGAAAAATCTGAAGATTTTAGGCAGGTAGCGGGAAGTCCTTGGCAAATTCGGTGATTTCGGTGTGCAGGGATGCCAGTTTTTTGTCGTCTTTATGATTTTTGACTGCTTGTTCAATCCAATCGGCAACACGAATCATGTGCTCTTCCTTGAACCCGCGGGTAGTGAGCGCCGGCGTGCCCAAGCGGATACCACTGGGGTCGAACGGGCTGCGCGGGTCAAACGGCACGGTGTTTTTGTTGACGGTGATACCGGCTTTGCCGAGCGCGTCCGAGCCTTCTTTGCCGCTAATACCTTTACTGGTCAGATCGACCACCATCAGGTGATTATCTGTGCCGCCGGTGACAAGGTTGAAACCGCGGCTGGTAAGCTCTGCTGCTAGCTTCTTGGCATTTTTCACAATCTGCTGGCCATAGGTTTTGAACTCAGGTGCTAAAGCCTCGCCCAGCGCCATCGCGATTGCAGCTGTCTGGTGGTTGTGCGGGCCACCTTGCAAGCCGGGGATAATGGCCCGGTCAATGAGAGACGGAATGTTTTCAGCAGTACGCTCGGGCTTCTTGAGCGGATTGCTTGGACTGCCATTGGCCAGAATCAGAGCGCCGCGCGGCCCGCGCAGTGTCTTGTGCGTGGTGGTCATAATCACATCTGCAATACCCGCCGGGCTCGGGTGTTCGCCAGCTACGACAAGTCCTGCAATATGCGAGATGTCTGCTGCCAAGAACGCGCCGTTTGCGTCTGCAATGTCGCGCAGCTTTTGCCAATCGATTTGGCGCGGATAAGCGGTAGTGCCGCTCATAATCAGTTTTGGTTTGTGCTCTGTCGCCAGTGCCGCAATCTGATCATAATCCATAAACCCGTCTTTGTCGGTCGTGTACTGGACAGAATTGTAGTACGTGCCGCTGAAGTTCACCTTGAGACCGTGCGTCATATGGCCGCCGTACGCCAGCGCCATCCCCATGACCGTATCGCCCGGGTCACACAGTGCATAATAAATCGCCTGGTTGGCCGGGCTGCCAGAGTGCGCCTGTACATTGGCATAGGTGACGCCAAACAGCTCTTTGGCTAAATCACGAGCCAGATTTTCTACCTCATCAACTACTTCGCAGCCGCCGTAGTAGCGCATGCCAGGGTAGCCTTCGGAGTACTTATCAGTTAAACGGCTGCCAAGCGCATGCAATACCGCGCCTGAGGTATGGTTTTCGGACGGGATCATCTCCAGCCCGCTGCTTTGGCGCGCTGTCTCTTTGGCAATTAAATCTCGGATTTTTTTATCAACGTCTGTCATTCTGAGCCTCTCTTTCGTATGGGTTCAGTATAGCGGAATAATTCAGGTTGCTCACATGAGGTCATAGGAGTATTGTATATAAGCAATAGCGCAAAAACAAAAACATTATAGACAACATATATCATATATGGTATGTTAGATGGGTTTATGAAGCTTGCTAGAATCCAGTAATGATAGAATTTTGTCACGTTGCGGATATCTAAGCGCAGCTTCAGATCCGTGAAAAGCACATGAATAGAAAGCGAAACTTTATACAGTATGAATGACACTTCAGAAAAAATCGGTAAGCTCATACACCACATACGACAAGACAGAGGCCTGACTCAGTCTGAATTTGCCAAGAGACTCGGTACTTCGCAGTCTGCTGTCAACCGCATAGAAAAGGGCGGGCAGAACCTGAGTATGGACATGCTCGGCCGTATCAGCGACGTGCTCAACAAACAGATATTATCTCTCAACACCGGCGGTATTGACCTGCGCGTTGAGGGCGGGCATGAGCTGAAGGGTGAAATCACCCTAAAACGGAGCAAGAACGCCGCTGTTGCCCTGCTGTGCGCGTCTCTACTCAACCAAGGTACGACTAAGTTCAAATCATTTCCAAAAATCGAAGAGGTGTACCGGATTATAGAGGTGCTCGAGAGTATCGGCGTCAAAGTCCGCTGGCTGGCGAACAATGATCTCGAGATCAAACCGCCCGCCAAGCTGGAGCTCGGCAATATCAACTCCAAGGCGGCCCGCATGACGCGCAGCGTTTTGATGCTGCTTGGCCCGCTTATGCATGATTATTCGTCGTTCAGAATACCGTATGCCGGCGGTTGCAAACTAGGTACCCGCACGGTTGCGCCGCATTTGTTTGCGCTGGAAGAATTTGGTGTCAATGTGGTTGCCAAAACCGGTTTCTACCAAGTAAGCGTCAAGAAAAAGCCCGGTAACTACGTCACTCTGTACGAAGCCGGAAACACTGTCTCTAACAACGTGCTGATGGCGGCAGCCCGTACCACCGACGAGACAACTATCCAGGGTGCGAGCGCTGACTATATGGTGCAGGACCTGTGCGCTTTCCTGATGAGGCTTGGGGTCAAAATCGAGGGGCTTGGTTCCCCCGTGTTAAAGATTAAGGGCGTGAAGCAAGTCAAAAAAAATATCACCTTTGCCCCCACCGAAGACCCCATCGAGGCCATGTTCTTTATTTCGGCGGCCATTACAACAAACTCCAAGCTCACCATACGCCGCGTGCCGATCCGCTGGATAGGGCTCGAACTGTTGAAGCTACAGAAGATGGGTGCAAAAATCGACATCAGTGAAACCTATCCGAGTGATAACGGTGTCACCGAGCTGGCAGACATTGTTGTCCACAAACACAACGGCAGCCTGCGGGCGCTCGAGGACAAAATCCATCCAAACCTCTGGCCAGGGGTAAATCCGGATTGTATACCATATTTCGTACCAATTGTGGGTGTTGCCCACGGCCGCACGCTCATCCACGACTGGATGTTTGAAAACCGCGCCATTTACTACACCGAAATGACCAAGATCGGCATGAATATCGAGCTTGCCGACCCGTACCGCGTGTATATCACCGGTCCGACAACTTTCAAAAACGCCGATGTGGTCTGCCCGCCGGCGCTCCGCCCGGCCAGCCTGCTGCTCATTGGCATGATGGCGGCCGAGGGCAAGTCCATGCTCCGCAATGTCTACACTATCAACCGCGGCTACGAGGATTTGGCCGAACGCCTGAACACACTTGGCGCCAAGATTGAAGTCGTCCATACTATCTGAACCCGAGCTGATACAATAGGCTGATGGACCAGCTCTTGTACCAATCGTTTCTGGAAATACAGCAATCGTTTCGAGACCGCCGCGATTTTGTATTGGCGCACGCAGGAGAACCGGCAAAGTCGTTTAAAGATGATGATACCCCGTCCACCGATGCTGATATAGAAACTGAGAACTATATTGTCGAGAAAATGAAGCATAACTTCCCGGATCTGCCGATACTGGGCGAAGAGAGCGGTTATGACCCAAAAAACCTGCCGTCGGCCTGCTGGCTGGTTGACCCGATCGACGGCACAAAAAGCTTTATTGCCAATGTCCCGGCTTTTACCGGCATGGCTGTACTGGTTGTCGACGGCCGGGCAGAGGCAAGCGTTATTTATAATCCAACGACAGACGACATGTATGCTGCTATCAAAGGTCGGGGAGCGCAAAAAAACGGCCAAAATATCTCCCTTGCTGATACGCCAATGCCCAAACTCGTCGCCTGCAAAAAATCCGTGCTTGACGAACTTACTATCATGCTAAGAGCCATCGGTATGACAACCGAACGGGCGCCCAATGGAGCAGGATACGGTTTTTCAAGAGTTGTTGATGGCACCGTTGCCGCACGCTTTCATATGTACTCCGGGCCAAATATTCACGATCACGCACCGGGAGCCCTGCTCGTGAGCGAGGCTGGCGGCACAATCATCCCGCTTTTTGAAGACGAATATCAGCTACGCACAAAAAGTTTCGTGGCCTGCCATCCGCAGCTTGCAGACTTTGTGCGGCACAATCTTGATGCGCTCAGACGTATCGAGAATCCAGAGCAAGCCGTCTTAGCGTAAAGAGTCTATCTTGGCCTTCATGAGTTCTACCGCCTCATCGGCATGCTCGCCGTCTACAGACAAGACATTGTACTCATCTGCGACGGTAGAATAGTCGCTGACAAAGCGGTCAAAGGTTGCGTCATCCGGGCCAAAGCCTCCTGCCTCTTTACGGGATTTTACCCGGGCACGGGCTTTTTCGGGATCCAAAGAAACCTCCACAACCAGCAGTTCCAGATCCACGCCGTGCTCTTTTGCCTGCAGATAAAAGTTGTCTGTCATTTTTTTGAAGATGTCTCTGTTTGAAAACGGCTGGTTCCAAATCACAGTCTTGCTGCCCCGGATACCATCGTAAGCCTGAACGCGAAGAAAACGATACAAATACAGCGCGGGGTCTACCCCTTCTGCTGTCTGTGCGGCAACATGGTCTTTATATGCATCTGTATTTTTATCCACCTGATCCGGGTCAAGCGAGATAAGCTGGCCATCACCATATTTTTTGATAAAACGCTCAACAATATACGACTTGCCACTGCCGGGCAGGCCGCGGACCAGAACAACAACAGCGTGTTTTTTGTCTAAACTCATAGGCCCCATTATAACTTTGTGCTACAGTTAACCAAAGATTAATACATACAGATTGCATAAATAATGATTGAATTTGGTCCTTTTGCAGATGAGCTGACACGCATTTTTCTCCTCGGCCTTGCCGGTTTCGTACTAGCCATGGCCATCACTCCCATCTACACCTACTTTGCCTACAAGTATAAGTGGTGGAAACAGCCCCGTACCCACTCGACAACGGGCGAGACGCTCAAGATCATCGCAAAGTTCCGTATCAAGCGTACAATTCCGCGCATGGCAGGCCTGATTATTATTGCTGCAGCTGCCATTGTCACCATCCTGTTCAACCTGGAGCGCAGCCAAACCTGGCTTCCGCTCGCCGCGCTCTTTGGCGGCGGACTCGTAGGACTTATCGACGACATAGTTAATATATCCGGTAGGGGCGGCAAAGTTGCAGGCCTGCAGGCACCCATGAAGTTTGCAATGATTACCATTGTCGCTGCTGCTGCATCTTGGTTCTTTTACTACAAGCTCGGGTACTCGACCATCCACGTACCGTATATCGGCGAAGTCACGCTGGGCTGGACAATCATCCCCCTGTTCATCTTTGCGGTTGTGAGCACCGGTAATGCAGTCAATATTAGCGATGGCATGGATGGGCTAGCGGGCGGACTCTTGCTCACTGCTTACACAACCTTTGGTATTATCGCAGCGCTCCAAGGCAACTACGGTATCGCCGCCTTCTGTTTCACAATTGCTGGAACCCTTCTGTCCTATATTTGGTTTAACATACCGCCCGCGCGTTTTGTCATGGGAGACGTCGGGTCGTTCTCGCTCGGGACCTCGCTCGGAGTTGTAGCTATGTTAACCGATACTCTCATTCTTCTGCCCATTATCGGGTTTGTGTTTGTTCTGGAAGGGGGCTCGAGCCTGATTCAAATCCTTTCAAAGCGGTTCTTTGGCCGCCGGATATTCATCGCCGCACCAATCCACCATCATTTCGAGGCAAAGGATTGGCCCAAGACAAAGGTTACCATGCGCTTCTGGGTACTTGGGTTCATCTGTTCGCTTATCGGGCTAGTTGTTGCTATTACGGGCGGTTTCTAGCCTGATTCTGGCCATAGGCCAGCACTGCGCGCTGGGCCTCTAAAAGAGCTTGTATTCGCTCATCGGAAACGTTTTCAAATATCTCTTGGAGCTTCTTCTGGTAGGCCTGCCCCATCTCCGTAAGCTTCTTGGCACCAAACTCGGTCAGCACAATATGTACTTTGCGCGCATCCCGTGTATCCTGCTGCCGCGTGACCGCACCTTGCCTCACAAGACCGTCCACCAGCTGCGTCACCGCACCATTCGTCACCCTCAGGCGTCTGGCAGCATCGCCAACTGTCATCGACTGCGATTCGGCAATCACAAACAATGCCTGGCGCTGCGCGTCGGTGAGAGATATGTCCAGTAGTTCACTTGCATCACCCCATAATATTCGCTCGGTACGAGAGATATTGCGAAGTATTTCTGCAAAAGCCTGCATTCGCCAATTATCATCCTTCATGCAGGCAATACTTTAGCTGTTAAAGTATCCATTGTCAAAAACACTCCCTAAGTACTTGATCAATCAAGCTTAGTAGTCTATAACAAGAGTCAGCTAAACAATCGTAGGAGGTGCTATGCAACAGATTTTAACTAATGTGTCGAAGAGATTTGGCACGCTCACGCTCGCAGGAGTTCTACTCTTGGCGCAGATCCTAGGTATGGCAGTACTACTGCCAGCACAAGCCAGTGCTGCGGTAACCGCACGCAAGTCTCCGACCACAACCCTTAATAGCGGCTGGGGCGTAAACACACCTAGTCTTCTGAATGCTAATGATGATAGCTTTATCGTTCACACACCCGGAGACCCAAGCAAGCTGCAGGCATACAGCGGCTTCGGCCTTGGCGTTCCAGCCGGTGCGACCATTGATTCTATTTCTGTTCAGGTAATAGCCAAAACAGAGAAGCCGAGGCTAAACAATGGCGTTGAGTGCACCCTTGGCACGGAAATCTCAAAAAATGGTGGTGCTACGTGGTTAGATGCGAGGTATATGCCACTGACCCAGACAAAGAACGTTCCTGTAAACAATAGTTCGACCTCATATCATTTTGCGTCTGGCTGGACAGCTAACGACTTATCCTCAGCTAATTTTGCGGTGAGACTTGGCGTTTATGATAGCGGCGTTGGCTGTGACGATACCGGTAAAACCTATGTCGATCACGTCGCTGTTTGGGTCGAATACACGCCCTCGGCAACCCCCACTACAGGCACTCTAAGGGTTGTAAAATACAACTCCAACACAAGCGGCGGAGCACTTCACGCGAGCAGCTTCCCCATCCTGCTCAACGGCTCATCTATCGGCGCGCCGTCCAGCACAACGCCACAAAACGCTGGGGGCACAAGTACCGCAAGCTACAACAACATCCCTGTAGAGGCTGGCATAGCTTATACAGTTTCGGAACCTCCGCTGCCTACTGGATACAAGAACGACCATATTACTTGCTTCGATATCACCAACGGTATAGACGGGCCAATCTTGCCGCAACCATTTACGCCAAGTATTGGTCAAAACATACTTTGTAACGTAGGTAATAGCGACATACCACCGGCCAGTAGTATCACTATCATTAAAGATGCTCAGCCAAATAGTTTGCAAGACTTTTACTTTAGCGCGGGCGGGCTCCTTGATGACTCCTTTACGCTAGATGACGATGCTGGTGTTGACGGTGCTGATGATGTACATAACGATCATATCGTCTTCGAAGACCTCGCGGCGGGAGTACACACCTTCACCGAGTACGTCACCGAGGGCTGGGATCTCATCGCTATCAACTGTAGCGGTAGTAATGGTATCGATGTTGATCTGGAAGAATATACTGTCAGTGTAGACCTTAAAGCTGGCGAAAACGTCGTCTGTACTTTTGTAAACGAAGAACATTACGATGGCCCAACAGGCAGTGTCACCATAGTCAAAAATACCGGAGAGACAGAAACGGATGATACATTTACCTTCCAGCTCGGTGCTAAACAATACCAAGTTGACGGCGGCGGCCAGACTACTATCGACAACCTACGCCCCGGCACATATAGCTTGACAGAACTAGCAACAGCTGGCTGGTGGCTATCGTATATCAACTGCGGTGAATCCGATGCATGGGATGGCTGGATCTACGAGTCTGGCGAGCTCGTTGGTGTCACAATAAACCTAGCTGGCGAAGACGAGGTAAGCTGTACCTTTAGCAATGAACCGACCCTCAGTGCAGGCGGCGCGAAGTTCGAAGACCTAAATGCCAACGGTAGCTGGGAATGGGAAGATGAGCCAACACTTCCAAACTGGACCATCCAGTTATTTGAGGATTGTCGGATTCAGTCAAGAACAATTACTGAAGGCGAATATGAATGCGAGACAGAACTTGCTGCCACCACAAAAACAGACAGTGAAGGATACTACCAGTTTGACAACTTGAAACCGGGGAGAGCATACGTCATCTGTGAAGTACAACAGGGTGGTTGGACACAGACGGCTCCGTACGACCAAGAGCCTTACTATGACGAAGAGTACGACTACGAGATAACCTGGGGCGCATACGAAGGCTGCTACCACCTTATTGCGGACGAAACCGACCTGTTCCACTTCGACTTCGGCAACTTCCAACTAGGTACCGTCAGTGGCATTGAATTCCACGACCTCAACAAAAACGGCGTACAGGATGCCGATGAACCATACCTAGCTGGATGGGAAGTTTCACTCTACAAGTTCGAGGAGCCAGAAGGACCGATTCTATTTAGCTTGCTCGACCCAACCTCCGTATTTGTAGCATCCACTCTTACAGACGCAAACGGTTTCTACAGCTTCAGCAACCTCGAGCTGGGTGATTACCAAGTCTGCCAGACGCCGCAGGCCGGCTGGACTCGTACCTTCCCTGCTGATGGGAATTGCCAGGACATTTCCATCACCGCATCAGGCCAAGTCGTGACTCCAGTGAACTTTGGCAACTGGACACCAGAACCTCAAGTACTTGGCTCAGATACTCTGACTAACACCGGTGCAAGCGCGCTCATGGGCCTCATCGCCGCCCTCAGCATCATCGGTGTTGCCAGTGGCGCAGTTGTCTCAAGCCGCCAAAAGCAAAATTAAAACCAAACCCTATCAACTCATAGACCCGGCAAAATAGCGGGTCTATTGTTATTCTATAAATTTAGCTGATATAATGACCTCTGTTACATGCGGGATTCGTATAACGGTTAATATGCAAGTTTTCCAAACTTGAGACGGGGTTTCGACTACCCCATCCCGCACCACGTCACAACAGTAAGTACCGTTCGCTTATTTGAGCGAACAAGTAGCTCAAATCTTAGCGAACCCGTACTATACGTCGCTCCTCTGCCCCACGAGACAGGTTTTGCGTGGACCCTATTTATTGATTATGCATATAGTTATCATGGCAGTTGGCAAAAAGCACGATGAAAAGCACGTCGATGCCATTGCGCACTACACCAAAATGCTTAGCCGGCAACTAACGCCGGCGTGGCAGATTATCGATGCCAAGACTGGCCAAACCGACGTACCATCCCAAGCCAAAAAGCTCGAGACTACCCTGCTGCTCAAGCAGATTAGAGATACTGATTACGTTATATTGCTAGACGAACGCGGCCAGCAAGTCAGCTCGCCCCAGCTTGCCGAGAGACTGCACGAGGCGCAGGTCAATTCGGTCAAACGCCTCGTGATCATTATCGGTGGTGCATATGGCGTCGAAAAACCCTTGTTCGACCGCGCCAATTTTGTATGGAGCCTCAGCAAACTTGTCTTTCCGCACCAGCTCGTCCGGCTGCTGCTGATTGAGCAACTTTACCGCGCCGAAACAATTCTCTACGGCCGCGGCTACCACCACTAGATTTACCCCTGTAAAAGTTGTACAATAGCATCCGTGGTACTCGCCCCGGTAGCTCAGCGGATTAGAGCAATGGGCTTCTATCCCACAGGTCGGGGG
>CAZXOA010000012.1:0-38294 GCA_964642275.1 uncultured Candidatus Saccharibacteria bacterium | reverse complement strand
ACCGGCGATCTCCTCCGTGACAGGGAGGCATGTTAGGCCTCTACACCACGAGCGCTCATATGCCTAATAACCCGTTAATTCTAGCAAATTATCCCTGTTTATGCAATCGTTTCTATCTGTTAAAATATTCACAGTCAGACAAATGCCGAAGTGGCTCAGTTGGTAGAGCAGCTCATTCGTAACGAGCAGGTCGTGGGTTCGAGTCCCATCTTCGGCTCCACGTCGGAATTAGATACAGGGAAGGGCTCGCTCGTCAGGCACCCTTTAAACGTACCGGAGAGATGCCGGGTATCCCTGTGCCTGAGCGGGATTAGTACAGTGGTAGTACGTCTGCTTCCCAAGCAGAAAGCGCCAGTTCGATTCTGGTATCCCGCACCACATGTCTGACTCTCGGCTGGTGAAGCACAGATTTCCAGCACCTTAGGACTGGAGGCTCAATTCCCCAAGATCGCACGCGGTTTTATGTATCGCAACTCAGTGCCGTGTCGGGTATAATAAGGTGAAACAACCATGACTATTCCAAGTAGATATTTTCATAACCGTTCTATCCTGCTGTTTCTGATTGTGAACTGCGTACTGGTGCTTATTGGTACCGTTTTGATTTTGTTCCGTCTCGATAGCGGCACGACCACAAACTACATCATCGAGTACCGGGCAAATTACGGCATCGGCGAGTATGAGCGTGGCTATGCGCTCGACGTGGCTGGTTTTATATTCTTTATGCTTATCAACTTTGCGATCTGCGTGTTTATAAGCTTGCGCACTTTTCCGCTGCGCAAGCATTTGGCAATCGCGGTGCTGGGTATTTGCTCGCTTCTCACACTTCTGACGATTATAGTAAGCAATGCGCTTATGGCGCTGAGGTAATTTTATGTGTACGACCTATGCACGTGAGTTCAGAGTCAATACGGCAGTGATGGGCGGGCTTTTCCAAAAGGCTCCAGAAGGGGTGATACATAAGTCATGACAGATTTAGAAATACCAATGGCAGGTGAACGTGGTTGGCGATACCGCTTATGGGAGATATTGCCCGGTGTGACAAGCTGGTCCATTTTGCTGGCGCCGTTTATTCTCAGCCTCGTGAATCCCAATCTGTTTGCAGTGGTGATTCTTGCTTATCTTCTGATTTGGTTCTGCAAAGGTATGGCACTGAGTTTCCGGTCTATCCAAGGGTATAGAATGCTCCAGAAACAGCAGACTCTCAACTGGCAGCTGCTGGTTGACGATTTGGAGGCGGGCGAGAACGTGCATCCGCACGGCAAAAACCCAAAGTGGCATCTGCGCAACCTGGAGCGTCTGCAAAAAGACGGTATGTTCTGCAAGCCAAGCGAAGTTATGCACGCGCTCATTGTGACGCTTTACAACGAGCCGCGCGAAGTTCTGGAGCCTACAATCCAAAGCATACTGGCCAGCAAGTTCGATATGAAGAAGGTCATTCTTATCATCGCCTACGAAGAGAGAACCGGCGCCCCTATCGAGAAGCTCGCTCATGACATGGTCAAGCAATACGGCGGTAATTTTTATCATGCCGAGGCGGTCAAGCATACCGTACTGCCTGACGAAGTGAGGGGCAAAGGCGGAAATATTACTCGTAGCGGCCGTTGGCTCAAGGAATATATACAAAAGGCGAAAATCGATCCCGAGCGCCTCATAGTGACCACGCTCGATACCGATAACCGGCCGCACCAGTGGTATCTTGCAGCATTGACCTACACTTTCTGTAGCACTGATGATCCCAGGTATGTTTCGTATCAGCCGCTGCCAATTTATACGAACAATATTTGGGACGCGTCTGCGCCAATGCGGGTGATTGCGGCGGGTAATTCATTTTGGAATATCGTACTGGGGCTGCGGCCGCACATGCTCCGCAACTTTAGCAGCCACGCCCAGAGTATGGCAACGCTCATCGATACTGATTTTTGGAGCGTGCGAACCATTGTAGAAGATGGGCACCAGTTCTGGCGCACTTACTTCCGGTATAACGGCCGGCATGAGGTGTATCCAATCTTCACCCCTATCTATCAGGATGCCGTGCTGGCTGAAGGCCGCCGCCGCACTGTCAAGGCGCAGTTCTTGCAGATTAGACGCTGGGCGTGGGGCGCAAGTGATATCGCCTACGTGGCGACAAAAGGGTTTGGTAAGCACAGTAAAGTACCAAAGATTGATATGTTGATGAAGTTTGGCCGGCTTTTTGAGAGCCACATTTCGTGGGCAACCGCATCGCTGACCATATTGGTTGCACCGCTTATCCCGGTGGTTATTCAGCCGAAGAACTTCGTCGCCAATCAGCTGCCTGATCTTGCCAGCACCATCCTTACAATCGCCCTGACCGGTTTGTTTGTCAGCCTCTTTCTGAGCCTCAAATTCTTGCCGCCGCGACCAGAACGGTACAAGCGGAGGCGCAACATCGGCATGATACTTCAGTGGGTGCTTCTGCCCGCTACCACGCTGTTATTCAATACGGCTGCGGCGCTGTATTCCCAAACCCGGCTCGCGCTTGGCAAGTATTATGATAAGTTTGATGTTACAGAAAAGGCGGTAAAAAAATGAGTCAGAAGCTATTTGCTTGGCGCATTCCGGGCGAAAACCTGCGACTCCGGTGCTCACCGTACCAGGAAGTACGCCTCCGCTCCGGTGCTCGCTTTTCATCCCGGACTGCACGCAAGCAAATAGGTTTTACACAAAGTAGGAGGGTATCCATTTGAAGCTGAAACAACGTACTTTACCGCAGGTTATCGGCGTTCTGCTGGCGACCTTGGGCTTTATCGGCTTTGTAGCATCGGCCGACCTCTCGATAGAAAAAGTACATTTACTCAAAGATCCCAGCTATGAGCCAACCTGCAATATCAGTCCGCTTTTGTCTTGTGGCTCAGTGATGTCAACGCCTCAGGCCGAAGCGTTTGGGTTCCCAAATCCATTTATCGGTGTGGCCGGTTTTGCTATTGTGACGACTGTCGGTATGGCGCTTCTGGCGGGTGCGCAGTTCAGGCGCTGGTTCTGGCTGGGTCTTCAAGCGGGTACGGTCTTCGGTGTAGTCTTTGTCACGTGGCTGCAATACCAGAGTATTTACGTTATCGGAGCGCTTTGTCCGTATTGTATGGTGGTGTGGGCAGTTACTATCCCAATCTTCCTGTATGTATTCATCTATAACTTGCGCGAAGGTCATATCAAGCTGCAAGGTTTTTTGCGCCCGGCGGGCGATTTCATTCAGAGGCAGCATGGCAACGTTCTGATTGTTTGGTATGCGCTAATTTTTCTCGTGATCCTGACCCACTTCTGGTACTACTGGAAAACAATACTTTAGTAGTTAGCCGCTCTATATTCAAAAATACGACGGCCGTCGTATTTTTGAATATTTAGGCCATCATGCCTCACAGTATATAACGAGTATTAAAAAAGTAAGTGTAACAGGGGTGGTATGACAATATATTGTCATACCATTTTTTGCAGGTGCTTCTGATGGTAGGCAAAATAGGTGTTGGCTGCAGGGCCATCAAAGCGCCCGAGCGTGGTGTGGGCTGCTTCGGCAATTGATTTCATGGTGATAAGGCCGTCTTTGGCTTGGCGCGTACTGAGCAGGCGGCTGATGATAGTGGAGGTAAGCTCGGTTGCTACTACTACGGCGTCCTGGCGGTGAGACACGGACCGGTGAATACTCAGATACAATTTATCTCTGGAAAAAGGATATAGTTTGCCGCTCGCGCCCTCGACGACGAGCACCGATGAATAGTCCGGCAGCTCAATAGTAGTAAATTGTGCGACACAGGCATTGCAGCGCCTGCGCCGCCAGACAGACGGGTTCTTGCGCCTGGCCCGAGAGTTAAAGACGGCTGTATCGCAGCCGCAGTATATACAGACCATCAGATAAGCGCTCTGGTGAGCAGTTTGCTCGTGTTGATTCGTGGTGAATTTATCAAAGGATTTCTCAATACCATGACTACATATTGTCATGACGCTGTTTAAAATGCTAGTGGATAACTAGATACAAACGGGGTATAAGCTAGAAACCTCATGTGTGAGAGGACTGTCCTCTCACACATGGATAAAGAAAAACCGTCGGAAAATTCCGACGGTTTTGCATTTCCACCTCTGACGTTAACTTGCTGTTGCATTGGCACGCGGCCGGCGCAATCGCTGCTTGGCAGGCTTTATGTGCAGCAGTTCTTCGTAGAACAGCTTAAAGCCATCAAGCGTAGCTGGTTGAGATTTACTCACCCAAAACTCCCGATTAACACGCTTATGTTAACACATACATTACTTAAAGTCAATAGCTATGGTATAATTACCTCTGTTGTGATTGCAAAAAAGACACCACTTACCAATATAATTGCCAGCCCGGATGGCAGCCGCCGCGCAACGCTGCATACGCGGCGAGGTAAAGTGCTTACACCGACATTTATGCCTGATGGCACCCGTGGCGTGGTCAAGAGCTTGACTGCAGAGCAGGTAGCGTCAACCGGGGTGCAAGTGGTGCTAGCCAACACCTACCACCTGCATTTGCAGCCAGGAGAACATGTTGTGAACAAGCTTGGCGGTGTGCATGGTTTTGGCAAGTGGCAGGGACCAATTCTGACCGATTCGGGTGGCTTCCAGGTGTTCTCTTTATCAAAATTACGCAAAATTACCGAAGAAGGCGTAACGTTCAAGCACCCTGTCACCGGTGAGATGCGGCTGATTACCCCTGAGAAATCGATTCAGATCCAACTGGAGCTCGGGTCTGATATGATTGTAGCTTTTGACCATTTGACTGGACTCGACGGTGATTCGCGCAAAGATACACTTGATGCCTTTGAGCGCACACACCGCTGGCTGGAGCGCTGTATTGCAGAGTTCAAGCGTCTGACAGATCTCATGAAGCCCGAGGATCGGCCGATACTATTCGGAGTGGTCCAAGGCGGCCTCGACAAGAGTTTGCGGCAAAAGAGTTTGGAAATTGTTCAGGCTTCCGAGGTGGGAGGTATTGCTATTGGCGGCCTCTCAGTTGGTGAAACAAAAGAAGAGATGTATGAGGTGCTGCGCTTTCTTGCGCCACTGTATGACAACTCTGGCCGGCCGAGGTTCCTGCTCGGTGTGGGCGATCCGCCAGATATTCGGGTGGCGATTGAAAATGGCATAGACATGCTGGACTGCGTGTTGCCAACCAGAAACGCTCGCCATGCTACCGTGTGGGTTGAGGGTGATGAAAAGATTCATCTTACTAATGCAAGATTTACCGAAGACACAGATGTGATCGACCCGGGTTGTGACTGTTATGCCTGCGCAAATGGCTATAGCAAAGGCTTCCTACGCCATCAGTTCAAAGTAGGCGAGCCGCTGGCCGGCAGCCTGTGCAGCATCCATAATCTCCGTTACCTTACCCGTATCTGCGAAAGCTATCGCTGTTGATCGAGAAGTTTCTCAATCTCGCTAATGCTACCAAAGAAAAAGCCGCCCTTGCGGGCGACAATTTCCGAAAAATACTTTCTTGGTGGGCGATATAGGATTCGAACCTATCACCTCCACAACGTCAATGTGGCGCTCTAGCCAAATGAGCTAATCGCCCTCACCAATCTAACAGGGTAGATACTACACGTTTTGGGATGAAAATGCAATATCTAACAGGGGTGATTACACAAAAGCGAACAAAGTGTCGCAATTTTGCGTGCAGGCTTTCGCATGAAAATATCATGCCTGGTATCAAAACCACGAAACAAGATATCCACATTTTCCACAGGGCGGGCACAAAAAGGACGCTATTTCACAAAATAAGTACTAGCATTATGGTACTAGTACGTGTAAACTAGCTTGTAGGTGAGGTTTTAGGATGTGTTTTGTGCTACACTACACATCAGAGCAATGAAGTGGCCTCACCAACCACAGAGCTCCGTCGGCAAGATCATGCGTACGTTAACGCGAGGATCACAAGCCTAGGTTCGCCTAGGGAAGTCCGGTGGAACCGTCCTTTATCTTTTCACTATCTAGGTTTATCAGGCACCAGCGGTGCAGCACCTTATCGGCAGATGATGAAAGGATGAAGGTCCCGAGACGCGCTACACAGTTTCTTAAGTATATTTGCGAGAGTACTTAAGGACTCCTCTTTACTATGCAAGAGGGTACAGCGCGTCTCTTTTTATTTGAAAAGATTTTTCACCAGAGGCAAATGTAAGAAGGAGAAAGAATATGGAAGACAAGGATCAGCTATACGCTATGCGGCACTCTTTAGCGCATATTATGGCAACGGCTATTAAGCGGATATGGCCCGGGGTAAAGCTTGGGGTCGGACCGGTGGTAGAAAACGGATTCTACTATGATGTTGATCTTGGCCCTGATACAAAGGTATCAGAGGAGGATTTTGGGCGGATAGAGGCCGAAATGGCCAAGGTGATTGCCGAAAACCAGGTGTTTGAGAAGTCCACTCAGTCTATAGACGAAGCAATTGCTTGGGCACAGGGCACGAACCAGCCGTATAAAGAAGAGCTGCTCAACGATCTGAGACGTGCTGGTACTACTATTGCCAAGGATTTGAGCGCTGATGAGATGGGCACAATTACTGATGGTGATAGCGCGGTAGATCAGGTGTCTTTTTATACAAATGGCGATTTTACCGATCTGTGCCGCGGTCCGCATGTTGAGGACACTGGACAGGTTGGTGCCTTCAAGCTGATGCGGGTAGCAGGTGCTTATTGGCGCGGTAAAGAGGGCAATCCTCAGATGCAGCGCGTGTACGGCGTCGCGTTTGCGACTGATAAAGAACTGCGCCAGTACCTGAATATGCTTGAAGAGGCTAAGAAGCGTGATCATCGCAAGCTTGGTCAGGAGCTGGATCTGTTTACGTTTTCGCCGCTTGTAGGCAGTGGCTTGCCGCTGTTTACCCCAAGAGGAACAGTGCTGCGCGAGCAGTTGGCTGCTTTTAGTAATGAGCTGCGCGAACGCCACGGTTTTGAGAAGGTGTGGACACCGCACATAACCAAGAAAGATCTTTATGAAAAAAGCGGGCATTGGGAAAAGTTTGGTGATGAGTTGTTTTTGGTCAAGAGCCAGGAGACGAGTGATGAGCTGGTAATGAAGCCGATGAACTGCCCGCATCATACTCGGATTTACGAATCGCAGGCGCGTAGCTACCGGGATCTGCCCGTGCGCTATCTCGAGACCACAACTGATTACCGCGATGAAAAAACTGGCGAGCTGGGCGGGCTTAACAGGGTTCGGTCGTTAACCCAGGACGACAGCCATGTTTTTTGCCGGCATGATCAGATACAGGGCGAGATCAATGCTTTGCTGGCGTCGGCGAACGAGCTCTACGCCACTGTTGGGATGAAGCTGCGGGTTCGGCTGAGCTACCGTGATAACTCAGATGCTTATCTGGGTTCTCCAGAGCTGTGGGAGTCGGCCCAGGCGCAACTGAAAGCGGCAGTAGTTGAAAACAATCTTGATTTCTACGAGCAAGAGGGCGAGGCAGCGTTTTATGGGCCAAAAATCGACTTTATGGCGACTGATGCTATTGGCCGCGAGCACCAGGTAGCTACCGTACAGCTTGATTTTGTTCAACCTGAGCGCTTTGAGTTGGAGTATACCGCTGAAGACGGCAGCAAGCAGCGTCCAGTCATGATCCACTGCGCGCTGCTTGGCTCTATCGAGCGTTTCCTGAGCGTTTACATCGAGCACACTGCCGGAAGGTTCCCGGTGTGGGTGGCACCAGAGCAGATTCGCATTGCAAGTGTAAACCAAGAGGACACAACGGTTGCCTTTGTGCAGGGGTTCGCCGATAAAGCGCGCAAGCTTGGGCTGCGGGTTGGTGTCGATAATGATAACGAATCGGTCGGTAAAAAAATCCGTACTGCAGAGGGTGACAAGATTCCATATATGATCGTGGTGGGCCAAAAGGAGATAGAGACCGGCGAGGTCACGCCGCGTGTCCGCAAAGATATGGAAGTGCAGCCTCCATCACCTATGAAGATAGAGAATTTCTTGCAGTCAGTCGCCAACGAAGCTGCCGGCCGCGTCAGCCGTTCAAGCCTGTAGTGTAATCTGCTAGAATAGCGACACGTATGAGTAGAGAAGTACTTGCCATTGATGTAGATGAAGTTCAGTTTCCATTTGTGCCATCCTTTGCCGAGTACAACAATCAGGAATACGGTACTAATCTGCGGCCGGATGATTTCTTAAGCTATTACTTTGAGGACATACTTCAGGTCCCGACCGAAGAGGTGACGAGACGGGTGCATGCGTTCCATGAGCGTGATGACCTGCATGTCGAGCCTCTTATTGGCGCTGCGGAGGCTATCGGTGAACTTGCCCTGAGATACGACCTGGTGGTTGTTACGGCAAGGCACCCCCGGTTTGAGTTACGCACAACTACTTGGATACAAAACCGAATAGGGGACTATTTTTCTGAGTTTAGGCACGTCGGTTACTCAGGTAGCAAGATAGAAGTATGCCGTCAGATCGGGGCAAAAGTTTTAATTGATGATTCACCGAACTATATTCGTAGCTGTGCTGGTACTGATATAGAGGGGGTGCTATTCGGCGATTACAACTGGAATAGGTCAGAACCGTTGCCGCCTAGCGCAGTACGTGCAGTTGATTGGGGCGCTGTATTGGAGCATTTTGATGCAAGAAGCTGACGCATCATTCCGGGCACGAGTGGAGGAATTGGTTGCGCAGATACCAGAAGGCAGGGTGATGACCTACGGTCAGCTCGCCGCTATGGCCGGAAATGCCCGGGCGGCGCGGATCGTGGGTGGGATTGCACATTTTGGCGACCCCAGTTTGCCCTGGCAGCGGGTAGTAAATAAACAGGGAGGGCTAGCCAGCGGCTACCCCGGCGGCAGGGCAGGTCATAAGGCTCATCTCGAGGCCGAGGGGGTTGATGTTCTGGGTGACGAAGGTAATTATTATGTGGAGGTAGGAAAATTACTATGGAATCCAAACGACAACCGTCTCCTCTGATCGTGATTGTCGGCCCGACGGCGAGCGGCAAGAGCGCGCTGGCGTTGGACATTGCTCGTGAATACCGGGGTGAAATCATCTGCGCCGATTCGCGTACAGTTTACAAAGGGATGGACATCGGTACCGCCAAGCCTACGTCGGCTGAGCGCGCCGAGATTCCACACCATATTCTTGATGTTGTGACTCCTGATCAGACCTTTACGGCTGCCGAATTCAAACGCCGGTCACTGCTGTGGATTGATGATATTGCAATCCGCGGCCGGCTGCCAATCATGGCAGGGGGAACGGGCTTGTATATCGACGGCGTTATCTTTGATTTTGCATTTTTGCCGCCTGTACCAGCAGAAGCCCGCGAGGAGCTTGAGTTGATGACATTAGAACAGCTTCAGGCTGAGATAAAAAGCAGGGGTATCAGTATGCCAAATGACCCTAAAAACAAGCGCCGTCTCGTCCGTGCACTCGAGACAAACGGCGAGATACCAGTCAAAAAGGGTTTGCGGAGGAATACACTCGTGATCGGGCTTGATGTCGAGCGTGACGCCATACAGCGGAGGATAGCCGCGCGGGTTGATGCCATGATGGATACAGGATTTGTTGATGAGATGCGGCGTCTTGTCGACGAATATGGATGGGATGCGCCCGGGTTGTCTGCTCCTGGCTACAAAGCATTCCGCAAATATTTAGAGGGCCGCATTGGTTTGAGTGAGGCCAAGGCACAATTTACTCACAACGATATGCAGCTGGCTAAGCGGCAGCGTACATGGTTTCGGCGCAACTCGTATATCCACTGGGTCAAGAATAGCGACGAAGCAAAACAGCTCGTGCAAGAATTTCTGCAGAAAAACCAGTAGATAATTCCACACTACCCCTAGCCGAGTAAATCATGCTAAGCTGTATCTGTGATTGAGCAATTATTTGGGAGCAAGACAAGAGTCAAACTGCTTCGGCTGTTTTATAGTAATCCGAACAGATCTTTTTATGTGCGCGAGATTACCCGCAAAGTTGACGAGCAGATTAATTCAGTTCGCCGCGAGCTGTCTAATTTACTCAAGATTGGTATTATTTCTTCCGACACCACCAATAATCGGCTGTACTATGAGGTGAACCAGTCTTTTGAATACTTCGTGCCGCTTACCCAGATTTTTGGCAGTCCCGAGGCAGTCCAGCAGGATACCGGTGCGCAGGATGACAAGGTTTTAACGCAGGCAACAAAGACCATAGACCCAGAGGTGGCTGCCATAGCAGACTTGGGCAACGTGGAGCTTGCTATATACACCGGCCAGTTCACGCGTGATGAGGTAAGTGGTATAGATCTGCTGATTGTCGGTGATATCAATCAGACGAAGCTGCAGAAGTTTATGAAAGATCTCGAAGAAAAAGAAAAGAAAGAGATTCGGTATGTGGTTTTTAGTTCCAGCGAGTTTGCATATCGCCGGCAGGTAAAGGATAGATTTATTATTACCGTCTTGAGCGCCAAAAAACAGGTACTTATCGATAAAAAACAGCTAACAGAAGAGGAGTCATAAGATGGAATTTCAGTATCACGGAGCAAACTGTATAAGTATCACGACCAAAAAGGCAAAGCTTGTGATAGATGATAACCTGGCCGAACTGGGACTTAAGTCGATTGTATCAAATGATGTCATAGCGCTCTACACAAATCTGCCAAAGAATGCACCCGAGGCAAAGCTCGTGATAACCGACCCTGGCGAGTACGAAGTGTCGGAGATATCGGTTTTTGGTATCGAGGCCCGCGGTCATATGGATGGTGAGCATGAGCAAACAGCTACCATCTACAAGATTCAAGAAGGCGATACGCGGGTAGCGGTGCTGGGTCATATCCATCCTGACATAGCTGAGGAGCGCCTAGAGGAGCTCGGAGCGGTTGATATTCTAATCATCCCTGTCGGCGGCAACGGCTACACTCTCGATGGTGCCGGAGCGCTATCTGTTATCAGGAAGATTGAGCCAAAGATCATTATCCCTACACACTACGAGGATTCCGGAGTGAAATATGAGGTGCCTCAGCAGCCGCTGAGTGAGGCACTCAAAGTATTATCTATGGAGCCTAGGGAAGAAGCGCTAGCAAGATTCAAACCAAAACCGGCGGATTTTTCGGAAGGTACACAGCTTCTCATTCTTGAGCGGCAGTAATAGCACAATAGAGGTCAGGGCAACAGCTAGTATTATACGGCTAGTTGGCTGTGTATAACTTGTCAAGAAAAATACCCAGAAAAACTCTATTTTGCTTGTATATAGTAGACAAGCTCAGCTATAATTCTATCTGTTACAAAGTATAGAATTTCAAATTAAGAAATTCTGAACACAAAAACTAAAAAACAAAAACTATGGGCAACCTCTACATCGTCAAGAGAGTAATGGGTTCCACCAGGAACTTTCTGCTGTTTGTATTGCTCATAGCCTTGTTCCTTCTCATGGGTGTTGGCGGTGCACTCTTTGTTGCTTCTCGGAGTGACCAGGCGGCAACGCTGCCATCTTCGGCAATATTGCCTGCAACCGGTGATGATGCGGGTAGTATCGGAGGTGGTCTTGGACAGAAGCTGCAGGTAAATGCCCAACTACAGGTCAACGGCCAGTTTTATCTAGCTCCGAGCCAGCTGCCAGAGAATGCCTCAGCAGGAACGATTGTATTTGATCAAGCAACCTCAACGCTTCAGTACTACAACGGAAGCGAATTCGTATCACTAGTCACCCCTGAAGAATTAGTGATTCCTGAGGCTGGTGTTACAAGCTTGCAGGGCCAGACAGGCGCGATCACTCTTGTGCCTGGCGTCGGTATTACAATCAACGGTACGCAAATTTCAAGCAGTGGTATTCTTGGCATCAACGGTGTGCCAGGCGATATCAATGTGACAACTGCTAACGGCATTGCCAGCTTGACGCTGCCTCAGTCAATTGCCCCGACTGCTAGTCCGGCATTCAACGCTCTGACACTTGCCAACGCACTGCCGGTCAGTTCGGGTGGTACGGGCGGTGTCAGCTTTGCGGCAAACGGCGTGCTTATCGGAAACGGTACGGGTACATTTGGAGTGGTTGCAGCGCCAGCTCCCGGACAGTGTCTGCTCAGTACAGCTGGGGCGCCAGAGTTTGGTGCGTGTGCGGGTGGCGGTTCGGGAGTCTCACTGCTTAATGGCTTGAGCGGCAACCTGACGCTAGCCAATGCGACTGGGTTAGGCGCTAGCATCACCATCGATGATGCTACTACCAGTTCCAAAGGTATCGCCCAGTTCAACGCCACGAACTTCAGCGTGGCAGCTGGTGTCGTGAATACCATCCAAAACATAGGCACAGGTGCCTCACCGACTTTTGCCGGCCTGACACTCAGCGCCCCTCTCTCGGTTGCCAGTGGCGGTCTAGGCGCGAGCACGCTCACAGCCAATAGTATTCTCGTTGGTAACGGTGCGGCTACGCCACAGCAGGTAACCGCCGGCGTGGCTGGCCAGTGTTTGATCTCAACGGCTGGCGCTCCCATATTCACGACCTGTCCGGGGTCTGGCGGGGTTGCTTCGATTGACGGACAGACGGGAATTGTTACCATCAACAATGCAACCGGTGCCGCAGGAGTTATCACCATAGACGATGCAACCACGGGTAGCAAAGGTATCGCCCAGTTCAACGCCACGAACTTCAGCGTGGCAGCAGGAGTTGTGAACACGATTCAAGGCATATCTGCTTCAGCTTCACCAACCTTTGCCGGCCTAACACTCACCTCACCGCTTGCAGTCGGTAGTGGTGGAACAGGGGCAAACAATGCCTCTGGAGCACGATCTAACTTAGGCGCAGCCGCCAGTGGTGCAAACAGTGATATCACTAGTACGACAGCGCTCAATACGATCACGCCATCAGCTGCACTGACCGTTGGTTCAAGCGGCCAGCAGCTTACACTCCAAGGCAATGCCTCGACGGTATTTCGTGCGACAAATGCCGGAAATACGACCACAGTTGGCTTTATAGCTCCTACGGCAAATGTGAATATCAACTTCCCGGCACTGGCGGCTGGGACATATCAGGTATGTACAACCAGCGGCAACTGTCTTGGCGGTGGTACAGGCGGTGCTAATACTTCTCTGAGCAACCTGGCATCGGTAGCTATTAACACTTCGCTCCTATCAGGATCGAGTACCATCAATCTTGGTTCAAATGCCAATCCATTCCTTGATTTGTACTTAGGTGGTACTGCCACGAATAACTTCCGCTTTACCGGGACAGCTTCTGCTGCACGTACCATTACCATCCCTGATGAGACTGGCACCATATGTCTGAGCTCGGGTAACTGTATCGGATCCGGCGGCGGTGCTCCTGCTGGGGCAAGCTTCTTAACGCTTGGCCTTGACGGCGGCCTGTCGGCAGAGCGCGTGCTGACAGCCGGCACCAACATCAGTTTCGCTGACGGCGGGCCAAACGACAATTTTACTATCAGTACTGTTGCAAATCCCAGCTTTGGTACCTCTGTCACGACCCCTCAGCTGACAAGCTCTGGCGCGCTTACGATCATTCCCGGCGGGCCTCTTACTATAGGAGCGACGACTCAAGGCTTCACGCTGCAGGGTACGCAGGCCTCTACTATTACTGCACGAAACGGTTCCAATATAACGACCATTGGTTTTGTGAACCCAACTGCCAGTACTACTATCAACTTCCCGGCGCTTACGGCAGGGACGTATGAGATCTGTACCAGTTTTGGCAACTGCGCGGGATCAACAGCGGTCGATTCTATAAATACGTTTACGGGTGCGGTTACGGTGCAGGGTACCGCTAACCAGATTATAGTGAACAACAACGCAGGGACTATAACTCTCAGTACCCCGCAGGACATCAACACAGGTTCTAGCCCAACCTTTAATGGACTGACGCTTACCAGTCTGATCGTAGGCGCTGACACCATTACTGACTTTACAGGTACGGGCCTACAGGTAGTCGGCAACGCGTTACAGGCCACTCTCGGGGTGGACGTGGACTTGGCTGCAGAGGTTACGGGCATCCTGCCGATTGCCAATGGCGGCACCAACAGCACGGCCGTGCCAACACAGGGAGGCATAGCCTATGGTACCGGTACAGCGTATGCATTTACGGCTGCAGGCACCTCCGGCCAATGTCTGGTAAGCAATGGCACGAGCGCGCCAACCTTCCAGACCTGTGCCGGCGGCGGTTCGGGTGTAACGCTACAGGCAGCTTATAATAATGGCAATACTATTACCACGACAGATGCCCGCGATATTGTGTTCACACTTGCGGATACTGCGGCTGACGCGGACTTCATCGTCAATATTGCAGGCGATACAGGGACATTTGTGGTGCAAGAAAACGGTATCAACGCTTTCTATGTGAGCCCATTCCTGAATGTGGTCGGGGTTGACTCTGGCTTTGGCCTTGAAGTCGTCGGTGGTGCTACAACGCTCGGCGGCGTGCTGAACGTCGCGGGTATCGCAAGCTTCAACGGTAATGTAAACATCGGCAATGCGGCAACGGATCGCCTCACTGTAACATCACATATATTAGGAGCGAGTCCGCTTGTGTTTCAGGGAGCGACAGATAATGCCTTTGCCACCACTTTTGCATTCTCTGACCCGACCGGTAACCGTACCATCACATTCTCGGATGCTAGCGGTACGATTGTGCTGGACTCGGTGCTGACAACAGAGGGTGATATGTATTATAGGAATAGCAGTGGTTTGGCTCGTCTAGCACGTGGTAGCAATGGCCAATGTTTGCTCAGCACAGCCAGCACTATTCAGTGGAACACCTGCGGCGGCTCCGGTGGCGATATCCTCCAAGGCGGCAACAACCTCGGTGGTACAACTGCCATGACCCTGGGTACCATCAACAACGGGGCCTTCAACTTTATCACAAACAATACTACCCGTTGGCAGATTACCACTGCTGGTCTCCTCCGGGCTCAAAATGGCGCCACCATATCAGTTCCTGGTACCGGCAACAGCTCTCAGCAGTTTGGTCTCGGCACGGATGCATCCGGTATCAGGTCTCTGGCGGTGGGTAATGCTGCTTTGGCAACTGGTAATGACACGGTTGCCTTGGGTCAAGGAACAGCAGCATCTGGAGGCTGGAGCATGGCATTAGGATCCGGTGCGTCTGCGGGGCATAACTTTGGTATTGCCCTAGGTGATGGTGCGACAACTACGGCCAGTAATCAACTGGTTATTGGTAGGGGCTTTGGGTATATCAATCAGGTATATCTTGGAACGGGTGTGACAGCTGCATCCCCACAGCCCGTAACTATAAACTCCACTGGTGGTAGTGGTACTGATGTGGCTGGTGCTAACATAACAATAGCTGGTGGACGTGGTACTGGTGCCGCTGACGGCGGATCAATTATTTTTCAAACTTCAGTACTTGGCGCATCAGGCAGTACTCTTCAAAACCTTGCTACGCGGCTTACAATTCAGCCGGCTGGTAATATTATCGTCGGTGTGTCTAACACTACTGGCACCCTCCTCGTCCTCGACACCAAAACCAACAGCGGCGACCCCACCGGAGTCAACGGGGGGATGTACTATAACAGCAGCGTCGGGAAGTTCAGATGCTATGAAGGCAATGCTTGGAAAGATTGTATCCCGGCCGCTGGCGGTGCAGGCGATATCCTCCAAGGCGGCAACAACCTTGGCGGTACTACCGCCATGACCCTAGGTACCATTAATAATGGTGCCTTTAACCTCATAACTAACAACACCACCCGCTTCACTCTCACCACTGCCGGTCTGCTGCAGGGACAGAATGGGGCTTCTATTTCGGTGCCTGGCTCTGGTGCCGAAAGTGAGGCCTTTGGACTTGGCGCAATTTCTCTAGGATGGTCTGTTGCCCTCGGCTTTGAAACAGAGGCTGATGACTCCGGTACGGCCATTGGTTGGCGAGCTGTTGCTGGCGAAGAAGCTACTTCATTGGGCCGAGGTGCTTCATCACTTGGTACTGGTATTGCTCTCGGTGCCTACAGCAGTGCCGCCGGAGCATCTGTCGCCCTTGGGTATGGCAGTTCTGCAGAAGAATGGTCTGTCGCCCTCGGACGTGATACTTCCGCTGACTACGCTGGCATTGCTATAGGCTCCAGCGCAGAGGCGGGTGAGAATGGTATAGCTATAGGTGATGGCGCCACGGCTGGCAACAACGGCCTAAATATAGCCGGCCTCCTAAGAAGTACAAACTATCTCACTGGTAACCTCGTAGTAGGACAAGGTGCTGACACCACCGGCCAACTCCTCGTTCTCGACACCAAAACCAACAGCGGCGACCCCGCGGGCGTCAACGGCGGTATGTACTACAACTCTGACGCTGGCAAGTTCAGATGCTACGAGGGTGGGGCTTGGAAGGATTGTATCACCGAAGCCAATGGTATGACCGCCACCTACGTTGTAGCAGCCAATGACTCACCAGCCCGTATCAAAGCCATAGCTGACTACGTCGCAGATGGCACAGACGACCAGGTTGAGATCAATGCCGCCCTGACAGCGGGTGCCGGAGGAAAGGTTTATCTGGCGGAGGGCACTTACACGGTAGGAGCTACTATCTTAGTACCAAATGACACCACCTTAGAAGGTGCCGGTGAGGGGACAGTCGTAGAGCTGGACCAGCTTGGGGGCAATGATTATATTATTGAAAATGCCGATACAGTGTCTGGCACAGGGGTCAGAATTCAGCACCTTACACTAGACGGTCGCGATGACCTGAACACATCGGGCTTCTTTGGTGGAATTCTCTTTACTGCCGTGGGGTCGGACGGGATTACCAAAAGACACGGAGGTTATGTGGCGGATACCTTTATCAGAAACGTCAGGGGTGTTGGGATACATCTTATTGGTTCTGCCAACACGATAGTGAAGGGCAATACTATATACAGCGATACACTGACCCAAGCTATCAATCTGGCTGGGGCAAATCATAACGTGATTACGGAGAATATATTACGTGGCGGGGCCAGCTTAGGTGCGGGCATCCTTAATCAGTATGCTCACAACAATACAATTGCAGATAATAAGATACAGCGCTTCCAAATTGGTATCTCGCTCTCTAGTGCTTGGCCCTCCTATAATAGCGTTACTGGCAATACAGTAATAGATAGTAGTGGATATGGTATAGCACTTGTGGGCGTGTTTGATACGCAGCCAGCTAACAATAATACGATTGCTCACAATAAGATTCAGGATAGTGGAGGCGGTACTGCAAACAACGGTATTTACCTGCAGCATGCTGACTATAATAGTATTGTGGGTAATACGATTACTGATACTGCTTGTACCTCATCGTGCGATGCGGTGCGGATAGTGTCGATATCAAGGAAGAATCATCTTGAGGGTAACCGCTTCTCTGGCTCCACTGCCCATGCTGCTACTATCAACGATGCTGGTACTGGTACCATCTACGCCAACCAGCAGGTCAATGGTACTACCAGTGCCAACAGCGATGTTTCTGACTTCCGTTTCCGTGGATCGGCTAACTCTGCCACTGCCTTCCAGATTCAGAATGCCTCAGGTGTCAGTCTATTCACCGTCGATAACACCAACGATCGTCTCTACGTCGGTAATCCCACGGCTGATGGAGTAGGAACTCTCCTCGTTCTCGACACTAAGAACACCTCTGGCGACCCAACGGGCGCTAATGGCAGTATGTACTATAACTCTGACGCCGGTCGTTTCCGTTGTTATCAAGGTGGTTCGTGGATGAACTGTATAACAGATCCCGGCGGTCTCTTCACTGATACTGGCTCATTTGCATATCTGACTCAGAACACGGACTCATTATCCATCGGTGGCACCACTGACCAAAGTGCCAAGTTACAGGTTATCGGCACTTCTAATCAGACCCAGCTCCTCATCCGTAACAACAGCACCCAGACGAGTCCAGTCTTCATGATACAGAATAGCGGCGGTACAGAAATGTTCCGCTTGCATGCACGTGACCAGTATTCACTCTTCCTCGGCTTTAATGCTGGAGCCAATGACAACGGTGGGAATAATGGCAATATCGGTATTGGTCACAGGGCTCTGCAGTCGGTCACAGGCGACGATGACAATATTGCTCTTGGCGCCCAATCTCTCCGAGATACCACTGGCGGGGCTAACATTGCTCTTGGTACAGACGCCATGATCAATAATGCCAGCGGCAGTTACAATATAGCGCTTGGTAAGCAATCTAGTGGTAACAATAATGGCAACGAGAATGTCGTGATTGGTCATCGCTCAATGTGGTTATCTACCTCATCCAGCGGCTCGGTCATCATCGGTAATGTCTCAGCTCAGAACCTTGGCTCAGGAGACAACAACATATTGCTTGGCTCCTACGTCGCTGGGAACCTCACATCAGGAAGCAATAACATAATTATTGGCCAGAATTTAAATGCTCAATCTGCTACCGGCTCCAATCAGTTAAACGTAGCTGGGCTGCTGACAAGTACCAACTATACGAGTGCTACTATCGGCTTGACAGTCAACGGCCGCCTGACTGTTGCCAACTGGGCAGGCGACTCAGGTACCGATGTATGCCGCGACGGTAACACTCTTTCTACCTGTAGTTCACTTGCCGCTCAGAAGCATGACATAGCTGAGCTTAACGTCGGTGGCCTGAATACAATCATGCAGCTGCAGGCCCGTCAGTTCACCTGGAATAAGAGCGGCACCGCTGACTACGGCTTCATCGCCGAAGAGGTAGCTGCTATTAATCCGCTGCTCGCCCAATACGAAGCCGATGGATCGCTCAGTGGCGTGAGGTACCGCCAAATGACAGCACTGCTTGTACAAGGAGTCCAAGAGCTGGCCGTGAGAGCTAATAATCACGAATCCCGCATAGCGGCCCTAGAGGTTGTTGCCTTAGGCATTCTCCCGCAGCTGCATGTTTCTGGTCATGCCAATATTGCTGGCAATATCACCGTCGGTGGTAAGATTATCTCTGCCGGTGATCCTGCGACAGCTGTTCTTGGCGCTCAGGCTGATACTACGAGTACAGTGGCCATAAGCGGTAATGATACGGCTGGCACTATTACCTATACGACTAACAGCGATGGTATGGCGGTGGGCGAGCAGGTTAAGGTTACTTTCTCGAGCCCATATGGCGTCCGGCCACGTATCACACTGACGCCTGTCAGTGCCGGGGCGGCTGCTACCAGATACTATGTCGAGCGCACGGCCACTCAGTTTACGATACATTTTATTGATATTCCTGAAGCAGATACGGTTTACAAGTTCGACTACCAGATTATTCAGTAGAATACTCTGGAGGGTGTTCTCGTATTTAAAAGTAGGATGGTCGTCTTGTTCTTAAGTGACAGGCTAAACAAAAAAGCCTCGCATATTGCGAGGCTTTTGAGGCTACATTAGCGGTACACTTTAGGCGATGACGCCCTTTTTCTTGAGGGTACGGATAGCCTGGGTGCTGAGCTTCATAGTGACTTTTTTGCCGTCAACGACAAAAGTCTTGGTCTGAAGGTTTGGCTTCCAGATTTTTTGGGTATGGCGCTGAGAAAAGCTCACATTGTGGCCGTACTGTTTGCCTTTACCGGTTAGATCACAGCGTTGCATGATTAGTTCCTTTAGATTCAGTTGTGTATTGTATCTGTTTTTATGCTTTTGGTCAAGAGTGGTGCAGTGTACGTACGAATTTTGAGAGCGGTAATTTCTGCCAGGATTGAGATATTTCTTCATCGTATACACAATACGCCTCCGAAATAGTGCTCAATCCTGGCAGAAATTACCCTTGGCTCAAGATCCGTACTTGACGGTGGTGCTGTATACCACGTCCCCAGCACCGGTTTCATCAAGTATAATGGGGATATGTTTATGAATCTTGATGGGATCCGGCTGGTTTATGTGCTGATTACCATGCTTATTGGCATGAGCGTGCACGAGGCAGTGCACGCTTTTGTCGGCCATGCGCTGGGGGACGATACTGCAGCACAAGAAGGCCGGATTACACTGAATCCGTTAAAGCATATTGACATTTTCACAACCGTGCTTTTGCCAGTTGTAATGATTCTTGTGGGCCTGCCGCCTATCTTTGCCGCCAAGCCCGTGCCGTTTAATCCCTATAAAGTGAAGTTTGAAGAATTCGGAGCTGCACTCATTGGTATTGCGGGGCCTGTAAGCAATCTCGTGCTTGCTTGTATTGGTGGCCTCGTTTACCGTTCTGGTATCGTAACGACAAACAGCTGGTCGGATTTTGTCGTGATTTTTGTGCTGATAAATGTAGCGCTGTTTGTCTTTAATATGATTCCGTTCCCGCCGCTCGATGGCTCGCGTCTCTTGTATGCTTTTGCTCCTGAGCCGCTGCAACGGGTTATGCGTACCATAGAATCGTTCGGGTTGGCATCTATCTTTATACTTATCTTTATCTTCTGGCAGTTCATCGGACCGGTTATACTCAACCTGAACCAAGATATTACGTTATTCCTACTTGGACTTTCTCGCTAGGCCGGATTCTCTTATACTAGAAGCAGGCTGAGTGCCGGTTATATGATAATCTGAATGCCTATCATATGGGAGTTCAACAGGGTGATAGCCGTGGTTATTATCTGAGAACACCCACCTGGATTTTTATTCCAGGTTGTCATGCCGGCCTCAGCTTTTATATCAGGGTGTAGCTTAGTTGGTAAAGCGCGCGGCTGGGGGTCGCGAGAGCGGAGGTTCAAGTCCTCTCACCCTGACCATTATCATAAGTTTATAATTTTCTCTGTTACTATATATCCATGTGGCAAAAACAAAACAATCAGTTATACAAAGAGTTCAAGTTCAAAGACTTTACCGAGGCTTTTGAATTTATGGAGGAAGTCGCTGGGCTGGCAGAGGCGCGCAGCCATCACCCTAGGTGGCTGAATGAGTGGAATAAGGTGCAGTTTTGGCTGTATACACACAGCGCCGGTGGAGTAACAGAGAAAGACGAGAGTTTTGCAAAAGATATCGATGAAGTTTTTGCGAGCTATCAAAAGCGCAAAGAGACGGTGCCGGATCCAAAAAACGATATTACAGAGGTAAAGATGTATTCGGATGGTGGCTCAAGAGGCAACCCCGGCCCATCGGCAGGCGGATTTGTGGTACTTGATATGGAAGATCGTGTTTTGTTCGAGAACGGCAAGTACCTTGGTATTACCACTAATAACCAGGCAGAATATCATTCGCTCAAGGGTGGTCTTGAGGCGGCATTGCAGATGGGTGCTCGTACGGTGCATGTTTATATGGATAGTTTGCTCGTAATCAATCAGATGAAAGGTATCTTTAAGGTGAAGAACAAGGATTTGTGGCCGATTCACGAGGCAATCAAACAACTTGTACCAAAATTCGAGCAGGTGACGTTTGCACATGTGCCGCGTGAGCTCAATAAGCTGGCTGATGCGATGGTGAATCAAACACTTGATGCGCGCAGAGACAGTTCTCGGGTATAATAGAAGAGTCAGATTTTCGGCTGATCGCCGCCGCCGTAAAAAGCGGGGGAGGAAAGTCCGGGCAGCGTAGGGAAGGACAGTTGCTAGCGGCAACCGGGGGCGACCCCAGGGAAAGTGCCACAGAAACGAAACTACCTATTTATAGGAAAAGATGAAACGAGTGGGGTAAGAGCCCACAGCCCTGCATGGTGACGTGCGGGGGAGGTAAACCCTGTCCGCTGCAAGGAGATTGTGTCTCAACCAAGGTTTCCCGCCGAGGCATAATCATAAAAACCGCTTGAGCCTGAGAGCAATTTCAGGCCTAGATAGATGATCAGCATCCTATTTATAGGGTACAGAACCCGGCTTACAGATTATCTGACACTGTAGTCATCGTGCAGCCTGGCGGAATGAATCCACCGGCTTCGGTCGCTCTTCTTGGGTGAAGAGCCGTGATACGAAAAACCACCCCGAGAAGGGGTGGTTTTTCTGTCATAAGGTATTTCTTTGTTATTTTGCGGCGGCTTTCACGACTGCTTCAAAAGCCTTCGGCTCTGATACGGCGAGCTCGGCCAGGACCTTGCGGTCAAGGCTCACATTGGCACCCTTAAGGCCGGAGATGAGCTGACTGTAGGTTGTACCATTCAGGCGCGCAGCTGCATTAATACGGGCATTCCATAATGCGCGGAACGTACGCTTCTTATTGCGGCGATCCCGATATGCGTTCTGCAGGCTCTTAGTAACGGCTTGGCGTCCTCGTCTTATGCTGGAGCGGTTCGGCCGGGTCATGCCCTTGGTTGCACTCCGGATTTTCTGGTGGCGCTTATGACTGGTAACGCCTCTCTTAACTCTCATATTCTAATTTCCTTGCTTTTACTAGTTAGTGGTTAACGACCGATGAGGTTGGCTGGGCCAATCTTTACGCACCCAGATTCAGCTTGATGTTCTTTGCTGATTTGCCGGTCATTTCCTTAAGACCTGCGTATGTACGCTTGCGGCTGGCACTTTTCTTTTGCAGAAGGTGGTTTGCACCGGCGCTTCTGAGCAGAACTTTACCGTTACGGGTGACTCTCACTCGCTTCTTGGTGCCGCTGTGGGTTTTGAGCTTGGGCATTGTTTGTACTCCTTATGACAAATATTAACTGTTTTCCATTCAGCTGAGGTGGTTGATCAACAGCGATTGTTTCTTCGAAACTCTCGATAACTCTATCTGCAAGCTTGAATCCTATATCGCGGTGAGCGTTTTCTCGCCCTCTATAGACGATAGCAATCTTAACTTTGTGTCCCTCCTGCAAGAAATCGGTGATCTTGCGAAGTTTTACACCCAAGTCATGGTCGCTAATCTTGAGGCCGAAGCGCATCTGCTTAACCTCGAGAGTCTTGGCGTTGCGTCTGTTCTTCTGTAGCTGTTTTGTCCGCTGGTAGTTATATTTACCCCAGTCAACAATCTTTGCTACCGGTGGGTTGGCTTCCGGCGAAATCTCAACAAGGTCAAGCCCTGCTGATTCGGCCGCGCGTAGCGCTTCTCCACGAGACATAACACCTAAGCTGTTTCCGTCGGCATCGATGACCCTTAGCTCAGATGCCCGAATGGCTTCATTCAGGCGGGTTTTTTTATTGATAAACTGCTTCTCCTTAATGAAAATAGTTTCGTCTCATTTTAACAGATGTAGCCTCAGGGGTCAAGGGAGATATGTGCTAAAAACGGACTGGTTTTGGGCGGTACTGCAGCGCTTCTGCAACATGGCTGGCGGTGATTGTGCGAGATTCTGCCAGGTCGGCAATTGTTCGGGCAACCTTCACAGTACGCATGTAGGCCCGCGCCGAAAGCTCGAGCTGGACGCTGGCAGTATCCAGGAGCTGCTTTGCTTTGTCGTCAAGAAGGGCAGTCTGCTTCAGGAGGCGGCTCGAGAGTGAGCCGTTTAGTTTTCCTTTTGTTCGGTTATTTTGCAGACGGCGGGAAGCCACAACTCTATTCCGTATTTGTTCGCTACTTTCTTCTCTGGCTGACGTGCTCATGAGGGCAGTATGATCAACCGCGTCGACGTCCACGTACAGGTCAATCCTATCTAAAATAGGTCCAGACAATTTCTTCTCATAAGCAACGATTTGCTGAGGTGTACATATGCAGGTCTTGCCAGTACCGTAGTAGCCGCAGGGGCAGGGGTTCTTTGTAGCAACCAGTGTAAAGTCGGCCGGAAACTCCAGGCTGTCTCTGGCCCGGGCTATGGATATTAGTTTGTCTTCAAGCGGTTGCCGGAGTGTCTCTAGCGTGTTTCTTTGGAACTCTGGTATCTCATCGAGGAACAGTACGCCGTTGTGTGCCAAACTGATTTCGCCCGGTCTTGGTTTTGCGCCGCCACCGATTATGGCAACGCTGCTCGAACTGTGGTGGGGACTCCTGAAAGGCCTCTGGGTGATAATATGCTCAAAGTTCTGTGATGAGAGGCTATGGAGCTGAGTAATCTCAAGCACTTCATCGGTGGTCAATGGCGGCATTATAGAAGGCAGAGCTTTTGCAAGCATGCTCTTGCCTGTACCAGGGGCTCCAGACAGCAGAACATTATGTTGTCCGGCGGCGGCAATCTCTAGTGCCCGCTTGGCGCTGGGCTGCCCAATAACATCAGCAAAGTCCATATCAAATAGGCCTGCACTAGCAGCGGGAGGTATAGTGCCGGTTGTCTTAGTAAACGTAACGGCCGTACTAAACAGGCGGCAGAGCTCCGATAGGTTCCGTACTATAACGAGTTCCATATCGGGTACTAGATGGGCTTGAGCGGCATTTCCTATTGGTATGACGGCGCGCGTCCATCCAAGTTTCTTTGCGGCTAGCAGCTTGCCGATGATCCCTCGTATAGGTCTCACTGAGCCGTCGAGCCCAAGTTCGCCGAACAGAAGCGCCTTGGCGAGTCCATCAGGCAGTATCTGCCCACTGCCGAGCAGAATAGCTGCCGCTAGGGCAAGGTCGAAGCCGCTGCCATCCTTTGGGATATCTGCGGGGGCTAGGTTGAGGGTAATGCGTTTTCGGGGCAGCTCAAGCTTACTGTTTGTAAAGGCACCGCGGATGCGCTCCTTGGCTTCATCAACAGCCTTATTGGCTACGCCGACAATTACTATGCTTGGTAGATTGTTTGACACGTGGCACTCGACATCAATAATGGTGCCGTCCATTCCTTGGTCAATCAGGCTGTGTACCTGTGTGCTCATACCTATGGTGAATTGTAGGAGTCCCCGAAGCAAATGCAAGCACGAGCGCTTTTATATAATAAAAAACAACCGTCATTTTGTGTATTAACGGCTGTTTTCGTGGGTAATTTATTTGATTTTCTTTTGGAGTTTTTGTCTGGTTTTGGTGGTGACAATGGCTTGCGAGAGTCCATTGTCACCGGTGTTCTTTTTGTTTTTGAGCACTTTTTTTATTCAGTGCTAAAGGTATCTTAATATACCCCGTTAAGGCCTGTCAACATGTTTATGGTTTTGAAATCTGTGTATAACTTGGAGGGAGAGGGCTTCCGTAGGGTTAAGTCTGGTTTTGGTGAGTGTTATGGACGGCAAGAGTGTCTGTGGTCGGGGCTAGGATACGGGGCTCTTCATGCTTGCAATTCCAGCGCCGTAGTCATGCCGTAAGATCTACATACAAGGAGCCTAATTCGTACTGCACAAGCAATCCTGAGCCCGCTATTATGTATTAAATAGGTTTGTCTCACAGGCCAGCTCATAAGTACACACAGCACATACAAAGAAGCAAAGCAGCAGCGAATCTATATAGAAGGGATTGTCTAAGACGGCTAAAACCGTCCAGCTTCTGTTGGGTGTAGCTCGACCAGGTTAGAAATTGAGCATAGGCCAAGCAATCTTTTGCCGAGCATGTTCTTACGGATGATTTCTCAGAAATAGCAAAGACCGCGAGGCAGACGGGTAGAAAATGTATTCGTCATGTGTTCGGTTCATATATATTAATTTATCTTGCAGACCAGAGAGTATAGAGGCAAAATTCCCGATTCTATCTTGGTCCCCCGGTAGGGCGTTCGGATAATACTAGCTGTTTCTCGGTCAAAAATAGCAGAATTCTACGTTTTAGCAGGGGCGTAGAAGTGCATCGAAAATAAGCTTTAGCACTGATAGCATCAGAGTGCTAACGGCCACTTTCTGGTAGGCAAGTGAAGCTGAATAATATTATTTACAACAATAAACTTCATGTTTATAACAGATACAATCTATATTTATTACAACGTATATATTGACTTAAACATAATCATCATGTATGATGTAACCACGATGAAAAAACATAAAAACGTTCATCAAAAACATCCTACATAAAAAACGAACATCGCTTGTTACTCGCTAAACGGGTAATGAGCGGTCAGTCACAGCCTCAATCGGACGATAAGCGCTATACAATAATTTTTTTAGAGCGGATTTATCGTCCGGAGGCACAATGTTTTTAAAGGGAAAAAGCGAACATTAATATATGAATACTGAATTCAGGAAAAAGAGCATGCAACTCAGCATCGGATCGGTGCTTGGATGTATGCTTTTTTTGTTTTTTACGAACCCGGAACGTTTGCCGGTGGTACTCACTCTGACTGTCCCCGTGCTGCTGGCGGCCCTCTGTGTCGGTATGACACGCTTGGTGTGCGCTGTATTCACTGATATGACAGAAGTGCGTATACGGCGGCTTAGTATTATCACCGGTGCAGGAGTACTAGTGGTTGCCCTATTGGGATCGCTCGGACAGCTGGGGATCCAGGATTTTATATTGTCGGCAGCTCTCGTGAGCGGTGTGGTGTTTTATCTGCGTCGTTTCCAGACGGGACAGTAAGGGGTTCCGCCTTTCGGGCTGTATTTCATGAGCGGGCCTCTGATATACTGTTTTATAGAGGAAAATAATGAACCCGAATGCCCCACAGCCTAGTTTTGAACTGCCACCGCTTCCGAATGAAGTGGGTGGTCAGGATTCTCAAGAAAATCCTGAAGTTTCTATTGCAAGAGAGCAGGCGCCGGCAGTGCCGCAAACAGCCCGGCCAGTCCCAATGCCACCGTCAGTGCCCCTGCAGCACCCGGGCGGTATACAGCCGGTTGCCTTGCCTGGACAAACCTCTCAGAGCGGCGTATCTGCTGTGTCGCTCAGTGCGGACGACGGTGATCTCATAGAGAAAGAGTGGGTACTAAAAGCCAAGCAGATAGTGGCGGCTACACGCGAGGATCCGCATGCTCAAAATCGCGAGTTGAGTAGAATCAAGGCCGACTACATCAAGAAGAGGTACGGCAAGGATGTAAAGATAGATGAGACATAGGCAGGCCTAGGGTATGAGCGGAGCTTTGACCATATTACTTATCGGGTTTGCTATCCTTGCGGTGCTTGGTATAGGTTTTTTCTTCTATGCACGTAAGTTGTGGCGGGAGCAGAAGAACTATGAGCGCAGCCTGAAGATGGTGCCGCTCCTTATCCATATGCCGCCACCGAGCGATGATATTGATGGCGGGTCTCGTGATGTGCGTGATGTGACAGATGAAACCGTCAGTAAGGCACAGATTATATACAGCATCATTGCCAGCACGCTTCAGAAGGGCTTCAAGTCGAAATTCTATGGACAGAGACATTTCTCATTTGAGATAGTTGCTAATAAGGGGTTTGTACATTTCTATGCGGCGGTGCCTATGTCAATGCTCGATGTCGTACATCAGGCGATACTGAGTGCTTATCCGACGGCGCGGCTCGAAGAAGTGTCCGAACACAATATATTCAGTCCTGTCGGGCGTATGAGCGGTACTATGGGCGGCGAGCTGACGCTCAAAAAGGACTATGCATATCCTATTGCTACCTATCTTGATCTAAAGCGCGATGCTTTGCAGGGTGTTTTGAACGCACTCTCCACACTCGAAAAAGAGGACGGCGCTGGTATACAGATTCTGCTGCGTCCTGCTGATCCTGGATGGGTAAAAAAAGCAGCTGGAATTGCCTCAAAAAAGCGCAAGGGCAAAGAAAATAAGAGCTCGGGCGGTATTTTTTTTGAGTATGCGCGCCAGGTGGCGGCGGCTCCTGTAAAACCGCCTGAGGTGAAAGATCCTGCAAAGCCAGAGGAAAGGAAAGAGCTGTCGTCTGTTGATCAGGCAATGGTGGAGGCAATCGAAGACAAGACCCGGACACCAGGGTTCGAGGTGCTTATCCGTATTGTGGCAAGTTCGAATATCTCGCAGCGTGCACAGAGTATCCAAAACAACATTGTTGCGAGCTTTGCGCTGTTTGATGCACCCGGAAGGAATGGCTTTAAGTTTACGCCGGCGAAGGATATTGAAAGTTTTACAACAGCTTACATCATGCGTTTTTTCCCACCAGAACAGAGTACAAATATACTAAATGCTGTTGAACTTGCAACGATATTTCATTTTCCCGATCAGAGTAATATTCCGACATCGCAGCTAGAGCGCCAAGCGAGCAAACAAGTAGACGGCCCTCGTAATGTTTCTGATCACGGCCTCATGCTGGGCTACAATATCTTTAGAGGGGCAAAGAAGCGAATCAATCTGGATCCGGAAGATCGTCGCCGTCATGTGTACGCAGTCGGGCAGACGGGTACCGGTAAGTCGACCTATCTCGAGAACCTGGCTCTGCAAGACATGCTGGCAGGCAACGGGTTTGCCTTTATCGACCCGCACGGAGACGTGGTGGAAAACCTTATGGCGATGGTACCTAAAGAGCGGACCGAAGATATTATCTATTTCAACCCGTCAGATATGGAGTATCCGTTGGGTCTCAATATGTTTGAGTTTGACGATCCTGACCAGAAGGACTTCTTGATCCAGGAAACGATCAACATGCTTTATAAGCTGTACGACCCGCAACGGCAAGGCATTATCGGGCCTCGGTATGAGCACTTATTCCGGAATGCTGCACTGACCGTGATGTCCGGCCCGGAAGGCGGCACTTTTGTTGATATTCCCAAACTGTTTAATGACAAGAGTTTTGTCAATCAAAAACTGAAGCATGTAACGGATCAGACGGTGCTTGATTTCTGGCTGAAAGAAATGCCGGGCTCAGAGCGGTCTAATGAATTCGGCGAGGTTAAGAGCTGGTTTGTCAGTAAATTTGGCGCCTTCTTAAGCAACCAGATGATGCGCAATATTATTGGTCAGACACAAAGCTCGTTTAATCTGAGCGATATCATGGACAATAAAAAGATTCTGCTGGTGAATCTAAGCAAGGGCCGTACGGGCGAGCTTAACTCGAAACTGCTTGGTATGATATTTGTGATGAAGTTCCAGGCGGCAGCGATGGCCCGGGCAAAAATTCCTGAGAACGAGCGTGTCGATTTCTGTCTCTATGTTGACGAGTTCCAGAACTTCTCAACTGATTCTTTTGCTTCAATCTTGAGTGAAGCTAGGAAGTACCGGCTGAATATGATTGTGGCTAATCAGTTTACGACGCAGCTGACAGAAGAGATTCGGGATGCGGTATTTGGTAACATAGGTACCATTACTTCATTCCGTGTTGGTACCACAGACGCTGAATTTTTGGCGAAGTACTTTGCACCGGTGTTTGACATTCATGATTTGCAAAGGGTTCCCAACTATAACGCCGTGACACGTATGCTTATCGGCGGCGTACCGACGCAGCCTTTCAGCATGGCGACATTGCCGCCGCTTGGGAAACCAAATCCTCAGCTTGCAATTGCAATCAAGCAGCTGTCTGCTGCCAAGTTTGGCCGGCCGCGTGCGCAGGTGGAAGCAGATATATTTGCACGGCTGAAGACAGAGGAGCCTCCTAAGCCGGGTCTTGGCGCTCAGCCGGGATTCGGTCAAGCACAAGCAGGAAGAGGCCCTGCAGGGCCTCAGAAGGGCTCAGGCGGATCATTCTTGGATGAGTGGATGGCAAAGCGCCAAACACCATTCAAGCCGCCAGCATCTCCATGGGGACAGACAGCATCAGCGGGACCCGACTCTCCATCACCGCAGCCTCAAGCCGCACCGGCGGCGCAGCAAGGTCAGACGACGCCTCCGCCGCTCGGGGGCTTGCAACAAACGCTTGTCAACCCCGTAGCAGGGGCGAGCGTTGATTATAACGCGGCGCAACAGGAGAACAGGCCGGTTACCCCAGTTGACCAGCAGCAAACAATGGATAGGGTTCAGGCGCTTCAGCAAGAGGTGGATAGCAAGATGCCGCCTACTCCAAACGAAGGGTCGGTTTCACTCCGTGGGGATAGCGCCGGCCAAGGGCACGATGACACGATTGTCATAGACAAAGACGGCACCTTGCACCGTACGGATGAAGAAAAGAGTTAGGGTGTGCGTCGTTTTATGCTGATTGTCGGATGGTAGAGTGCCTAGTCGGGGTTCGTTCTGTTACTTTGTTTTTCGCGTGGCAAGCTTTATGCCGAGCTCAACACCAAGGCCTACAAAGAAGCCTCCAATGAAAAAGAGTGCAAACAAGAGGTAGTTATACTCGTATCCGTAGTGGCGTACTATCCATAAGAATGTAAATGAACCTAGGAAGGCAAAGATGCCGCCCAAAAGCACGCCTGAAGGACGGGCAATAGTCTTGCTGCCAACTTCGCTCACGGCTTCTACGACAGGGTTATGAATAACTTTGCTGAAGGCACGCTCTGGGGCTGCGAGCTTGCTTTGTGTACGCTTGAGGGTTCGTCTGTAGGCAACATCCTTGAGTTCTTTGTTGACGAGTATGGGTTGGTCGTTTTCCTTCTTTTCACTCTCGGTCTTCTGTTTTCTGGCATGTTCATGCTTTGACGTGGCCTCTGTTTCGACCTTTGATCGGATGTTCTCTATGTCATCCTTGTGTTCGTGCGTAGCCTTTTTTGCTTCGCTCTCGGCCTTGTGCTGCAGGGCTTCCACGCGGTCTTTTAGCTCTTTGCTTGTCTCACCCCGTTGCTCTGAGTGGTTTTTGAGTTTCTCGCTCATGCCTAGACACCTCCTGTGTGCGCAAAGTCGGTGCGAATAATATCAAGCTCTTTTGCAAGTAATCGGCTGCGGGCAAAGAAGTAGGCAATGACGAAAGTTGCGGTAAAGCCAATAGCAAGACTCGTACCAGGTCCTGTGTCAGGGAGCCGTTCGGTGATGTACTCCGCGCTTTTTGGAAGCGGACAGTCGATCTCGAGGTCGATCTGGTTACCAAACTTATTGCTTATCTGGCAATCGAATGCGGTTGTAAGGGCGCTGGGCTGGTTGGTGGAAGGGATTGGGTCTTTGACCTTTACGCGGAATTTCTTGTGCAGCTCTGAGTTTGCTTTGACTGTCAGATCACTCCAGGCAAGTGTCTTGGTCTCGCTATCGTACGAACCGCCCTGAGATCTGAGGAATGCCTCGTCAAGATCAGCGTAGTCAAGGATATCTCCGATATAGTCGCTGATATTTACGTTGGCCCTATCATAAGCGTAGGTGTTGTGGGTAATGAGACTATATTCGATGGTGTCGCCAGCTTTGACTTTGCTAGAGAGTGTCTGTTCTTCGCTAATATTCTGGGTGAGGTTACGGGCTGTTTTTTCCTGACTCAGTGGCTGGTCTGGCTGTGAGTCTACCGGGGCGCTACATGCAATACTTTGATCTGTCTGGGCGCTGCCGCGTCCGGCAGTATAGTTTACAGTTACTGTCGCTGTGTAGCTGCCGTCCTTGTAGACGTGCGAGGCTTCGTGCGTGTAGGCAGTTGATGCGAAGGTTTGCTTGGCTGAGCCATCCCCAAAGTCATAGACGTATCCTTTGATTGCCGTCATGTGCTGATTAGTAGAAGTGACAACGGTTCGGAGTCTGAATGATTTGGTGGTGCGGTTTATATCAGCGATAGATACGGTGCAAGCAAGTGCGGGCGTGCTGCACTTTGGATCATTTTCGGTCAGACTGCTGTCGAGCGGGCAGGGTTTTGGCTGGGGTTTTGGCGGTGTTGGTGCAGGCGGGTTACTGACACTGACACAGACGGGTCCGGCCTTTGCCTCAGCCGCATTCGATGCTGTCAGCCGGGCACTGTTACAAATCTGAGTGTTGTGAGGCAGGGCCTGTTTTACTCGCACCGTGATGATTAAGGCTCCGTAAGTCGACGAGTGCCCAAGGTTGCCGAAATTATAGGTAAGCTGCTTTCCAGACATCGGTAAGTTGTTCGGCCCAAGGATATCGAAGTAATCTGTATTAAGTGTGTCATGTAGTACAACGTTTTGTGCCACTGAACTTGGAGTTGAGTTGCGCCATTCAAGGGCATAACTGAAGGTATCGCCAGGCTTCAGCGTGGCGGGTGCATTCTTGATAGTCTTACGTAGCTCAAGTTTTGGTTGGCTGAGCGGTGGTTTGCTTGAGAAAGTAAGGTTTCCACAATCAACGAGTATCCAGAATGTCTGACCATTCTTGGCGGTACCCTGAAACGCCCGGTAGCTGTTTACCGGATTAACGATGTCCCAGGCGCGAAGCTGACGGAGATAGACGGTGCCCGATCCGTAATTCACAGGTACTTCATTGTTTTTGTACTGCTGCTTGATACGGCTCGCCTTGCTAACAGCAGAGAGGGATGTGCGCCCCATGGTCCAGAAGTCTTGCTGGTTAGAGCGCAGGGTAACGTTTGGATTCATCGGCAGCGCTGCGATGTCATCTCTGGTAATACCAAAGCGCTGGTAGATGGCGGCAACGTTTCTGTCTGATGTCTGTCCATCCCAAGCACGGAGAATGTCGTTTCTGTTACGTAGCCCGTTAATAATATAGTCGCTTGAATAGGCGAGCGACTTCTCGGGAGGGGCAATAACTGCAAACATCTGTATAAACATAGCAAGCGCAACAAAGCCAAAGCCAAAGCGCCGGAGTGTTTCCTCGTCTTTTACCCGCTTTGCATAGAAGCCAAGCGTGCCGAGGAGACTTGGATTAAAGGGTAGATTGCTGACTAGCTTACGAAACATTGTTGCCCTCTTTTCGTTTTCCTTCTTTTTGTTTTACATTTTTTAAATATGCTCATGCTAATTGAACCATAGATTTGTACAACAAAGCAAGCATTTGCCTGAACAATAAATTTTGCAGTATACTATGTCTATCGACTCAAGAGGATAAAGCGAAATGAGAGGGTTTGTAGTGTCAAAATCAATCAGGGGTAAAATTCGTGGCTAAAAACAACTATAGCGCACAAGATATTCAGGTTCTCGAGGGGCTGGAGCCAGTTCGAAAACGTCCAGGCATGTATATCGGTAGCACCGGTAGCATTGGTCTGCACCACCTTATCAAGGAGATTGCCGATAACTCTATTGATGAGGCGATTGCAGGTCACGCAACAGAGGTAAGAGTGACACTTCTGGCTGACGGCGGCTGCCGGGTGGATGATGATGGCCGTGGTATTCCTGTTGATAAACATTCTAAAACAGGCCTCAGTACGCTTGAGACAGTGCTCACGGTTCTCCATGCCGGTGGTAAGTTTGGGGGTGGTGGATATAAAGTTTCTTCGGGCCTTCACGGTGTTGGCTCGAGTGTTGTAAATGCGCTTTCGACTCGGCTTGTGGCTGAAATCAAGCGCCAAGGCCATGTGTATCGCCAGAGTTATCAGATAGGTAAACCAGATGCACCGATAGAGAAGGGCGAGGCAACAGATGTTACCGGCACCTCGATCACATTTTATCCGGACGAATCTATCTTTAAGGAAACCACAGTTTTTGATTACGATTGGGTAGTTGACTATCTGAGGCATCAGGCATATCTCACAAAAGGTATAAAGACAACCGTTATAGATGAAAGAACCAGCCGGCGTTGCAGCTTCTACTTTGAGGGAGGGATCCAATCGTATGTAAGACACCTCAATATTGGTAAGGAGGCCATTGGCGACAAGGCCTTTTATGTAGAAAAACAGATTGAGGACGTGATGGTTGAAGTGTCGCTCCAGTATAACGACACTTACAACGAGGTTGTGATGGCTTTTGCTAACAACGTTCTTACACCCGATGGTGGCACGCATCTTGTCGGTTTTCGCACGGCGCTTACGCGTATTGTGAATGATTACGCCCGTAAGAATGGCCTTATCAAGGAGAAGGAAGAAAATCTTTCCGGTGAAGACACCAGAGAAGGACTGACCGCAGTTATTCTGGTCAAGATTCCCGATCCGCAGTTTGAGGGACAGACAAAGAATAAGCTAGGCAACCCCGAGGTCCGTGGCTATGTCGAGAAAGTGTTTAGCGAATATTTTGCGTACTATCTCGAGGAAAATCCCGCAATTGCCAAGGCGATAATTGGCAAGGCTCTTATTGCCGCTCGTGCCCGTAAGGCTGCTCGCGCTGCTCGTGACAACATTATCCGCAAAGGTGCGCTTGATGGCGCAAGTTTGCCCGGTAAGCTGGCAGATTGTGCCACCAAAGACCGATCGCAGGCCGAGCTCTACATCGTAGAGGGTAACTCTGCTGGCGGTTCAGCTAAAGAAGGCCGTAACAGCCAATTCCAAGCCATCTTACCGCTCCGCGGTAAAGTACTAAATGTCGAACGTGCACGTCTTGATAAAATGCTCGCCAACCAGGAGATCCTCAATCTCATCAAGGCTTTGGGCGTTGGTATCGCTGAGCAGTTTGACATCGAGGGACTCCGTTACGAGAGAATCATTATCATGACCGATGCCGATGTTGACGGATCTCACATCCGCACCTTGCTTATGACGCTATTCTTCCGCCACATGTATCCAGTTATAGAGGCAGGGCATTTGTATGCCGCACAGCCGCCGCTATTCGCCATTAGCCAGGGCAAGAAAAAGGAGTACGCTTACACCGACGAGGAGTGTGACCAGATTATTGACCGCCTAATTGCTGAGCGTAAGGCAAAGGGTACTAAGATTGATCCAAACGACGATCGTATCAAGCAGGCGGGCGTGACTCTGCAGCGCTATAAGGGGCTGGGCGAGATGAATGCCGAACAGCTGTGGGAGACGACTATGGATCCAGAGAACCGCGTGCTGGTACAAGTCAAGGTAGAGGACGCAGAAAAAGCCGACGCTATCTTTAATAAGCTGATGGGGACTGAGGTGGAGCTACGGAAGAACTTTATTCAGACGAATGCTAAATTTGTGAAAGAATTGGATATTTAAGATGGATTCAGAAATGAGCGCAGAAGAAAAACGAATGAAGCCAATTGATCCGTTGAACCATTCCAAAACGATGGTTCTTCGATCTGTCGAAGAAGAGATGGAAACCAGCTATCTCCAGTACTCTATGTCTGTTATTGTGGCCCGTGCACTGCCGGACGTGCGCGACGGGCTCAAGCCGGTACACCGCCGTATTTTGTACGTTATGGACAAGACGGGGCTTAGAAGCACCGGAAAGCATACCAAAAGCGCCCAAATTGTCGGTGAAGTTATGGGTAAGTACCACCCGCACGGCGATACCGCCATTTATGACTCGATGGTGCGTCTCGCGCAACCATTTAACACCCGTTACACCCTTGTGGATGGCCAGGGTAACTTCGGTAGTATGGATGGCGACCCGGCGGCTGCTTATCGTTACACCGAAGCTCGTATGACCAAAGCATCAGAGGCCATGATTGAAGATATCGACAAAGATACCGTTCCATTCCGCGATAACTTTGATGGTTCCCAGCAGGAGCCAGAAGTCCTGCCTGCTAAACTGCCGAACCTGCTGCTAAACGGTCAGATGGGCATTGCAGTCGGGATGGCCACTAGTATTCCGCCGCACAACCTCGGCGAGCTCGTCGATGCAACTATAGCCCAGATTGATAATCCAGATATTTCGCTTGATGAAATGATGGAGCATATTCATGGCCCGGACTTCCCAACTGGCGGAATTATCTACGGCAGAGACTCGATCCGCACGGCTTTTGCGACTGGTCGCGGCGGCGTGGTCATACGCGGTGTCGCAAATATCGAAGAAACTGCCAAGGGTCGCCAGCGGATTATTATCACGGAGATACCTTATGCAGTGAACAAGGCCGGTCTTGTCGAAAAGATAGCCGACCTAGTCAAGGACAAAAAAATCGTTGGCATTTCTGATATCCGCGATGAGACTGCCCGCGGTACAGTTCGCATTGTTATTGATCTCAAGAAAGACGCCTATCCAAAGAAGCTACTCAATCAGCTGTATAAGATGACGCCGCTGCAGACAGCCTTTCACTACAACATGCTGGCGCTTATTGACGGTATACAACCGCGCGTACTCGGTTTGCAGGATATCATTAGTGAGTATGTAAAACACCGTCAGGTTGTTGTGCGACGCCGAACAGAGTTTGAGCTCCGCAAGGCCAAAGATCGGGCGCATATTCTTGAGGGCCTCAAGATTGCACTTGACCACATCGATGAGGTTATCAAGACAATCCGGGCTTCGCAGACAACAGATGAAGCCCAAGCGAATTTGATTAAGCAATTTAAGCTGAGCGAGATTCAGGCTAAAGCTATCCTTGCTATGCAGCTTCGTACTCTCACAGGGTTGCAACGCCAGGAAATCGAGAATGAACTGGCCGAACTCCTCAAGATTATAAGTAACCTTGAGGCTATTCTGGGCGACGAAAAGGAAATCCTCAAGATTATCAAGACAGAACTCCTCGAAATGAAAAAGCAGTTTGGCGATGATCGCCGTACGCAAGTCATACCCTACGAACTGGGCAGGATGAGCGACGAGGACCTCGTTCCGGATGAGCAGGTCGTTGTAACTCTTACGGCGAACAATTATATAAAACGATCTTCTATCTCTGATTACAAGAAGCAGGGCCGTGGCGGCAAGGGTCGCAGAGGCATGGCAACACGCGAGGAAGATGTTATTGATCACGTTGTCAATACTTCAACACATGACTATTTGCTATTCTTTACAAACAAGGGGCGCGTGTTCAGATTAAAGACATACGAGGTGCCTGCAGTTGGTCTGAATGCCAAGGGCGTGGCTATCGTAAACCTGTTGCAGCTTCAGCCTGAAGAGGCTGTCAGCGCTGTCATAAGCGTCGACAAAAAGACCGAAACAGGCCATCTGATAATGTGTACGGTCCGAGGTGTCGTCAAGAAGACTCCCTTTGAGCAGTACAAGAATGTCCGCAGTAATGGGCTTCATACAATCAGACTTGATGAAGGTGATGAGCTTCGGTGGATCCGTACAACCTCTGGCGATAACGAGGTAGTTATCTCGACTTCTCAGGGGCAGGCCATTCGCTTCCACGAAAAGGATGTGCGGCCGATGGGCAGGACAGCCCGCGGTGTAAGGGGTATCCGACTTCGGGCTGGAGACCAGGTGATCGGAATGGATATAGTCGAGGAGAGCACAAGTATATTCGTCATCAGTGAGTTTGGCTACGGCAAGCGAACAAAAATAGCGCAGTTTACAGCTCACGCCCGCGGTGGCGTTGGTATCCGCTCTGCGGTTGTCAATAAGAAGACAGGCAATCTCATAGGAGTAAAGGCTTTGACCGAGACTGCAAACGAGGTGATTATTATCTCAGACTTTGGACAGACAATCCGCTTAGGTCTTAAGGATATTCCGGAGCTTGGCCGTGCGACCCAAGGCGTCCGTATCATGCGCCTCAACGACGGCGATACAGTGGCGTCACTTGCTCTTGTCGATAAGACCATCGAAGGCGAAGCCGATGGAGAAGGCGACGACGCACCAGAAGTCGCCGCAGCCTAGCTGAAAATACCTACCCGAGCTACCGTGATAAAATGTGATTAGTGAGTAAGGAGTATTGCTGGTGAGTCACGACGGACAAGAACTGCACAGGGTTTCTATCCCAGAAAATATGACTTCACGGGGGACCGGGGAAGTAGTGGCATTACAGGATGCAACGGTATTTGACTTTATGCCTGCATTGATCGGCTCCCGGTTTCAGGAAGTGCCTGAGCTCACGGAGCGGGTTCACCGCGACTCTCTTCCTGGGCCATACATGGCTCTTCAGTATGCATATCACGAGTATGCTTTACTTTGTCTCGACGAAGGCAGCCTAACAGATGCAATTGATGCCTACCGCCACTCGTTAGAAAATGCCACAGGCTTTATCGCCGCAATATCTCAGATTAGGGACAATGCACTTTTGAATGAGAGTGAAGTCGCTAGTTTACGACTGGACGTTCGCTTCGGTGCACTTGAGCAGGCACTCATGTCAGCTATCTGGGAAGGGGAGGTGGCCTTTCACCCTGATGACTATGCTGGCTTCGTGAAACAAATAAAAGCTCAGGAAGAAAGTAGGAAGGGTCTCGCCCACATGTTCTTCAGGTCAAGGGATGAAGCTCGGCGAGGGGTTGAGGGTGCGACGGTTTCATTCTCATCTATCGGTGGGGAGTATCTCTCACTCTTGGTGGAGATGCATGATTATCCCATGGCCTTATATGTAGCCAAAGAACTTGGCCTAGAAGAGGAAATAGCTTTGCTCCAGCAAAAAGCAGATGAGGCCGAGAAGGTTGACCCTCGGCTCAGGGCTATAGTCGACAAGAACTTGCCAGATAGTCGGTAGACTGCCCGAGTCCATAATGTGCAAGGCATCATACAGGCATAAGCGGTTTTAAAGAGTTATTTCGGATAATTCTTACAACATTTTTCGCAAGAATCCTCTTGACTCCGAGAGAAATAGTAGGTATATTGAAACGAGCACTTTTCGAGGTCGTATGTTTAGATGTCTTCGAAAACTGTCCCTTAAAAACTAGGATAGTGCAACAGTAACCAATAGGTTACTAGAATCTGTCTATTTATAGACAGATCATCAACGTCAGTTTTTTGAATTGTTTTAATATGGAGACGTTTAGAGTTTACTCTAAATAGTTTCAAGTCAGTTTCGACTGATGCTAAAGAACAAATTCTTTTTTGGAGAGTTTGATCCTGGCTCAGGATGAACGCTGGCGGCGTGCCTAATACATGCAAGTCGAGCGGTAAGGCTCCTGCAGTTTTCTTAAGTGGAGATAGGGCGATTTTTAATAATCGCATCTTCACCGAAGTGATGAGCGATCATCACTCCCAAGATCTAGGCTAGATCGAGGGGTACTTGAGAAAAGTGCTGGAGTACACGAGCGGCGGACGGGTGAGTAACGCGTAAGAATGTACCCCAA
>CAZXOA010000011.1:0-46712 GCA_964642275.1 uncultured Candidatus Saccharibacteria bacterium | reverse complement strand
GGTTTGCGTGACGCCCTTATAAGCCAGCGGCAAGGCAACATTCTCGAGCGCGGTCAGGCGCGGAAGCAGGTTGAATGACTGAAAGATAAAGCCGATGTGATCGCGGCGTGCCTTGGCGAGGCGGTTGGGGCGCAGCCGTGAAACAAGCCGGTCGCTGAGGTGATAGGTGCCGTGAGTCGGGCGGTCGAGCAGACCAACGATATTCAGGAGGCTTGATTTGCCCGATCCGCTGGGGCCCATGATGGCGACAAACTCTCCTTTTTCGACAGTGAGACTGATTTCGTCCAGTGCCACAGTCGTAGCGTTGCCAAAGCCGTAAATCCGTGATGCTTCTTGTAGATTAATGACTGTAGACATTGTTCTCTATTTTACTCTGTTACTCATCTGTTTCCAAGGTGTAAAAACAACAATTCTAAGATATACTACATAATTGGCAAGGAGAGGTGTCCGAGTGGTTGAAGGAGCACGCTTGGAAAGCGTGTGTGCAGGCAACTGTACCACGGGTTCGAATCCCGTTCTCTCCGCCAGTGCGAAGGCCCGCATCTCTGGCGGGCTTTTGCGCTGGTGAGGGAGTGTGGCGAGAACCCGCTAGCGGGTTCGATAACGGTTTGGTCGCCTCAGTTTTGGCGACCAAACGGCTATATGCAGAACCGAGCCGGATCTTTCGGCCCGGCCTGAAGCTATAATCCCGTTCTCTCCGCCAAAATAATCATTCGTAGGTAAAGCGCCATGGTTTTTCGCGAGCTTTTTTGATGCCGATACGGGGGTTGATCGAATATTTGATATTTTGTGAGTCGGAGGAATCAGCTCGAGCATGGTTCTTTCGAACTTTAAGCCTGAATAGGTCGGCGGGATGGCAAGTGCTTGGACAAGCGAGCCGGGGCCATTCGTGAGTCGTGATGCGGTCGCAGTCTTACGATACTGCTTCTCATGAGCTCAAGGCCGCGGGTGGGTCTGAGCGCGCGGATCAGGATGCCTTCGCCATGGTCTTTCGGACCAGTGACGATGTTGAGGCACCAATGCATGCCGTAGATGAAATACATGTAGATATGGCCGGCTTCCTCAAACATTGGAGCGGTGCGTTTTGTCCTGCCGCGGAAGCTGTGGCTGGCTTCGTCCTCTTCTGTATAGGCTTCGGTTTCGATGATAATCCCGCCGATATCTCCAGCGGGTGTATGATGCACCAGTTCCCAGCCGAGTAAGTCCTGAGCCCCGTCAACTGAACTGAACAGATTGGGCATTTGCATACACCTACTCTAGCAGTAGACTAGATGTATGAATATGTTCAAAAGTGTCAAAGCTTCGACCATAGACGAGTATCTAGCTCAAGTGCCGCCCGAACGACAAGAGATTATTACGACGCTCCATGCGCTCATCCAGGATACGGTGCCGTCGCTGGAGCCTCGTTTTGCCCACCATATGCTGGGTTATGGGAGTTTTTCATACAAGGATTATAAAAAGCGCGACATCGACTGGCCGGTTATTGCCCTTGCTAATCAAAAGAATTACATCAGTCTCTATGTGTGTGCGGCCAGGGATGGAGCCTACATTGCCGAGGAGCACAAAGGCAGTTTGGGAAAAGTCTCAGTAGGCAAAAGCTGTATAAGATTCAAAAAACTCAGCGATATTAATCTCAATGAGCTCAAAAGAGTCCTAAAGCTGGCTGAAAAGCACCCAGGCTATGCAGATAACAGCTGACTCTATACACGCACTCGGTACCATCCTCTGTGTGTTTGCGCACCCCGATGACGAGACCTGCGCGATGGGCGGCATCATGGCCGTGGCGTCGGCAGGCGGACAACGGGTTGTCTGTGTGACGGCAACGCGCGGCGAGCAGGGGGTTCAGGATGAGGCGCGCTGGCCTCAAAAGGACCTCGCTGCTGTTCGGTCGGCTGAGCTGTCAGGGGCGCTTGCGCATCTTGGCGTTATAGAACATCATTTCCTCGATTATCCAGACGGCCAATGCTCTCATGTAGATCGTCATAAGGCCAGCGGGGAGATCGCCGGCTTCATTACGCGCTATCAGCCCGATAGTATTCTGACCTTTGGACCGGACGGTCTTACGGGCCACGCTGACCACCGTGCGGTTTCGGGGTGGGCACATGATGCTGCCGTTCGTGCCGGAGGCGATATCCAGCTGTTTCATGCTGTTTTGAGCCAGCCGCAGTACGCAGGCATGAAGGCCGCTGACACGGCGATAAACATGTTCTTTGCAACCGAGCATCCGCCAGTTGTAGGCACGGACCTACTCGATATACGGCTTGTACTGGATGACGGGCTGTACCAAAAAAAGCTTGCGGCACTCCGTGCAATGCCGTCGCAGTATCATGCGCTGTTCTCACAGGTTTCGCACGAAGATCTGCGGGCTGGTTTTGGCGAGGAGTGTTTTGTACGGGCGGAAGCATAAGCTGTTATACTACAAATCTGTATATAACGAGGGAGATTTATGGAGAACGAACAAAATACTAGTCAGACGCCCGTAGAGCCAGCGCTGCCGCAGCCAGCCGATGTTGCCACGCCTTCGCAGGATCCAACCATACCAACTGGCGCCAGCGGGCCTGCGCCAATTTTACCTTCCAGTAGCTCGGGCAAGCCGAATATTCTGGTCATTCTTATTGCAATTGTTGCCGCAGCGCTACTGATAGGAGGGGCGGTATTTGCCTTTACTAAGAGCGATGATGGTAAAAAAGACGAGAGCTCAAACAACAAGACAGAGGACAAAAAAGAATCAACCAATACATCCAATAACGCTGTGACTGCAACATCCACTTCTGATTTTTCTGCGGTTTGTACAAACGGAAGCGTCAAGAACGCAGCCGCTTATACAGAGGATGGAAAGCCTCATAAGGTTGTTGCCTTGTCAAAGAAGGCTGGCCGGTCAAACTTTACTTCAGAATCCGTCGGATATGGGACTGAATATTATGTCAGTTCAGATACAGATCTCTCGACCGTGTCTGTCGTAGCCTGCCTGGAAGCAGTTGATGGCAGCGAGGCCAAGAGCCTGACCTGCGACTACGAAAAAGACGGCGCAACAGTTAATGTCGACCTGATATCAGCTCGCTATACTTTGACGTATTACAGCGCTCTCAGCGGTGAGAAAATTGGCGAAGGCGAAGATATTAATGCTCCTGCAACTCGTTGCCCGATGTTTCTTGCGTATGATGCGTCAACGATGACCGCACAGGCGTCAATTGATGACGCAGCACTCGAAGCAGAGATTGAAAAATTCGCGCTGTAATACACTCAGCATAAAAAACCGCCGGCAATACAGCCGGCGTTTTTTATTGTCCTTTAGTGACTCTAGAGTTTAGCGAGCACCGCTTCGATAGCTTCCGACGCGTCGGTGCCAATCGGTGTGCCATCGAGCTCGATGTCCTTGGTAAAGTAAAGGTTTGCCTCTGTCTCAAGCAAATCTGCCTTGAGGAAGCCCGTCAGCAAACCGCGCAGCTGCGTAATTGCACGCGTGCCGCCTACCCAGCCATAGCCGATGAATGCAACCGGCTTGTCCTGCCAGATTGAGCCGGGAATCCAGTCGACAGCATTCTTGATAACAGCGGTAAATGTATGATTGTACTCGGCAGTTAGGATGACGACCTTGTCTGCCTCCTGAACCTGCTTGGTCCACTCTTGGACATTGGCATCATCGGCGGTGAAATCTTCTGCCGAAGGAGATGCGGCATTGTCAAAGAAGGGGAGGGGCGTTTCTGAAAAGTCAGCAACCGTTACCTCAAGGTTTGGGAATTTCTTTAGTGCCTCTTGGGTTGTTGCCAAGATTTTGTTTGCTGTACGGCCTTTGCGCACACTACTTAGAACAATCAGTACTTTTGTCATGTATTACTCCGATTATAATTTTGCTGGATCTATCCCGGCACCAATAAGTACCGGCGTGTTGAGCTCGTAGATTTTCTCTGTCCCCACCTTTTTCTCGTGCAAGACATGTGCGTCCACTAGCTTTTTAAAGTGGTGGCTCATGGCTGGCTGGCTCAGGGTAGAGCAGGTGCTGACCTCGGCACAGCTGGCGCTGTCATCACGATCGCGTACCAGAGTACGTACAATATCAAGCCGCGTTTTGTCGGCTAAGGCCTTTAATATGGTGACAGTCGTATCTCCGTTCATACACTCCTCTATAATAATCCAAATATTTAAATATGTAAATAGATAAATCAATAAAATTTGATATACTGGCCGGCATGGCTATCAGTTTTAGGAGTCAGCTCCAAAATATCGCACCTCCACTTATACTGCTTAGTATAGCAAGCCTCTGTCTCATAGGGATACGGCTCGTTCTGGCGGGCAATACCCGATATTGGTTTCTGCCGTGGAACTTGCTGCTGGCTTGGGTGCCGCTTCTGTTGGCTTTAGTGCTTCGGCGTGTGGCCCATCGCTACCGGTGGACATCATGGCAATGTATCGCAGTGTTTGCCGGGTGGCTTCTGTTCCTGCCCAACACGTTTTATATTGTGACCGATTTTATGCATCTGCACGACACGGGCGAGGTGAGCATTCTGTACGACGCAGTGACCATGATGCTCTTTAGTTTGTCGGGGGTACTGCTGGGGTTTGTATCGTTGCTCACCGTCGAAAACGAGCTCAGGCGAGGACTTGGCAGAAAAACGACGACAGCGGTTGTTGCAGCCATTATCCTGCTTTGCAGCTTTGCGATATACCTAGGCCGCTACCTGCGCTGGAACACTTGGGATGTTGTGGCTAGTCCAGGGGGCTTGTTCCTTGATATCACCGACAGAATCTTTCGGCCTTTTGACCATCCGCTGGCAGTGACCACGACGCTGCTGTTCTTTGTATTCATCCTCACGGTCTATTATGGCCTCAAACTCTTCGTTGCCAGCCTGAAAAAGCTCGAAAAATGATATACTAGCCAACAGATATGGAACAGGTACGGGAAGCTATTGCAGCAGCGGTAAAAAATCTCTACGGCCAAGAGGTAGAGGTTGCTCTGACGCGGCCGGATGCGCAGTTTGGTGATTTTGCCACCAACGTGGCACTGCAGCTTGCCAAGCAGGTCGGCAAGTCGCCGCGCGAAATTGCCGAAGCCGTTGTTACGCATGTGAGAGGACAGTCCTCTCACATAGCGGGGGCGGAGGTGGCAGGACCGGGTTTTATCAATATCCGTGTGAGTTATGCGGCGCTTATTGCGTTGACGGAACAGTCCTTTAGCCGGCAGCGCGAAGGCCAGAGCGTAGTTATCGAAACCAACAATCCGAATCCTTTCAAGGCGATGCACATCGGCCATGCGTTCAATGCCATACTCGGTGATACCCTTGCTAACTTGCTTGAAGCTGATGGGGCGCATACCTACCGCGTCAGTTATCACGGCGACGTTGGCCTGCATGTGGGGAAAAGCATGCACAGCCTGCTTAGGTTTATCGAGGGCGACCCAGACAAGTTATTTGAAATCCCTGAAAGCGAGCGCAACAGCTTCATGTCACGCATGTATGCCGAGGGTTCGCGTGCCTATAAAGAGGACGAAGCTACCCGCGCTGAGATAGAAGAACTCACCAAAATGTCATTCACGCGCGAAGACGCCGTCTATGCCGCAGTGTACGATACCTGCAAAGACTGGAGCTTCCAGCAGATTGACGAAAATGTGACACGTCTTGGCAATAAGCCGGTTGAGCGCAAATTCCTCGAGAGCGAAGCCGAACTTCGCGGCGTAAAAATCGTAAAGGACAATACGCCAGAAGTGTTCATAGAAAGCGACGGCGCACTGGTATTCGAGGGCAGCAAACACGGTTCGTTTGATAATGCCTTTGTTAGCAAGCGCGGCACGGGGCTGTATGCAGCGCGCGATCTTGGCCTGATGCAGCTCAAAAATGAACAGTACCATCCGGACAAAAGCTATATTGTGACAGCAGAAGAGCAGCGGGATTACTTCAAGGGCGTGATTGCTGCCGCTGAACTATGTTTTCCTGGCCAAAAAGGGGTGACAACGAATATTCCAACCGGCATGGTCAAGCTGCAGAGTGGCAAAATGAGTTCGCGGACAGGAGAGGTGGTGGAGATTAGCTGGCTGTTTGACCAAGTAGCCGAAGCCGTGAAGGCGCGCGGCGGCGAGCCGACGGACGAGATGGTGGCCGCCGTGCTGCGCTATCAGTTCCTGCAGGTGCGCATCGGCGGCGACGTGGTGTTTGATATCAACGAAGCCGTCAGCGTAACGGGCAACAGCGGCCCGTATTTGCAGTATGCGCATGCCCGGGCGTGTTCGATTCTGCGCAAGGCTGGAGCGGAAAATGTACAGCCGCAAGCCGATTTACAGCCGGATGAGCGGGATTTAGTGCGCAAAATCGGTGAATATACAGAAGTAGTCGAGTTGGCAATAGCAGAGCTGCTACCGCATCATATCTGCAATTATCTCTTTGAACTTGCTCAGGAATTCAACCGTTTTTATGAGAAAAACCGCGTCATTGGCGACGATAGGCAAGACCTGCGGCTCTGGCTGGTACGAAAATACGCCGACACGCTCAAGAACGGCCTGAGCCTCCTCGGTATCCACGCCCCAGAACAGATGTAACCTATCCGCATAAGCGGGTTGGTTTGGTAAAATTACTCCTATAAACAAAGGAGGAGCATATGGCTCAAACAAAGAAAGCTGCCGAGGCAGCAAAAGCAAAGCGGGCGGCTGCAGCCGCAAAGGCAAAGGCGCTGCGCGAAAACACTCTGGTTGGCAAACAACTTGGCGGATTTATGGACTTTGTGCGGGAACAGGGTGTGGTTGGCCTGGCGGTCGGTTTGGCAATTGGTACAGCTGCAACCGTACTGGTGAAATCCATCGTCGATAACATCGTCATGCCGCTGGTTGGCTGGGTGCTACCCGGCAGCGGCAGCCTCGCAACTAAAGTAAGCTGTCTGAAGTCAGTCGACGGCGTCTGCACCAACGAGATGGCCTGGGGCGCAGTAGTGAGCAACCTTATCAGCTTTCTTGCGGTCGCGCTGGTGATTTACTTCGTGGTCAAGGGTCTGAAGCTCGATAAGCTCGATAAGAAAAAAGCCTAAACCCACGCACCGCAACTTGACCTGCTTTCCGGCACAGCCGGAAACCTGCCCAGTTGCTTTTGGCGCACGGCACAATTTTTCACTGCAAATGCTCCCTCACCGTATTTAGATACGCCTCGGTCCGCTTTGTAGCGAAGAAATTGCACCATGCATCCAAATGCGAGGGTTTAGAACCTTCAAGCTTATGGGCTGTTAGCCATGCAGCCATGAATTGCTCATCGCAAATTGCGAATGTTTTGCCAATGGGCAATCGCACATTGCTAATATGTCGCTACGGGTTACAGACCAATTGTTCATGTGGTGGTATACTAGTAGACAATAAAGTAAACATAGGAGTTATCCATGTATATCATCAGAATTCTCAAACGCAAAGATGCAGCATCAGTGGTTGTAGCCATTGTGCTTGCAATTGTCCTTAGCGGTATCGTATCAGTACTAACCGGCGATCTTGCCACCTACCTGTCTGGTATCGAAAAGACGGCAACCGAATGGCGGTCTGATGTGGTCCGTCCGCTTATCCACGCTGGTCTTCAGCTGGTACTACTCGAAGCAGTGCTGCGCCTTGTTATCAATGTGCGCCCGCTGTTTGTACGCAAGAAGCGCTAGGTTTTGCCCTCGTAATCGTAATAAAACCGCCCCGTCCGGGGCGGTTTTCGCGCTATACTGGATATATGCAGATGAGCGATGCAGATTGGCGGGAGCAACTCACACAGCAGCAATATGCGGTGCTGCGGCAAGGTTCCACCGAAGCGCCCTTTAGCGGGGCGCTTTTACATAATGACGAGACCGGTGATTATGCTTGTGCGGCCTGCGGAACAGTATTATTTGATTCGTCCACCAAGTTTGACAGCGGCTCCGGCTGGCCGAGTTTCTATGATGTCAAGAACACCGAGGCCGTAAAGCTCCGCGCCGATACATCACTGGCCGAACCACGGATCGAGGTTAGGTGTGCAAGGTGCGGCGGCCACCTGGGACATGTCTTCAACGATGCGCCGGACCAGCCGACTGGTATGAGATTTTGCATCAACTCAGCTGCGTTGAACTTTAAAGAAAGGGGTGGTGATGATCCTGCAAACTGATCCGGACAAGTTCTTTGTGGAACTGCATGGGCGCGAACAGGTGGCAGCCCTGCGTGCCAAAATTACGGCTCAAAGAGACACCATCACAGGTATACGCTTCGAGCCGATGTTCGAAGACTGGCGCAAGTGGCAAATCCGTATGCCCGGTACCTACGCCCCAAAGCTGCTGATGGCCGGGTCGTATTGGACAGAAGAGGGCTGGGACTTTATCTATGCCAAGCGCCCCCGAGGATTCTATAAGCCGTGTCTTGAGAATGTGCTTGTCATTGAGACAACCCAGAACAAATTCCGCAGAATTATCCTCGACTGCGACGAAGATAGGGCAAAGGAAGTTATCTCTTGGTGGCAGAAGAGGTAGAGTTAAGAGTCACCCATTAAGACTCCAGCCTGCAGAACCTATCTGTTACACGCAGGCTCCTTATGTATGATCCCAGCGGTTCCTAGTAATTAGATAGAGAAGAATCCAGCATCTTCATCAACATGGACACCCATAACTTGCGGGTGGTCGTCACGAACACTATCTGCACACCAAAGGTCTTCTACAAATACAAATGCGCGTTCGGGATGGTTGGCGGCAACCTTCTGTAGGATGGCAAGTTTTATATTCCACCAATCTGGATTGGTGTCTGAATAGCCTTCATCGGTAACTTCCTGCACAATTTCTGGTTTTAGGATGTCCTCACAGTAGGCGAGAGCTTCTCTCTCCCTATGATCCAATCTCTTCAGGTCATGGTCCCAGTCTTCATATGTGTCACCGTCAGTATCTTGAATAGTTTGTTTGAATACTCTACTGTCAGTTTGAGAGCTTAATACAAATTCCGGATTTACGATGTCCATAGCGTCTGTAAGGTAGGTAGGGTTTTCTAGCTGCTCATCAAGGTGCGATTCGCCGCGGCTTGTAAGCAGGCCAACCTCGAGCCTGTCACCAAGCTCTGTCCTGAGGACGGCCAAGGTAGGGGCAAAGGCAGGCCGCACATAGGTAATAAAGTCATCGCTTCCACTTGTATATTCGTTGCGGGCAATAGTCTCATCTACGTCAAACAGCAGAACAACCGGTCCGCTGTGCCGATTGGCCATTTCAGTGGCCGCAGAGGTAACCTTGCGCGCAAAGCCGAGTTCGCGTTCCAGAGCTTTCTTGCGTTCTTCTTCAAGGTCATCAGCACCCCAGTACTCGTCCTTGCCAGCAGCGGCATCCGACCAATACTTATCAAAGGCAACCTCAATTTCTGACCGCAGTTCGGGCGAGAGTGTTTCTTGAGCTTGGGGTGATTGTTCGTTCATATGGGTGCCTTTTTATTTCTAACTTAACGAAGACATATTATCATGCTTATGCTTATTTGTCAACTATTTTCTCAAATATCAGATATCAAGTATCAAATATGCTACTAATCCTTCTCAAGAATTAGTAGCTTGGGGCGGCGGGGAAGCCGAAGTATTCTTCCATAGTTTGGTCACGTAAGTTGGCGGCAAGATCTGTGCCCACGTAGCGTAGGTGCCACGGTTCGTAGGTATAGCCGGTGATGTGCTGCTTGCCTTGTTTGTAGCGAATGGTGAAACCGTAGGTGTGGGCATTGGCTGCCAGCCACTGGCCAAAGGGTGTAGAACCAAAGCTTTCTTCGAGGATACAGTTGCTTGCATTGCAGATATCTGCGGCAAGGCCTGTCTGATGTTCTGAATAGCCAGGGCGGGCGCTGTAGGTATCGGCGGCTGCTTGGCCGTCTTGGGCCACGTAGCTGTTATACACCGAGCTTTGCGTACTATACGATCGGTAGCCGCTGCTAAACATCGGGTCATGACCTGCGACTACCGCAGCTGCAAACAATTGCTGAAGGGCAGGGGCCACATCGGCCCGAATGGTGCCCCCGGCACGGGTTTTTACACCTGGGCTGACGAGGTTTGGCGGGACATACTGCAGCGGGTTGAGCGGCCGGCGCTTGTTGACCACCCACGATAGGGTTCCCACTCCTTCTGTTGGGCCTGAGGGCGCGGCTGCGGGTTTTGGCGCAGGGTTGACAGGCGGCGGTACAGATTCGGCCTCCTGTTCGTCTGCAGGTTCCTCCTCGGCGTTTTCAGTAGTCTCGGCACCGGGTTCTGAGGCGACAGATGCCTCTGGCTTCTCACCAAAAACATCCTTGAATTTCATCAGGCCAAACACGCCGGCGCCTATCAGAAAGAGGATTCCGATCCAGTACAGGATGCGCTGCCGGGTTGACAGCTTGGGCAGGCGGACACCAATTCGTTTCATGCTTGTATATATTCTATCAAATCTGGTACTATCTAACGTCATCCATAAATAGGGTGAGATAAGCTACAATAGGACATAACGATTATGAGTATCACAAAAATCATGCCGACAAGGCTCTTGTGGATGGACCTGGAGTTTACCGGGTTTGAGTACGGCAAGGACGTTATCCTGGAGGTGTCGGTTGAGGTAACAGATTTTGATTTCAAGACGCTAGGGTCATATGAAGCGCGCATTAAGAATAGACCCGATGTGCTGGTAGAGCGGATGAAGCTCAATACCTTTTGGCAGGACCACCCAGAGAACCGTGATAACTTTCTCAATCATAACGGCGAAGGCAAGCCGGTTGCAGAGGTAGAAAAAGAGCTGATTGCCTTTGTCGCGCAGTATTTTGGATCCGAACCAGCAATTTTGGCCGGCAACTCGATCCATTCCGACCGGGCCATGATTAAGGCGTGGTGGCCGGCGCTTGATCTGCATCTGCACTACCGTATGCTCGATGTCACCAGCCTTAAGACAGTCATGCAGGGCAAATATGGCATCGAATACGAAAAGCAAAATACCCACCGCGCGTATGACGATATCCAGGAATCAATTGCCGAACTCGAGTTTTATCTTGATTGGCTGCAGAAACCTCGGAGTTGACTATTCGATAACATAAAAAGAGCCGCTGTACGCGGCTCTTTTTATGTTTGATTTGTTTCTTAGTTTTCTTGCTTACGGCGGAGAGAGGCAAGGGCGATTGCCATTAGGCCGGCTGCGATGAGCACCAGCAGGCCGCCGTTCTGCGTACCGGTGTTGGTAAGACCGTCATTGAGACCGAGTACGTTGCCGCCGGTAAGATCATCGATGAGATTGTTGTTACCACCTTGGGTATCTGGGCAGGTTTCAGTATCACAACCTTGAACTGGACCATTATCCTCCAAGTAGGTGATGACAAATGGTTCGCCGTACTCAGAGCAGTTGTTGTCTGCGTCACAGGCACTGAATGAGAAGTAGTGCACGCCGTACCCCTGGGTGAAGAGGTCAGTGTAGGTCCCCAATGGTCCCATGTGGCCGCTCCATGAACCGTCGGTTGGGTTCCACGGGCTATCTACTTTAAATGGTGAGCCAGGGATATCGTTCCAGTATTTCAGCTGGTATCGGACAGTATCTTCACTGCCAGTTAGTGTAAAGATGAAGTCGCGGATATAAGTGTTGTCGCCTGAACTGCGTGGGAGTCCGTCAATATCATCTTCCATGTAAGTTGCGCCCAAGAATTGCGGAAGAGTGACTCCGGGATCTTCCTCAATAGTGAAGGTTTCAAGATCCTGGAGGCTGTAGTTCCCAGCATGATCAAGAGCAACCGCACGAATTGTGTAGGTGCCAGGTGCAAGGCTGCTGATATCAATTCCAGCACGGCTAGCATTATCGCTTAGCGTAAACATTGGAATATTGTTCTTGATACGGCCGAGACCACCTATTAATGGGCTGCCGCTGTTTGATTCGTCGTAGATATTGATCCCAAGGGCAAGTAGGCCAGAGTAGGTGTCTGTGCCGGACACATTAACCTCTAGGGTTGAACCACTTAAGTTAAAGCTATCAATATTTACTGTTGGGCGAGAGTTGTCATAGGTAACAGAGCAAGATACCCATCCGGAAGCGTTGCCAGCATTGTCCACTGCACGTAGGAAGTAAGTTCCGGTTCCATTTGTTGGCATCCAGCCACCAGTATTGAAAGAAGTTACATTGCCAAGGTTTCTCTTATTGAGTCCGGGTGTTCCGTCTGGATTGGCAGAAGAATATTCATAGTAAGCTATATCGCCACTCGTGCTAGCAGTCCAGGTAGGGGTAACGACCTGCGGACGAATTGCTGCGCCACAAGGTATGACTGTACCGCCAGCTAAGACGCGGTGCAGGTTGGTCGGAGCTTCTGGTACAGTACGGTCAACGGTGAAGCGAACAACATGGACAGAACTCGTACCGCCGTTGTAAACATCGCTTGTGTTGCGGTTGCCAGCAGCATCGCGGGCAGCTAGACGGATTTGGTATTCTTCACCGTCATCCAGTGCAGAAGTATCCAAAGTTCGCACAACATCAATATGGTCGGCTGAAGTATTGGCCTGCTGCCAGCCGGGTACGCTGATCCAGCCCGCTGGAACACCACCGCCAGACAGGTTTGTACTGCCCGGGTAGAGGTAGAGAGTATAGTGGCTCAGTTCTTGATCATCGGTTACGGTGCCAAGGACGTCTATGACGCCATTCACTGCTGCGTTAGCGGCAGGGTTATTGATAGTGACTAGTGGTGCTGTGGTGTCAGCTGGAGCAGCCAGGCGCCATTCAACTCGCTGGCCTTCATCGCGGACAATGTCGTACAAACCATTTACTTCGACCGTGACAGTATCTTTGTGGTCTGTGTAAAGAAATGGAATCGGCTCAGGTTCACTATGGGAGTTAACGCCAGAGATATCGAGGGTCGAGCCGTTAAAGATTGATACACCACCCCATCTGCTGCCACTCGTGTGAATGCCGTTGATAGCAACGTCAGCGTTATTGTTGATGTTCACACCCAGGGTTGCACCATGGACGGTCAGGTTCTCCAGAGAAATACTACTGATCCGTGGTGCTGGAGCAGCGTGGATCACGATGCCGTGTACAGGATCGACTGGGTGAGTGGCATTGATAGTCAGATTCTTAACAGTAACGTCGCTGGATAGAATTGTCATGGCAGTATTGGTCACGCCTGCTTCAGCATTGCTGCGCTGGTGGGCAGCGGTTATAGCGTAGCCATTGCCATCAAAGACGAGTGGTTTACTCAAGCGGACTGCGCTTGAAACGCTTAGGTCGGAGTCAAGAATAATCGTGCTTGGAGCAGTAATGGCCGAACCATTTATAGCATTAAGTACGCTATCCATGTTGCCTAACGTGCTGTTCACATTGTAGATAATATTAATTTCACCTGTCACACTGCTGCCGGCCTGCTCAAAGTGGGTACTGTGCCGGTAACTGTTAATACTGTCGTTGGCTGTCGCATTGACAATACTTACATTGGTAAAGTTGATATGTGTTCCGGCTGGGGATAACCTGTATGCTACACCACCGTTTTTAATCGTTACGTTTTCGATGGTGTGATTACCTTCGTGGTTGAAGTAGAGAGAACCGCCCCACTGTTTTGCCCATGCCCGAGTGTCGGCGTTGGCAATATTATCGTAGGCGGTATTATCGACGAGTGTGTTCGGGGCAAATACGGTGTTCTTGAGGGTGAAGTTACTTCCAAGGACCTCGATAGTCTTATTGGGCTGTACTTTCGGCATTAAAGTGACGCCGTTGATGGTAACATTGTCACCAAAAACAGATACTAGGTTCTGAGTCTGCCAAATACCGTTAGGAGCAAAGCCGTCTCCGTAAACAGTTGGGTTGCCGATACCATTGATGGTGATGTTGTTCTTGACGATAGGGAAGTACCAGTCAACCCGGCCGTCTGCAGTAACGGCACTAGTTGGTGTTACTGCATAATTTCCAGCCTGAATATTCCAGACTTGATCGTCGTCTTGGTTTTCGATAGCGCTACGAAGTTCGGCGGCGGTGCTGATGTTGATAGTCTCGCCCGCAGCGGCTGCCCTCTGTGTGAGGATAAATGGCAGGCTCATGCCGATGCTGTTTGTCAGCAGGGCCAAGGCGGCAACACCCGTTGTCAGCCGGTCTTTTAGGGTTTTCATCTTCTTGCCATATACATACTTCACACGCTTCTCCTTAGACGTTACACCGTTTTGCCTCAGTATACTCTCTAGCCCACTAAATGTCTATATGTCAAAATTTCCGTATTTTCCTATATACTAAGGAGTAATATGGATCATAAAACTGTTGAAGAATACATCTTGAGCATGCCGAACGCCCGGCTGGATTACCCTTTTGGCGAGGGTGTTGCTGTCTACAAGGCGGGCAACACGGGCGATGACAAGATGTTTGCCTTGATCCAAGAGGGGAAAACCCCGATTCACCTCAGCCTCAAATGCGACCCGCAGCTGGCCAAGCTGCTGCGCGAAAAATACGAGACGGTCATGGAGGGCTACCATCTCAACAAAAAGCACTGGAACACGATCCTACTCACTGGCCAGTTGCCGATGGAAGAAGTCTTTGCACTCATTCTACACAGCTACATCCTTGTCACCGAAGGCGAAGACGGAAATAAGCCTACAGTTTAGGCTTTCAAGTAGTTGTTGGTGTGCTCCAGAATACTCTGCAGATATGGTTCGTCTAATTTCACGAGGCGGTAGGCAATTATATAGGGGACAAGCAGCATTACTTCCCGGGGATTCTGGGTTGTGATAGAGCGTATGTCGAAACGCTGTCTATATACCCGCTTGAGATACTCGTGATAGCCTGCTGCTTCAAGGTGCAGTATCTCTGGCTTTGATTTGTAGGTACCAGTCAACCTTATCCAAAACACCGATAGTACCACGGCGAGATAGAAGAAGGTCGTCACGATCATAGTAATAAACTGAACAGGATGCATATCGTAGCGAGGCTGGGCGATACCCCAATATTCATCACCACCGGTAAGCATGCCTGCTATCTGCAGCACAGCTGTCAGCCCGGCGATACAATAGATGGTTAATATGAAATTTCTTATACTGTTACTCTTGCGTACAGGGGCCTTAAGCGCGCCAATATATTCAAGCTCGTCAACAAGTACTTTGTGCGAGCGATGGCCTGCGTCTATGATTTTCTTGCCGCGTATACTCTTGATTTCTGTATGACCTCTGCGGTAGCCAAACAGTTCGTTTAAGAGTGTGCGTTCATACCCGCTTACCGTGTCTGGGCGCAGGGTACTGATGATAAGATTATCATGTACAATCTCTAGGTTTATGACGCGCCTAAAATGAAGATTCAGCAGCGTTGCCCAGGTTTCGTGGTAGGTGTACTCTAGGTCAACGAGCGTCCCTGCTTCTGCTGGTGACAAACCTGATGAATAATCTGCAATGACAGTACGATGCTTGAGCCACCTGAGTAACCGAAAGCGTAGTATGAACGAATGCAGCATGAGCGCCCCCACCAGTAGCAGGGGAAAGAAGAACAGCACGGTTACAAGGATAAAGTTGGTGACGGATGTATCAAACTGTCCGTACGTATAGTACGCATGCAGGACCTGCGCCCAGCCTCCAATCCACCACATTAGTATGAGTAAACCGATAACAAGGTATCCAAGCGCGACTATACGCTTGGACTTTATAATCTCAAGCTTTGAGCTCTGGAGTATGGATCTAAAATTCAATTGTTGACGTCCTCTATCAAGAGGCCTTGATATATTGTGGCGGCGAAGTCAGCGATGGGGGCGGGGGAGCCGGAGCCTTGCCCTAATATAGCCACGACGAACTTGCGGCCATCCGGCAGGGTCATGATACCGATGTCGTGGTAGTTGATGTCCAGGTTCCAGCCGACCTTTGTTTCCCACCGCGCAGCAGGTGCGCCAGCCTTGAGGCCGCGTTCGTACATATCTGGCTGGTCGTACATGGCATCAAGCAGGAATGCAGTGTTCTCGTCGTTCAAATCGCGCTTCTGCACAATGTATTCAAGGATCCGCGCCGAATCGCCGGCGGTTGTTTCGATACCGTTGAAAATCGTGCCGGTCATGCCCATCTCGGCTACGCGCTGGTTCAGCACTGTCTGGCCAATCTCGGCCATCATGGCCTCGCCGCATGGGCTGTCACTGCTACGAATCATCTTGTCGACGCATTCCTTTTTGGTCTGGCCGGCGATCAGAATATCGCCGGGATTCTGGGCGCCGGTTTGGAAATCGACCAGGCTCAGATAGGCGACGTAGATTTTGTACAAGCTGGCCGCAAACAACTCGCGGTCTGGATTATGCTGGCCGATAACAGATCTGCTCTGTGCATCCCACACCACAATGCTGTAATCAGCAGATTGCCGCGCCGTCCAGGCATCGATGGTTGCCTGCAGATCAATAGGCTCGTATGCGGGCTCCGGATCTGGCTGTAACTGTGTATTCTGAGACGGCTCACTAGGCGTGGATGAGTTATCCCGTAGAAAGAACCAGTACACACCCGTGCCAAGCACCAGGACAGTCAGTAGAATCGCCAGCCATTTGCCTCGGCGCGGTGATTTTTTGGAGGCGTATGCGCGGTATGCCATTACCTTAGTATAACAAGCAGACTATTCAGCTGTCTGAGAAGGGGCAAGCAGAGTACTGGCATTGGCATAGCTGGCAGATAGAATCTCTTTTGTGTTAGGGCCGTCTGTCGCGTCGTGGGCAGTTTTAAGCGCGGTCAGGTAAGCCTGCAGCAGCCTGGCAAGTGTATCCGTTAGCACAGTATCATATTGGTTGTTGGCTCTTGCTGCCTCTAGTGCGGAATCGGTCCGGCTGTCCTTAGCTGCATTCTGCTCGGGTGCCGTTAGTTCTCCTCCGTTCCGGCTGAGCATGTCAACAACATGGGCCTGGTCCGTCTGTAGAGTGAGGTTGACTGTCTTTGCAAAGTTTCTGGTGTCGACAGACAGCCCGTCTTTGGCACCCATATCGCTTACCCGGATGAGCTCCTGTTGTTTGGCGATAACATCTTTGAGGTTTCTCGCAGTTGTCTGGCCGGCAGATGCTAGTATTGCTGATACGATGCTGCCAATAATAACAAGCAGTACAACCATCCCCAAAACAATAAAAATACGGCTTTTCATCGACCCGCCCAATAGCGACCGTTTTGGGCGCTGAGGCGACTGCATAATGAAATTATAGGGGTTTTCTTGCGGGGTTTGGTTTACGGGTTCCATATTTCATACATAAGCATAACAAATAACAGGGAGGCAGGGTAGACTGTCCGGCTTACGGTGCCTACTCAACCTCATGATCTGGAAGTGAAGGTGGTTTAGTAAAATATTGTTGACAATTTAGCATAAGCGTGATATCATGTAACCAAGACTGACAAACAAACAATAAAACAAAAAAAGGACAGATGCCATCATGCACCCGTTCAGATTTAATAATCTCGATTTCTTCCAGTCATTTTCCTGGTCGAAGCCAACATACCTGCCGTACTTGTACCGCGGAATTATCGCGTTCTTCATCGTGAATATCTGCGTACTTTTAGTAGTGAATTATATGATCCAGAGACGATTGACTCTGTTTGCCGCCGAAAATTTACAAGTTTAAAGGAAAAGAGGAGAAAGAAAATGTCAGAAGCAATTAAACTACCGCAAGGAACAGTCGCACACGCACAAGATACACGTGTAGACTACAGCTATCCGCCACAGGAGTGGAGCGATCCGCAGATAGGCGGGAGCCTCAGCACTACCCAGACAGAAATACCGGGTTATCCGGGGGTGGAGCGCAATGGTAGCCCGCGGATACCTGCACACCCCGCCCGGAAACCGACCGATAAGAAGTAGCCTCTTAAAAATTCTGCTTAACCTTTACCCTGAACCCTTCACTCTATACTCTAGTAGGTATGGATCATGTAGTGAGGCCCTGATTGCATTATGTTCTATGTATATATTCTTCAGTCCGAATCCAGGCATAGACTTTATATCGGGGAAACCGGTAACCTCAAAAGACGTGTGAAAGAACATAATGACGGTCAAAATTTATCAACCAAGGCGTATCGACCCTGGACTATAATTTTCTATGAAGCCTACACGACCTCAGACGATGCCGTTCGTAGAGAAAAGTATCTCAAGACAACTCAGGGCCGCCAAACAATACGAAGAATGTTGCGTTCGCATTTGAAGCAATACGACAAGGTAAATTTTGAGTATCAGGGCTCTACTACGTGATGGATGCGGTATCTGAGGTCAAATCAAAGCTCTCTATAGAGGATGTTATCTCTGAGTACGTGCAGCTGAAGCGAGCGGGGCGCAACTTCAAGGGCCTCAGCCCATTCAGCAGTGAAAAAACGCCCAGTTTTATGGTCAGTCCAGAGAAGCAGATCTGGCATGATTTTAGCAGCGGCAAGGGCGGGGATATGTTCACTTTTATAGAAGAAGTAGAGGGCCTAGACTTCCGTGGGGCGCTCGAGCTGCTGGCGCGCAAGGCAGGCGTAGATCTTGAGCAGTTTAAGGGTTCAAAGAGCGGGAATGCCAAGGGAAAAGAGCGTTTGTATGCAGTGCTTGATCTGGCAGCCAGGTTCTATCAGGCGCAGCTCAAAAATTCAAAGCCAGCATTGGAGTACCTGTTAAAAAAGCGCGTATTCACCAAGGAGACGATTCTTTTATTCAAACTAGGCTACTCGCCAAATACCGGTGATGCGCTGTACAAATTTTTGAAGCAAAAAGGGTATACCGAGGCAGAAATGACCAAGGCGGGCCTTGTGACCAAGCGCTATCGCGGCCCGGGTGATATGTTCCGCGGCCGGATCATGGTGCCGCTCAGCGACGCCCAGGGGCGGGTCGTAGGTTTTACAGCGCGGCTGTTGATAGACGACAAGGATGCGCCAAAATACATTAATACGCCCGCGACCCTGCTTTATGACAAGGGCCGGCAAGTGTACGGTCTGCATCTGGCTAAAGAAAGTATCCGAAAAAGCGGCTTTAGCGTAGTGGTAGAGGGCAACCTGGATGTGATTGCCAGCCATCAGGCCGGCGTCAAAAACGTGGTGGCGGCCGCCGGCACGGCGCTGACCGAGAACCATCTCAAGGATTTGAACAGGTTTGCGGGCGATATCCGGTTTGCTTTTGACGCGGATAAGGCGGGGATGAACGCTACAGAGCGGGCGATTCCACTGGCTCAGAAGGTGGGCGTGAATGTCAGTATTATTACAATTCCTGATGGCAAAGATCCTGATGAGCTGGTGCGCAAAGACCCAGGCCTGTGGACGGCCGCAATTGAGAAGCATCAATACGCGGTAGATTGGCTTATTGACCGCTATAAAGCACTACTGGACATTACGTCGGGCAAAGGCAAGCGCGAGTTTACAGACGTAGTCCTAGGCATTATCCAGCGGCTCGAAGATAAGGTAGAACAGGATCATTACGTGTCTGAGCTAGCTGGTCTGGTGGGAGTCAGCGCAGATGCCATGCGGGCAAAACTCGGCGAACCAAAGGGCACTAGTACGCGCCTCAAACGGGTTAAGACAGAGACAAAGGATAGGAAACAAGAAACAAAGGAAGACATCGAGCAAAGAAAGACCCAGCAGCACCTCTTGGCACTGCTGCTCATGCATCCAACTCTGAGGCCGCAGGTCTCGCTCGTGGAGGCTAGTATGTTTTCCGGGCAGGAAGCACAGGAGTTATTTGCCTTTTTGCAGGAACATCCAGACTTTCGGGGCGAAGCGGATGTTGCCAAACAGTTGCAATCCATTGCGGATTATGTAAAAATTACTGCATTACAATTCGATGAGTTATATCGATCGCTCGAGGTCACAGAGCTTACACACGAAGCCGCTCGATTGCAAGAACGCTTCATTGCGCAGTACGTAAAACAGCAAAAACAACAGATAGCCCAGCGGCTTGATGCAGCAGGCGAGGATGAGGCCCGCCGGCTGCTTACTGCCGACAAGGATCTTAATAATCTGCTAAAACAATCAAAAGATGCGGTAGCGCACCTCTCGCAGGTACGAAATTATCGCGAATAATAACGAACAGGAGACAAAGAGTTATGCCAGAAGATAAAGCAGCAGCCCTGAAGGTTGCAAAAGAAAAGCTGCTTGCCCAGGGTAAAAAGGCCGGCAAGCTGGACCAGCGCGACATTTTTGCCGCCATTCCGGATGTGGCCGAGAACGTAGATATTCTCGACCAGCTCTATGCAGAACTGGGCGAAGAAAACATTGAACTTGTCAGTGCCACCGAGCCAAGCGTCGAGGACTTTACAGATGAATGGGCAGGCGAAGACGGCGAAGAGATCGTGCTGGACGACAAAGTTTATCTCGATGATATCGCCGATGACTCGGTGCGCTTGTACCTGCGCGAAATCGGTAAAATCCCGCTGCTTAATGCAGAAGAAGAGCTGACATTGGCGCAGAAAATTGTTGTCAATCAGCCAAAACTCGCCAAGGTACTCGAGAAAATAAGCGCGCTTGAAGCAAAAGAAAGCGATGAACAGGGCGGCATGACTAAACAGGACCAAAAAGAGCTTCGGGATCTCCAAGCAGAGGCACAACAGTTAAGCCGGTCAAAAGATGCGATGGCAGAAGCCAATATGCGCCTAGTGGTTTCGATTGCCAAGCGTTATGTCGGCCGCGGCCTGGACCTGCTGGATCTTATCCAAGAGGGCAATACTGGACTGTTGCGTGCTGTTGAAAAATTTGACCCGGACAAAGGCTTTAAATTCTCTACCTACGCTACCTGGTGGATCCGCCAGGCGATTACCCGCGCCATTGCCGATCAGGCGCGTACTATCCGTATTCCGGTGCATATGGTCGAGACTATTAACAAGCTGTTGCGCACCCAGCGCCGTATGACCCAGGAGCTCAACCGTGAGCCGACCAACGAAGAGATTGCCAAAGAGATGGAAATCGACGTCGAAAAAGTCGAGCACATCATGAAGATTAAGCAGGATATTAGCTCGCTTGACGCTAGCGTGCGCGACGACGAAGAAGACAGTGTGCTCGGCGACTTTATCGAAGATGAAGACACCGTGACCCCAGAAGAATCCGCTGCCGGCCAGCTGCTCAAAGAGCAGGTCAAGACGCTGCTGGGCGGCCTGACTGAGCGCGAGCAAAAGATTCTGAAACTTCGTTTTGGGCTCGAAGACGGCAAGAGCCATACGCTCGAAGAAGTTGGGCAGGAATTCTCTGTCACCCGCGAGCGCATCCGCCAGATCGAAGCTAAAGCCCTGGCCAAACTGCGCAAGCACAAAGACGCCAAGAAGCTGCTGGACTATATCAAATAATGATTATTGGACTTTCAGGCACATTTGCCAGTGGTAAGGACACGCTTGCAAATCATTTGGTGACTACCAAGAATTTTTTGCATGTCAGCACATCAGACATGATTCGCGCCGTGGCGGAGGCCAAATATGGTGACATTGAGCGGCCGACGCTGTTTATGACCGCTAATGAGACGCGTGAAGAACGCGGCCCAGGGGTGTTTGCAGAGCTGGCACTTGAGAAGTTTGAAGAAGTGAAAGACGCGCATGACGGGATAGTCATCAGCGGTGTCCGCTCCTTAGGTGAGGTTGAGGCTATCAAAAAAGCCGGCGGCACGATGGTATTTGTCGACTCTCCTATGGAGATCCGTTACGAGCGCATCAAGGCGCGCCATCGCAGCGGAGAAGAGAAGCTGACATTCGAAGAGTTTAAGGCATCAGAAGAGGCCGAGGAACTAGCCGTACACGATAATCCCTATGCCCAAGACCTGACAGGGGTCAAAGAGCTGTCGGACATTTTATTGCTCAACGAAGGCAACATCGAAGCTTACCTAAGTGACGCCGAACAAAAGCTCGCACTATAACATTGACAAACCAGCACATATTTGCTATAGTGTGATTATAGTCAAGTAGAAATAAATGATCACAGAAGCACACTTACCTCAACACGAAACGGCAGAGCAAGCTGCTCTTCATCGTTTAGAAAATATCTTTAACAATCCTCTAGTTGAGGGAATTGCTCGAGAGTTTGGGTTTCCTGGGTTTCAGGGCCTGGATTTAGGGGGGAGGGTAGGCTCATATGCGAAATTCACCCGCGCAACGTGGGACTTCCGTAAGGGACAAGAAAGATGGAATGCGACAGAGTCTACATATTCATCTGATGTCGAGGAGAGAATATTCAAGGCTGGGCGTAATTTTGGTGATTATAACCTCGTAGACTCAACGTATCCGCAATACGACAGATATGATTTTGCCACAATACTGGGGGGTGGTAATGACAGCCCTCTGCTTAGGGCACGGTATCTCAAAGAGCAGATGGATACTCTTGCCGAATCTCCAAAGTTTGTATTCCTATTGGGCAGTGCAAGAAAGGTAAAAGCTGAGGAGCGACCTCGGACTGATACATATGCCCCTGGCGCTCATACCGAATTTGATTTGATGAACGCAGCGGGCGAGCGGGTATTTGAACTAGACCAGCCCTCGGTTGATGTGCAGGAGGTCGAATTCGCTACTAGTATCAAGGATAGGGCATGGAAGGCGCGAGTTTTTACCACTGATTCGGGGTTGCAAGTGGTATCAGTTTGCGCACCTATGATAGAGGGCCAGAGGCGGGTGAATACAGGGGACACCTGTTTGTTTCTGAATCACGTTATGAAGGATGAGATAGAAGGTAAAAGAGGGTTGAATGTTACGCATGCCGTATACACTGCTTTTCAAGATCTGGACCTTAGGAGGCTTATAGGCATCCCCAATCAAGTAGAGCTGGATACAATTGGCTTTGACGCAGCGTACGGTAATATTACTCGGACACCTTCGCAGGTTTTGCAGGAGATGACTTCTGCCGGGTCAGCCGCAAAGAGGCTCAGCAACGCGTTATCGCAAGCAGCTTAGGTGATTAAAAGAGCTTACGTTTTTGTTCCTCATCTGATACGCGTATACTTCTGATATGGATGACAAGAGGCTAAGCGGCAAAGCGACGTTTAGGGCTGTTTGGACTAGTCTCAAGTTGGTGGTTAAAAACTCGCCACTGTTTATGTTCTTGATGGCAGTCGAAGAGGTCATTAGTCGGCTGGCGCCCTTTGCAAATGCCTTCGTTTTAGGCAAGCTTGTGAGCACGTTGCCGGACGTAGCGACATATCAGCAGGCGAGGGACGATGTTGTTCGCTATATTATCATGCTGGCGGTCATATCCGTGACACCGACTATTATTGGTAGTTTTTCGAACGTGTATCAATCACGTAAGCAAATAGAACTAGATTTACTCATCGAGCGTAAGCTCCGAGTGGCTTTTTCGCTTTTGCCGTATGAAGCGTACGAAGACAAACGAACAATAGATTTGTTTGACCATGCACACCGTTTTGCTGGTAATATCACGAGATTTGTTCTGTGGCGACTCAAGAATATTCTGGGTTCGATCTTTGCTCTTGTTGTTGCGGCAGTGGCATTCTGGCATTTTTCGATATGGCTGACAGTGGGTATATTTGCATTAACTCTACCGATGATTTGGTTTGAGCTACGGTTGCAGTCTATGCGCAGGCATGTATGGCGGCGCAACACCCTGACGTATCGCAAGATGTATGCATATCAGGAGCTCGTAAAGCCCAGGTTTATAAAAGAAGTCAGGCTGTTAGGGTTGGTCGAGTACGCTATCGACAAGGCCTTGGGGCATAGGCTGAAAGCCGAAACGGAAGAGATTGAAATCACCAAAAAATCCGAAAAATACCGTGTGGGTGGGTTGCTGTTGGGCTCTGTGATGGAAGTCGCGGTTCTGTATCGGGCTCTGCAGCAGATTATTGCCGGCAAGATTCCAATTGGTCAGTTTGTGTTTGTGCAACAGATTGCGAGTCAGTATATCGGGTCGCTACGTGAAATGAGCTGGACGGTGCAGGATCTGGACGATATGTTGTTTGGTGCTGAGGAGTACGACGAGATTATCAACTGGCCACAGCCCGAAAACGGCGAAATCGTACAGAATCCAACAGGCGACATTGAGTTTCGTAAAGTGAGCTTTGTCTATCCGAACAGCGAGGCAGAAGTCCTGAAGGATATCAGCCTCAGGATACCCCGTGGCGAGACAGTGGCAATTGTTGGCGAGAATGGCGCAGGCAAGACAACTCTTGTGAAGTTGCTCATGAAACTGTACGATCCGTCGACAGGTAGCCTGTTGGTTGGCGATCAGGAGATGAAGACAGTGAGTTCGGATGATTGGCACAAACATCTGGGCGTTTTGTTCCAGGATTTTCAGATATTCTATGATTTTACGGTCAAAGACAATGTCTGGTTCGGTGATACCAAAAAGAAGCAAACTGACCCCAAGCTCGAACGGTCCTTGGAATCAGCTGATGTACTCAATTTTGTTGCAAAATTGCCCAAGGGCTTAGACACCTACCTGGGCAAATATATGGACGAAGAAAACGGTACGGACTTGAGCGGTGGGCAGGCCCAGCGGTTGGCTATAGCTCGGACATTGTTTAGGGATCCCGATGTTTTAATACTCGACGAACCAACTAGTGCGGTTGATGCCAAGGCCGAATACAAAATCTTTAGGGAAATCGAGGCTGCGCGTAAAGGCAAGACGACCATTTTGATATCTCATCGTTTTAGTACGGTGCGCAAGGCAAACTATATCTACGTGCTGGAAAACGGCCAACTCAAAGAGCATGGTACTCATGAAGGACTTATGGCCAACCAAGATTTGTACCACGAAATGTTTACCGCTCAGGCTGAAGGATACCGCTAGCGAACGCTCATGTTTTTGTTCACTCCCTAGTACGCGTATACTAAGGATATGTCTGAGACACGGAAGAAACTAGCTGTTATAGACGGAAAGAGCGTGTTTTACCGCGGCTATTATGCCATGCCCAATCTTAGTACCAAAGACGGTACACCCACAGGGGGTGTCTACGGCTTCATGGCCATGGCGCTGGAGCTTATCAAAAAACTCGATCCGGACTATGTGGCGGTGGCGTGGGACAAGCCAAAGACCAATATCCGGGGGCGTCTGAAGATTCACCCCGGCTACAAGGCCGGGCGCAAACCTGCACCGCCGGATTTTTATGCGCAGATTCCTATTTTGCATGATGTGCTCAGGGCATTTAGCTGGCCGCTGCTCGAACTGGACGATTACGAGGCCGACGATATCATGCACACGCTGGCCAAAAAGGGCAGTGAGGCGGGACTGGAGACTGTGCTGATCACCTCCGACCTGGACAGCTTGCAGAGCGTGGGGCCGCATACGCACGTCTATGCGCTCAAAAAAGGTTTTAGCAATATCGAGAAATTCGACATTGAACATTTTGAAGAAAAGCACGGTATCGAGGTTGAACAATTTTTGGATCTGAAGTCGCTCAAAGGCGATAGTTCAGACAACATTCCAGGGGTGCCGGGTGTGGGCGAAAAGACCGCCGTGCAGCTGCTGCAGGAGTATAAGACGCTGGATGGTATTTATGAAAACGTGGCGCTGATAAAAGATTCTGTGTCCAAAAAGCTCATTGCCGGTAAAGATTCGGCAATAATGAGCAAAAAAGTTGCCACCCTGTTTGACGACGCGCCGGTCGAGCTGGATCTGGAGGACATGGACGTACGTGATCTGGACGTGCAGGCGCTCAAGCAGATTTTGATCGACCTTGAATTTCGGAGCCTGCTGAGGAACTTACCGGATTATATGCGCGTGCTCGATGACGATGGCGGGGTTGAGCTGACAGGGCTTCAAGTTGCAGCAGGCAATATCCAGCCGCTAAAGGTCGTGCAGATCGATACGGATGACGCGCTTGCAGGCATCAAGCCAGCTGAAGAAACGGTAATCCATAGCCTCTGCGCCGGGGCGCACGGCCGCGACCCAAAGGTACTGATACTGGCGGACCAAAAAACCGCCTACGTCTTGGATGTAACGAAGTTACAGACCTCAAGTATCAAGTATCAAATATCAAATATTCAGAGTGTGGTGGGCCACGATACCAAAGCTTCATTAAAAGTACTACTGGAGTTGGGCGTAGAAACACTGCCGAAAGTTTCGCACGACGTGCTGGTAGGAGCGTTCCTGATTAACGCCATCCGCCGCGAGCACAGTCTGACCGAACTGGCGTTTACTGACCTGGGGTACGAAGGCTCAAGCCTGGATAATCTCGATGCCGACGAGACGATGCAAAGGGCGGGCGAAATTGCCGCAGTCGTCTGGGCGCTCAAAAATTATCAGGCCGAGAGCATGAGCGAGCTGACGGGTATTATCAAGCTGGCGGATGAGGTAGAATGGCCGGTGATTCCGGTGCTGGCACGTATGGAATACGAAGGCATTGGCCTAGATACAAAGTACCTGGCCAAAATGAGCGACGAGCTCGAGGGGCTGATAAGTGATATCGAACAGACAATTTATGGCTATGCCGACCAGGAATTTAATATCTCCAGCCCGGCGCAGCTGAGCGATATTTTGTTTGTGAAGCTAAATCTGCCGACAGAAGTGAGTAAAAAGGGCAAAGCCGGGCATTACAGCACGGCCAGCGATGTGTTGCAGAAGCTGAAGATGCTGCACCCCATCATCGAGTGTATCGAACAGTACCGCGAGTACACCAAGCTCAAGAGTACCTATGTTGACGCGCTGCCAAAGCTGGTTGATAGCGGCAGCCGTGTGCATACCACCTTCAATCTCACCACCGCGGCTACCGGGCGGCTCAGTTCGGTCGACCCGAATCTGCAGAATATTCCGGTGCGTACCGAGCTCGGCAAAAAGATCCGTACAGGCTTCGTAGCTCGCCCAGGACATGTGTTCATTAGTGCTGACTACAGCCAGTTCGAACTCCGTCTCGCTGCCAGCCTGAGTGGTGACGAGGATATGATACAAGCATTCAACGAAGACCAGGATATCCACGTGCTGACCGCAGCGGCAGTGATGGGTGTTGCGCCAGAAGATGTTACTAAAGATATGCGTTACAAGGCCAAGGCCGTAAACTTTGGCATTTTGTACGGCCAGGGGCCGCATGGCTTGGCGGCCGGTACGGGCATGACCTTTGGAGAGGCGCGGGAGTTTATCACCAAGTACTTCCAGATCCGGCCCAAGCTTAAAGAATACATCGATGGCCTGCGCGAACAAGCTCTCAAAAAAGGCTTTGTCGAAACTGTCATGGGCCGCCGCCGCCCAACACCGGATGTAAAGAGCAGCAACTTTATGGTGCGCGAAGGCGCGTACAGGCAGGCAATCAATATGCCGGTGCAGGGCAGTGCGGCTGATCTGACCAAGCTCGCGATGGTGCGCGTGCAGGAGAAGCTGCCAAAGGATGCCAGTATGCTGCTGCAAATCCACGACAGCATCATGGTAGAAGTGCCCGAGGCCAAGGCCGAAAAAACCAGCAAAATGATGAAAGAAACCATGGAGGCTGTCTACCCAGAACTTGGTGTAAAATTGAAAGTTGATATCGAAATCGGTAAGAACTGGGGGGAACTGTAGGATATGACAAAACGACGAGATCTCGAGGCTATCACGATCAAAAATTATGATGACATTGCCGAGGAATGGTCCTCTGACATGGCCGTAGTGAATGACTGGGAGGCGGAACTCGCCAGGTTTCATCACTTATTGCCGGAAGGTAAGGTTCTGGAAATTGGCTGTGGCGGGGGACGCGATGCCCGAGCTCTGGTTGATATGGGCTATGAATACATAGGAACTGACGCTTCATCGGGGATGGTCCGGGTAGCGGGGAAGTCTGTTCCTGACGGTGCGTTTAAAACACTAGACATGTACAAGCTTGGTGAGCTTAACAAAAAATTCGATGGTTTTTGGGCATGTGCATCAATCCTGCATATTCCGAAGAATCGAATAAGCGAGGCGATGAGGTCTATAACCGGGGTCCTCAAGCCAGGCGCCATAGGATTTATCTCCATAAAAGACGGCGATAAAGAAGATTTCGAGGTGCGTGATATTCGCGACCGGCATGAGGAGAGATTGTTTGTGTACTGGCAGAAGACAGAATTCGATAAGGTGCTTAAAGCGTGGGGTTTTGAGATCGTAAATTACGAATACCGGCCAGACGACGAGAGGACACGCTGGCATATATATTTCGTGAAGTTGAGAGCAGATATTGAAACAGGCAAAAACTGAGGAGAATTTATGGCAGATATTCACAAAGCAGCAGGGATTATCATCAGGGACAAGAAACTTCTGGTCGAGCGCTCAGAAGGTAAGGATTTCTTCATTTCTCCAGGCGGATCGATTGAGGCTGGTGAAACGGCCAAACAAGCATTGGTGCGCGAACTCAAAGAAGAATTCACGATAGATGTTCGGGAAGATGATCTTGAAGAGTTCGGAACCTTTGAGGCGTCAGCCGCTAACGATCCCGACAAAGTGGTCGTAATGAATGTGTTTATCGTCAAAACATTCACGGGCGAGCCAAAACCGGACCACGAAGTGGAAGAGGTGCGTTGGGTCACGACTGCCGACATCGGCACGCTGCCCATCGGCTCCATCTTTGAACACGATGTAATGCCGGAACTGGCCCGCCAAGGGTTGATAGATTGATGACTGATCAGGACTTTCTAAAACTGGCGATTGCCAAGGGTAATGAGGTAGAAGTACCGTATAATTTTGGCGCTGTGGTAGTGAAGGACGGGGAAGTGATTGGCAGCAGTCATGCGTATGTCTGGGAAGAACATGATCCTTCGGCCCACTCCGAAGTTTCGGCCATGCGTATGGCGGGCAAGAAATTGCAGAGCTGGCAGCTGGACGGGTGCACGCTCTATGCCAGCCATGAACCTTGTGCAATGTGTTTTGCCTGTGCTGCTTGGGCAGGGATTAAAAGAATCGTTTTCGTGACCCCGGCCTCTGCTCAACAGGACGTCATGTACGAATTTAAGGCGCCTGACATTATCAAGATGTCCGAGCAGCTATTGAGGCCTATGGAAGTAGAGCGGGTGGACTTAGAGGTATGAAAGTAGGCATAAAAAAATTAGATGAGCGGGCGCAGGTGCCGCAGTATCAGACGACCGAGGCGGCAGGGGCGGATTTGCATGCGTGTTTGGACAGCTCGGTGATGCTTGAGCCAGGTGCGATTGAGCTTATTCCTACTGGCCTTGCGTTTGAGATTCCAAAAGGCTATGAAGTGCAGCTGCGTCCGCGCAGTGGCCTGGCGCTCAAACATGGCATTACATTACCAAACAGCCCGGCAACAATTGATAGTGACTATCGCGGTGAGATAAAAGTTATTCTGATGAACCTCGGTAAAGAACTGTTTGTGATTGAGCATGGCGAGCGCATCGCGCAGATGGTAGTGACTAAGCATGAGACGGTACGTTTTGAAGAAGTTGATGAGCTTTCTGATAGCGAACGCGGAAGCGGAGGGTTTGGGAGCACCGGTAAATGACAGAAACTTGTACATATCAGCTCAATAAACTCGTTCGTGACGGCATAGTGCAGGGTCACATAGATGAGGGTGGCCAGGTAGACTGGCGGGTGCTTGACGATGATGATGAGTTCGTTGCAGCACTTAAAACAAAACTCACAGAAGAACAGGCCGAGCTTGCAAATGCCGCAACTGACGAAGAGCGTGAAAAGGAACAGCGGGATATAGACGACGTACTGTTTGCCCTGGGCCGGCTTGGCATAGACAACTACACCCCAACGAAAACGTTTCACGAGCGCGCATTTATCATAACGGCGACTCTGCCAAAAACCAGCTGGCTGTACAAATACTATGCCAATGACCCAGCAAGATTCCCGGTGGTAAACCAATGATAAAAGCCATAATCTTTGATTGTTTTGGGGTGGTGTATGAGGATAGGTTTGATAAAGTTTGGGAAAGCCTAGGGGGAGATCTAGCGAGGGACAACGCGTTTATCAAAAAGACGTTCCGTGATTCTCACAAGGGCGTCATACCGAGTTCGGCGAGCCTCTTTGCAGAATATCTTGGAATTACCACAGAAGAATTTTTGCGCGCCAATGACGACGGTAGGAAGATTGACGACCAAATACTCGAGTTTATAAGTGAACTCAAAAAATCCTACAAGGTAGGTATGCTATCAAACATAGGTGCTACAGGGCTTAACAAGTACATACCACAGCACGTGCTGGACGAATACTTTGAAGTAGTGGTTCAGTCATCACAAATCGGGTATGCCAAGCCAGAGGCAAACGCGTACGAAATCACGGCAGATAGGCTTGGTGTGCGCTGCGACGAATGCGTCATGGTAGATGACCGGCCTGAATATGTCGATGGTGCAACAGCGGTGGGTATGAAAGCAATACTGTATCAAAATCTGGATCAGCTCAAGGCAGATATTATATCTTTGATATAATACTTCCTCACTCGGAACTGTAAGTAAACTTACGATTCACTCGCTGCGTTGCATTATAAAAATATTATGATAAAATTGTAATTTTATTATAATATTGCTATACTGTACCTATGAAGATTCAAAGTATACAAAAGGTAATCAAAGTCGGCGACAGCTTGGCTGTGACTATTCCCGCAAAAGATGCAAGGGCTCTGGGTATTAGGGCCGGAGATAGCGTGCTGTCATCATACGAGCCAGTCGAAGAGTCGAGCCGCAAGCCTCAAAAAGGCCATATGCGTATAGACAGGGAATACGAGGCATTTAAACGCCAATACGGCCAGACACTAAAAAATCTCGCCGGACGATAACCCCGTGAATTATCCCACTCTCGAGGAGATCCTATATCTTCACTATAAGGTTGTAGAAGACTTTGGCGGTTCTCATGGCGTGCGGGATGAGAGCAGGCTGCTCTCGCTGGTTGAGGCGCCAAAGCAAGAGGTTTTTGGTGTCGAACAATATGCCGATGTGTATGAAAAAGCGGCGGTCTATATGCGTAATATCATTGGTGACCATCCGTTTTCTGATGGAAACAAGCGTACCGGGACGGTAGTGATGGGCGTGTTTTTGGGCAGGAATGATACCGCGCTGTCTGCAAGGCCACGTGAGCTGGAAGATTTTGCCGTGCAGATTGCGGTAGAGTGTTTGGATATCCCGGTGATTGCCGCCTGGCTCAAGGCTCATAGTACACGCTGTTAATATCTTCAGAATGTGTCCGGCTGGACCAAAACTGTAGAAATATCACAGAGGTTTTTGCTGAATTTCTTGCCAAACTCTTTCATTATCTAAAAATTATGATATAATGAGGATATTATGGAGTCTAACCCCCTGCGTACTATCCTGAGCGTGCTTGCGTTTATTGTGGTTATTATCTTTATTATCGTGATGTTTGCACGCCTTACGGGCAACCGCGGTCCAGAGCCATTGCCTGCGCCAAGCCTGAGCGAGGTGGCCAGTAGCGATGCACAGTTTACTTTTACCGAATCAGGGCCAATTGTTGCAGAGGAGAATCACCACCAGATTCGTATTCGTATCAGCCGCATGAGCCGCACCGTAGAAGTGGTTCGCGGCTATCAGAATCTGGTCGTTGCCAGCCAGACTCTGCCCAATACCGAGGCGGCATTCAGCGAGTTCTTGAGCGCGTTGGACCGCGCCGGCTACGGCGGCCAGCGTAACACGCGGTTTGCCACCGAAGAGGGTATTTGCCCGAACGGCCGTAGATTTGTGTTTGTATCTGACCAGTTTAATGAAGATTTCCGCCGCTGGACAACTAGCTGCCAGGAAAAGGGCAGCTTTGCCGGCTCACTCAATGTGGTTCGCCAGCTCTATACCTCCCAAATTCCTGAGTACAACCAGTTCATCAGCGGAACCCGCCGCGAAACTGGCCTGAATCTTTAGAGCTCATCTCAAATACTTTTCAAGTACGAAAAGTATTTGAGATGAGCTCTAGCAGTCTTTATACTGTACTTGTATGGGGTCTTTCCTCTATTTTGTAGTACTGATAACCGTATTTAGCTTCATCCTATTTGCGCCTGCAGTCGATATTAAGATGCATGCCAAACATGCCAGCATACTATCAAAAATACTCTGGTCAGTGGTACCAATCGGAATACCGGTCATAGGGCTGTTTCTGTATGCCTTTTGGGGGCGGCAGGAGGTGATTCCCAAAGAAGATACTGCCGAGGATGCATCCCTTGCGGGCGAGCCGGGTTCTGGCGGTTCAGAAATTCCGGCTGTCAACTTGAGCAAGGCCATGAAGGCAGTTGCAGTTGTTGGTGTAGGTATCTGCATTGCTTTCTTTGTGCTGATGATCTCTCTTGGCATCGCGCTACAAGGTAAAACGGGTTAAAAGATGATAAAAGCCATTATTTTTGATTGCTTTGGGGTGCTGGCGGAGGATGCGTGGCTGCCTTTCAAGCGCGAGCATGTAGGAGATGACGTCCAGCTGGCAAAAGAGATTGTCAACTTGGGTAAGCAGAACGAGTACGGGGTTATTTCAAACGACTCGTATTATACGCAGGCTGCCGAACTCATGGGGGTAGAAGAACAGCAGCTCAGGACTATACTGGGCAGACAAGTGCCCAACGAAGAGCTGTTTGCATATATCAGAAGTGAGCTCAAGCCCAAATACAAGATTGGCCTGCTTAGTAATGCCAATTATGACGTTGTGCACGAACTGTTTACCCCTGATCAGGCTGAGCTCTTTGATGCCAGCGTGCTGTCTTTTGAGTCAGTGCTTGTAAAGCCGGACGAGCGTATGTTCCAGCTTGTGGCCGACCGGCTGGGAGTATTGCCTGAAGAATGCCTATTTATCGACGATGTCGAGCGCTACTGTGTGGCGGCTGAAGAATTCGGCATGAGGTCGGTGCTATATCAATCTGTCGAGCAGATTCAACAAACTTTGAGGTAAGATTTAGGCAATTCCAAGCTGTAGCGCTTGATATTGCTCGCGGGCAGCTTGCTCTATCTTGACAGCACGTGCAAGTGCGCCAAGCCGTCGAAGTGTCCTGTCTCTTGCTCTTTCTGCTCGCTCGGAAAGATTACTAAGCTTCTCAAGCCCCCACTGTTTTATAATCACGGGATTGAACACGTTCTGGGTGGTTTCGGTAACGCCAAATATACCACCGAGGGCAATGCGTTCCTCGTGTAGGTCGAACTCCCTAATGCCTGTTCCGGGCATCTCAAAGTTTTTGACTTGCCGCTCAATGGCTTCAAGCATCATTTCTGGTGCAATCTCAAGCCCGGCTTTTACAAGGTCTCGGTAGAACATATAATGATGATTCTCATCTTCAGCAACTCGTTTCATAAGTTCAAAGCCGACAGGGTCAGAGAGGCTAGCCCCTGTATTGCGGTGAGCGACTCTAGTTGCCAGCTCTTGAAGCGCAACATATGCAAACCCATCAACAGGGCTTGCCGGTTCCGGTATCTGTCCCAGGCTTACCTGCGCCATGCGATCTCGCTCTAGTTGTACAGGGTCGACTACACGAGTAGTCATAATATAGCTGTAGATAGCCATCGAGTGGCGCCCTTCTTCAGCAGTCCATTGCCTGACCCATGCTCCCCAAGCTCTATCCGGGCCAAAGGTTCTCTCTATGGTGCGGAAATAGTAAGGGAGATTGTCTTCTGTGAGCAGGTTAACAATCAGGGCACTCTTGGTTGCTTCATCAAGTGGAGCAATTGCAGAATCAGCATCTGTCCACTGTTGGCCGGGTGTAAAATCTCTCCCTCGGCCGTAAGGTATAAACTCATGAGGAAACCACTCAGTTGTTCGATCTAAGTGTCGATTGAGCAGACTCTCTGCGGTTGGCTCCAATTCTTGAAGAAGAATCTCTTGGGAGGTAATTTCTGCCATGCCTATGCTCCAATCCTTATAAATAGTTTTTTGTCGGTATCAAGCTCTTTTTTGAGCTTGTGCAGGTGTGGTCTGAGCGAACCGGCAAGGCTGGCAGAAGAAGTAGTGATGGTGATGCTCCGGGCCTGCGTATACACGCCAACATCGCTGCTGAAATTCTTGCGCACAAAGGTCTTGATAATCTCAATCTCGGCAGGCTGGTCAAAATCCCGGTTGCCCATAATGTCCTGTAAGCTCTGCATGGTTCTATTGTACTCTGAAAAGCTTGCCAAAAAACCATAACTGCTTACAATTATCTCTAATTATGCCAAGGCAAACCATAACCTATGAAGGGGCAGTGGGGTCTACGACGTACACAATTGAGCGTACGAAGAAGGGGGGCGCTCTCACAGCTCGAGTTGTGGTCTTCTCGGGATTGCTCGGAACAGAATTTTCGTACGCAGAAGCATCTCAGGCCATAGCCAGTACGATGCCCGTCGAGGTTGTCACCATGACGCACGGTCGATCACCTAAGCGGTTAAGAAATCCTATGGAAGCAAGGCGTCGGGCATGCAGGGCTGTACTTGGGGCAGCTGCTCAGCGCACCTATCTGCCGACTTATATCATTGGCCACAGTCTTGGAGCGGACGAGGCCGTGAATACGGCAACAAGTAGTCATACCGTCGCGGGTATTGGCCTTGAGGCTCCAGTGGGTATTACTGGTGTGCAACCGAAAGTAGCTGATGTTATTGGTTTGATGCGAGAGAATATGAAAAATCTTCCGATAGACTTTCGGAATAATTCGGTCGCTTACCTTATGAAAAATCCAGCGCTGGCGGCTGCAGAGGCATTCTTTGCAAAACGCGTCAATCTTCAGGAGGGAACGAGATTGCTTGGCGATGCTGTTCTCCATACCTTTTTTAATGAAGATGACGTGGTTATCAGACCTCCACTAGGTGAACACGTGGGGGTTATACGCCCGGGAGCGAACCACCTCGCTCTATGCATAGATCCAGAAATTGGCCGACAGCACGCAGAGCTATTTTTAGAGCACTTAGAATCACAGTCTCGACAGGTGTCGTAACTTTCTGCCATACTTGATCCATGCCTGAATTGCCAGAGGTTGAGACAGTACGAAGGGGCCTGCACGAGCTTATTATCTGCAAAGTTATCAAAACCGAGCAGCACGACACGCCCAAGGGTTTTCCGAACGCTGACGCTGACGTGAGCGAATTTCTTATTGGTGCCATGGTTACAGATGTACGCCGCCGCGCCAAAGTACTTTTGATTGATTTAGACACGGACTACAGTCTTGTCATTCACCTCAAGATGACCGGGCAGCTGGTTTATGTTGGTGAGCAGCGGTTCGGGGCGGGACACCCAAACGATTCGCTCATACATGCGCTGCCTGACAAAAGCACCCGCGTTACGCTAGGTTTTTCTGATGGGAGCCAGCTATTCTTTAACGATCAGCGCAAGTTTGGCTGGATGCGGCTGTTTCCGACAGTAGAAATACAGAATATTGATTTTATGAAAAAGGTTGGCCCAGAACCGCTGGAAGACGATTTTACCCCGCAGGTGTTTATAGGGCGTATCAAGAGGCGTGCAAACACTCCCATCAAGGCTGCATTGCTTGACCAAACAGTACTTGCTGGCATTGGCAACATCTATGCAGACGAAGGGTTATGGGGCGCCAAAATTCACCCGGCTACTCGCGTACGTGATGTGTCTGATGCAAAGCTTAAGCTTCTGCACAAAGAGTTGCGGTTTGTGCTGGCGCTTGCGATAGAGCAGGGCGGTTCGTCCAACCACACGTATGTGAACGCTGAAGGCAAAAAAGGCAGCTACATGCACTTTGCCCGCGTCTTCCGGCGCGAAGGCCTGCTGTGCCCCCGCCATCCCGACACTCTCATTGAGAAATCCAAAGTCGCCGGCCGCGGCACTCACACCTGCCCAAAGTGCCAAAAACTTTAATGTTCTTTCTCTGGCCAAAGAACCAAAGGCCACTTCTTTTGTGCCGACAAAAGAAGCAAAAACTCCTGGGCCAAATCGCCCCTTGACTGTACTTCTTGTCTAATATGACAACGACACGGCCAGAACTCAAAAATCCTTGACTACTTGGGATGGATTTTCTTAACACCTGGCCGCCTTGGTCGTTGTCATATCGACGAAGTCCAATCAGGAGTCGATTTGATGCCCAGACCCAAGCCACCATGGCTCCAGTCCTAATCGGACTGATATTTTCTAAATAAACCATAAGCATATTGACAACTTAGCGATATCTTGCTATAATGAGTATGTTAAATAAATCCTTCTTTGCAAGAGCTACGAAGGACAAGAAACAAAAATGTTAATAGAAACCATAGAATCGCAAGGACAAGTAACCCCCGAGCAGCAGGGGCCTGTTCCTGATAGTGTTGAGGCTGCGTGGCGCACTTCCGGGGAAACATATGTTCATACTGTGCCTTCAAATATCGCAGGTATATCTAATGGTTTCGAACAGGAACGCGCATCGCATAATGTGTTCAGTAAGATTCACGTTATCATGAACGGACATGTTGGTGATCATGAAGCAACTCCCATGAACAAGACCAAGATTATCCAAATGTTTGCACAAGGTATTCCAGAGGACCCCCAAGAACCGTTGTTTCAGAATCTTGAGAAGTGGTATAAGAGCTTGGCCGAAGAGCCGTCAAACTTTCTATCTGGCACATGGGATGAAGCATTGGATAGTTACCTTACACGTCTGTCGAGTAGTGGCAGAGGAGGTGCACAATTCTTGGGCTTTTTGAAAGAATCTGCAGCGGCCGACTCAAAGAATATGCGGGGAAGGCTGGCAGTCTTTGCCGCTGTGAATGCGCTTGGCCTCTACGAGCAGTCGGAGCTTTTCATACAGATGATGCAGAATTCGAGTGAGAAGAATTCTCAAAGATACCATGAAATAGCCGAAATTGCAGATGGCGAGAGGTCAAACTTCTTGGAGCGTATCACTGCTGCCGGGCTAGGTGAATACATTGATATGGACAGGGCTTCGGCTTTTATCAGCAAGGTTGATGTGCGTGTAGAAGATTTCGCAACAGGCGTGATTTATGGGTACTCAATTAAGGAGCCGCGCATCAATGGTGAAGCCAACCCCAAGACGGGGGTTATTAGGATTCTTGAACAACCCGGACGTAAGAGCCCTGATAATCGAACGTTGGTGGCTAGCATCAACCATGAGTTTGTCCATATGATTTCTGATAAGAAAGTGCTCGATAAGGATATTTCGCTTGGGTTTCAGCACCCAGAGGCAGGGGGTGACTTCCGAGGCACTATTTTCAATGAGGGCATGACAGAATCTGTCACTCAGTCTTTGCTAGGGGAAGAGTCGGCCGTATATTCGAGCGAGGTTGAAACACTTAATGTTATATTTGGGTCCGATGAGGGTTTGTGGGATAAGGCTCTCAGAGTATTTTTTAACGGTGATCAAAGCGCAGAGAGTGGCATACCTATAATTGATCTAGTTGATTCTGTGCTTGGCACAGGGGCTGCACGTGAGATAGATGCCCTCTATCAAAAGGAGGGCGCCATAGCTGCTCTTGAGTATGCAAAACAGCTGAAACAGGCTAATCCCACGGGCTAGAGGCTGCGTAGCAAGTTCTGGACTTCGGCGACGTTCTTGATGCGGTAGCGGGCGGAGGTTTTACCTGGACCGACTTTGAGGGTGTAGGCACGCTTCGGCAAGGCGGCAAACATGTCCTCGTCTGTGAAGTCATCGCCAAGCGCCATGATAAAGTCATACGGCTTTGTGAGCAGCTTTTTAGTGGCTTTGCCTTTGGTGATGGCGGGATTTTTTATCTCAAGGATTTTGTTGCCCATATAGAGCTTGAGTCCGAGCTGCCGCAGCTCTGTCTTGAGTGCTGAGCGCAGGATGGCCACGTTTTTTTGGGCATAGTAGGGGCTGGCACCGCGGTAGTGCCAGACCAGCGAATGGTCTTTTTCCTCCACGAGCGCGCCTGGTGTTACTTGAGCGTGCTTGATGAGTGACGGCTTTATAATTGCTTTCCAGTCGCTGGGTGTTTCGACAAGATTTGTCCACCCCTGGCCCTTGATGCGGGCTTCGCTGCCATGTTCGGCGATAAGCGTCAGCGGCAGGTCCCCGAGCCATTGCACGAGATCGTGGCGGCTCCGGCCGCTGATGATTGCGACATCAGTATTGGGCAGTTTTGCAATCCGCGATAGTGCTGCAATCGTCTGATCGGATGGGGACGCGTCTCTTGGCTGGTCGACAAAAGGTGCCAGCACGCCATCATAATCAAGCAGCAGCAACCGGCGGGTGGCCCCTTGGAAGTTACGGACGAGGTTGTCACGCCTGAGCGGGGTGAGATTCGGCACGGCGGTGCCGGGGACGGGCTTCTTGAGCGTTTGCAAAAACTCTCCAGCCCAGCCGTGTATAGTGTTGGCCGAGGTGGCGTGCTGCAGGGCGGCAACACGGCGGTCCAGCTCCTTTTTTGGCATTTTTACAGCTCGTTTTAGTGCAGCCACGAGGCTCCGGGGGTTTTCGTGGGTGACGAGCAGCGCATCTTTGAGCTCCTCTGCGGCTCCTGCGGACTGGCTCAGTATGAGAATGCCTTTTTTGTCGCCTTGGCTGGCAACATATTCTTTGGCGACCAGGTTCATACCATCACGGATGGGCGCCACAAAGGCGACATCAGCGAGCTGATAGAGGGCGCTCAGGTACTCAAAAGGTACGGATTTATACATATAGACGATTGGTTTCCAGCTGCCGCGGCCAAAGGTCTTGTTGATATCACGGATACGTTTGTCTACCTCTAGTTTGAGATCGTGGTAGGCTTTGACATCTTCGCGCGAAGGCACGGCCAGCATAAGCATGGTTACTTTGCCGTGCAGCTGGGGCGACTCGCTCAGGAAAGTTTTGTATGCGTCCAGCCGTTCGATGAAGCCCTTTGTCGGATCAAGCCGGTCGACTGTCAGCACGACTTTCTGACCGGCATATTTTTTTTGGAGTTTCTTGAGTTCGCGCTGGACAGCCAGCTGCTTTGTGGCACCGGCAAACTTGACGTAGTCGATACCTATAGGAAAATCTGTCACGCGGATTGCTCTGTCCTTGAGGGCGACACCGTCCGCTATTGGCGCGGCATTTGTGAGCGCGTAGCAACTGTCAAGAAAGTGTGCGGCATATGTTTTGGTATGGAATCCAACCAGGTCAGCGCCAAGCATCCCCCGGATAAGCGATGAGGCCTCTTTGAGCTTGGTAAAGTGCCCGGCCGGCGGAAAGGGGATATGCAGAAAGAAGCCTATGTCGTTAGACGCGCGCTGTTCATGGATGAGCTTAGGCACAAGCAGGAGCTGGTAGTCATGCACCCATATGGTTGACCTCTCTCCGCTGAGGGCCAGCGCAGCTTCTGCAAATAGCTGGTTGACTTCGCGGTAGGCCTTCCACTGCTTGTCTTCATGGCTAAAATCAGGCTCCAGCATGTGCAGGAAGGGCCAGAGGATACTGTTGCTGTAACCGCTGTAGAATTCATCGATCTGCTTTTTGGTTAGGAATACAGGCTGGCAGTTGTAGGTACTGAGCAGCTCGGATATGGTGCGCTTCTCTTGTTCTGTCAGGTCATCAGATGGCAGTCCGGGCCAGCCAATCCAAAGATTGCCTTTTTTGTTGGCGTAAGTTGATAAACCCGTAGCGAGCCCACCATCGCTGGGGTAGACTTCTATGCCTTTTTCACCTCTTTTTACACTTACAGGCAACCGATTCGAGACAATGACAGTCTGCTTCATGTTGTAGATACTATTATACCTCATCTTGGCTACCTCTGTTTAGCGCAAGCAATTTACATTTGTCATTTCACAGTTCACAATTGATATTGATGTGCGATGTGCTATAACGCGATGCAGCAAAAGATGAGCAAAGGGCAAGGGAGCAATGGCAAGCCAGCAGAGCGAGCAGATAACAAACGAGATGGTAGCTTTCTCGGTAGCTATTATTAAGATGTCAGATGCGATACAGGTACCCCTGTCTGTCAAAACTCAGCTTATTAGGAGTGCTACCAGTATTGGTGCTAACTTTTCAGAAGCTCAAGAGTCCGCAACCAAGAAAGATTTTATTAATAAAATAGCCATAGCCAAAAAAGAAGCGAACGAAACGAAATACTGGCTAAAGATTATTGCCGAGTTGGGGTATCCTAACAAAGACATGCAGACAACTACTCAAAAGTTCCTCATGATATTGCAAAAGATAATCTCTACCGCGAAGGGAGCCAGTCGCTCATAGCTCATTGCCAATCTTTGGCACATTGCGTTATGGCGCATTGTACATAACTCATGATAACTACTCTCACCGGTCCAAATGATTACATGGCGCAGGAGCGTCTGCGCGAGCTTGCGTCTGCTTTCGTACAGGAGCATGGCGACTTTGGTATTGAGCAGATAGAGGCAGGGGATGTCGAATTTGGGAGACTTCTCGAGACGGTAGCAAGTCTTCCATTTCTTGCAAGCAGGCGTATGGTTATAGTTCGTGATTTGAACGCAAATAAATTACTGCAGGAAAACATCGAACAATTAATTGATGCAGTTTCTGACACTACGGACCTGATTATGGTCGAGTCAAAATTTGATAAACGACTATCTCTGTATAAAACACTCAAAAAACGTACGGAGTTTCTAGAATTTGGCGAGCTTGATGAGCGAGCACTGGCAAACTGGGCCGTGCAATATGCAAAGGACAATGATGGAATACTAAAAACGAACGAAGCAAAGCATCTTATAAACCGAGTTGGTAATAACCAAATCGGGTTGCAGCACGAACTTGATAAGCTCCTGAGCTTTAACACGAACATTACAAATGACTCGATTGACCTGCTCACAGAACCGTTGCCAAGAAGCAGTGTGTTTGACCTGCTTGACGCGGCTTTTGCGGGCAATAAACAAAAGGCAATGAGCTTGTATGCTGACCAGCGCAAACAGCAGGTAGAGCCGCAAGCTATTATGGGAATGATTGCGTGGCAGCTGCATATTCTAGCAGTCGTGAAAATGAACGAAAAGCTGGGTTCTGATGAGATTGCTGGTCAGGCAAAGCTCAATCCTTTTGTAGTGCGCAAGACACAGAGCCTCACGCGTAACCTATCGCAAAAAGATGTCAAAGAGCTGGTGGGCAGGGCACTTGCCCTAGATGTGCGACTCAAGTCAGAACCGATTGATGCTGATGATGCTGTCCAGCATTTCCTTTTGACGATTTAGAATCGTTGCAAATGTTCTTGAGACCAAGAACCAAGTCACTTCTTTTCTGATTCAGCAGAAAAGAAGCCAAAAGACTGACCGGCGGTTCAGAAAAACAAGACTCAGGCCGAGAGAAATCTCTAATTTGTCGCTGCGGAACTCATACTTTCGTATTTCAAACAGTCCTCGCGACGGAATCCTAACTAGAGATTTCTCTCAACCATGAATCTGTTTTCTGAAAGCCGGGACAAAAGCGGAGACCTCGGCCTTGGCCGAGGCACCATTATAATAAATAAGCATAATCAGCTTGACAAAATAGCCAAGAGTTGCTACAATGTGATAGTTAATCAAAAAACAAAAAAATGTCAGAGAAAAAATTACAACCAACCCTGGAACAGAGACCTGTCGCTGAGGTTTTGGATGAGTTACGCTTGCGCTCCCACAATGAAGGAGCGCCGATGGAATTTTTTGGTCACGGTACGGCTCAGGAAAATCCTGAAGATTTTTTCAGTCGAGGGCTGGAAATGTTTAATGGAGAAAAGGGTGGCTATGGTGATCTAAGTAGCATGGTATTGAACCTGGATATTGAAGATGCTCAGGCTACCCGAGCTATGTTAGGCGAATGGCCACATCACGGTATGCGCAACATACTGCTATTGGCAGTGTCTGCTCCCGGCGAAGACCTTGATGATTCACAACGCCGCTTTTATCTAGACGGACTTGTTCAGGACTCCGGCAGAACCAAAGAATTTATAGGTGGCGAGGAAGAGGTTCCGCACGTTCCCTCGGAATGGATACTGGGGATGTACAATGCGGATAGTGGGATGGTAACTCTCAATCTTGCGTTTACTGGGCGCAGACTAACGCCAGAAGATTTTGAAAAGTCGCTAGGTGACGGCTACACATATAGCCAGGTGGGAAGGATCGGATTGACGGGTGGCGGTCTGGGTGAAGGAGTAGTTGAGAGGATTCCTGAGCAGGTTACTGTGCCAGACAAAGACGCGCCGTTTGTTTGGTAAAAGTAAAACCGCCCTCGGGCGAAAGCGGTTTATTCTAGAATCTAGTACCTAGAGTCTAACTTCTATTTCTTTGTAGTTTTCTTGGCTGCAGGCTTTTTGGCTGGAGCTTTTTTAGCAGCGGCTTTCTTTGGTGCGGCTTTCTTAGCTGCTGCAGCTGGCTTGACGCCGTTTGCTTTGGCGGCTTTTGCAAGCTGGGCCTTCTTGCGGGCAACTTTGTTCTTGTGAACTAAGCCTTTCTTTGCGGCCTTGTCGAGATTGCTCTCGGCAGCGCTCTTGGTAGCAGCGCTTGGCTTTTTGAAAAAGCCTTTTATAGAAACGCGCAGGTTCTTCTTGGCCTTGGCGTTGCGGACGGTTGCCTTCTGCGTTTGTTTGACGCGCTTTTTGGCAGATTTGATAATGGGCATAGGGGGTATTGTTCCTCTTTTTGCTTACGGTTGTTATACTTTCAGATCACAATTATAACAGATAACCACCGCTGTCGTAAAGAGCAACAGCAGCCAAAGTGTCTAGGATGCATCAGGCTCAGAAACTGCCGGACTCTTAATTAAGTGAGATTTACAAAACCCTCTTGTTTTTATAAACCGATTATGGTAATGTGCAGGGGAGACTCTAGAAAAACAAAAAAGGCAAAAATGAATCCCGTTAGAACTCAAAAGATCACCATAATCTACCATACGACTGAAACAGAGCGCTTTATTCGATGTGCGTCGCAGCAAGTAGCGGAAAGTGAGTGCTAGCGGAATGGACTCGAACACGCCCCAGGACCAGATGCAGAACCAGGATCAGCCGCAGACGCCGCCCAAGCAGCAAGTAGCGGAGCGTGTGCGTTCGGCGGCCAATGTTCTGGTGACGGTCAGAACAAACCCGAGTGTTGACGAACTTGCAGCGACTATTGGTTTGACGCTGATGCTCAACAAGCTGGGCAAGCATGCAACAGCGGTGTTTAGCGGCGATGTGCCATCGACACTGGAATTTTTGAAGCCCGAGGAGACACTCGAGACAAACACTGACTCTTTGCGCGATTTTATCGTCTCGCTTGATAAGAGCAAGGCCGACAAGCTGCGCTACAAGGTAGAAGAGAACGTCGTCAAGATTTTTATTACCCCATACCGTACATCTATAACCCAAGATGACCTAGAATTTACCCAAGGTGATTTCAATGTGGATGTTGTGCTGGCGCTTGGTGTCACGCAGCGCGAAGAGCTTGATCAGGCGATTACCTCGCACGGGCGGATTTTGCACGATGCCACCGTGATTACTGTCACGGCAGGCCAGGATTATTCGGAACTTGGCCAAATCAACTGGCAGGAGCAGGGTGCAAGCAGCCTTTCTGAAATGCTGGTAAGCATCAGCGAAGCCCTGCAAGGCGGTTTGATTGACGAACAGATTGCCACGGCATTTTTGACTGGTATCGTATCTGAAACTGAGCGGTTTAGTAACCCCAAGACCAGTCCAAAGGTCATGACCATGGCCGCCCAGCTGATGGCAGCCGGCGCGAACCAGCAATTAATAGCCAATGAGCTTGAGAAGGTCGTGGAAGTTGAAGTTCCTAATGAAGATGAACCTCCGCAGGCGGAACAGCCGGGCGATACGATTGCGATTGATGAATCTGGAACACTGTCGATATCACATGATGACGATCCCGCTTCTCCTGCAGAGCCGGAGAGCCTGCCTGCACCGCAGCCAGATGAGTCTGCGAACGAGCTGCCAGAGGTCCAGCCGGAGCAATCAGAAAAACCAGCGCGATCAGACTCAGAAATGCTGCTCAAGACACCCACCGAGCCGCTGCCGGCTCCATCTGAACTGGAGCTGCAGAAGTTTTTACCGCCCGCACCACAGCCGGTTATTGATTCGTTTGAGCCGGGCATGACGCAGCCAGTCCCCGAACCAGCTGCGGATAGTAACGAGCCGGCACAACCCGAGGGTACGCCGCCGCCTGAATTTTTACCGCCGATTGCTTCAGGAGAGGTAGATGATAATGGCAATCAGATTCATATTGACGTCGAAGGCAACATGATGCGCAAAGCGGCTGCAGAGCCCAAACACAAGGTGATACAGCCGTTGCCGAGTGCTGACGAGCCCGAGCCACCGGCAGCTGCCGAAGTGCTGGGAGGGATTTCCAGCTTGGACAACCAAGATCAGGCTGCAGATTCTGCGCCAGTTGCTGTCGAGCCTGAAGCGGCCGAACCGCCGCAGGGTGCAGCCAGTGCTTTTAGTACGCTCCCACCACCGCCGGAGATAGACTTGACTCCTTCGGCACCAATCCAGGATGCGACAACACTCGAGCAAATAGAAGAGTCGGTTCAGAGTCCGCATCTTAGTCAAGCCCCGCCCAGCCCGGATAGTGCGCGTGACGCGGTGAACGCTGCTTTTGGCCAGACTCCATTTGATCCATCTAATAATGCGCGCGCAGATCTTGGTACGCTTCCGCTTGGCGGTCCGCCCGAACAAGCATCGTACGACTCGTTCCGTTTGCCCGATGCTCCTGCGCCAGTGGGGACTCCTGCCACTGATGTGAGCGGCAACTTGAGCGGACTAGATCTGGCGCCAGGTCCGCAGCAGCCGGCTCCGGCGTTTACTCTGCCGGGTTCGGAGCAGCCGCAGGCCCAAGGTGATGGTATAGCCCCTCCACCCGTCCCGCCACCTATGATGCCCCAGTAGCAATTATCATGTAACATGTGGCGTGTCACATAACATTACCGTGTGACATGTAGCAGTTAATCGTTACATGGATAATTGTTATAGTTCCGTAACAGGTTACATGCCAAAGGATAATCTTATGATTGATGGAATTGTACTGATAGATAAGCCAAAAGGCTGGACCAGTTTTGACGTGGTAGCCAAGATTCGCGGCCAGCTGAAGCGCGAGACAGGCCTCAAGAAGCCGAAGGTCGGACACACGGGGACGTTGGATCCTTTAGCAACGGGTCTGATGATTGTGGTTGTGGGGAGTTACTGCAAACGGGCCCAGGAATTCAGCAAGCTGGACAAAGTGTATGAAGTCACGATGCGCCTTGGACAGACCAGCACGACGGGTGACGCCGAAGGCGAGCTGGCAGATATATCTGATAAAGTTCCGGCTCAGGAAGCCATCCTGGCCGCTCTGGAGGCCTTCCAGGGCGAGATAAGCCAGGTTCCGCCTATTTATAGCGCAATCAAGGTAAACGGCCAGCGTGCCTACGATCTGGCCCGCAAGGGCAAGGAAGTGAAGCTCGAACCCCGCCAGGTGACTATCTACGATATCAAACTGGATTCATATGTATATCCAGAAGTGAAATTTACAGCCCATGTCAGCTCCGGCACCTACATCCGCAGCCTGGTAGAAGATATTGGCAAAAAGCTCGGAACTGGCGCCTACATGAGCGACCTCCGCCGCACCAATGTAGGGAAATTTTCAATTACAAACGCTGCCTCTGTAGAAAACTTCATCCCACAACAGATACAGCAAGCATAAGTTATTTACAAGTTTGACTAAGTATGATATAATGGTATCATGGGTGAGACGTGTGACCAGCAGCCAGACAAAGGAGACGAAGCCCAGTCGTCTGATAATGTGATAGATCTCACAGAGGGACTTCAGGGAGAAATCGATGATGCGGTCAGCCGGCATCCGGCGGGCAGGTCTGAGCCTCCTAAAAAGCTGCCGGGCGTTGCTTTGCGCCTTGCACCAGGGCCGTCTTTGCCGGAAACTCAAGTTGAGTCTCCGGATGAAGACTCGGAAAATCCCTTACCGGTGGCAATACTGTTTAGATCTCGAGGGATGAATTCGGGGTTGAAAAAACCCAACAGGGGTGATACAATAAGCCCTACATGATAACAAGTGAGAACAAGCAGAAGGTTATGAAGAGCCTGCAGGCTGACAAGAACGATACCGGTTCGCCGGTGGTTCAGGTTGGTATTTTGACGGCTCGTATTACTGAGCTTACCGAGCACCTGAAGGTCAACAAGAAAGATCACGCCGCACGCCGCGGTCTGCTCCAGATGGTTGGCCAACGCAAGAAGCTGCTCAAGTATATTGCAGACAAAGACGCTGCATTGTACCTGAGTACTATTGAAAAGCTCGGTATTCGCAAGTAACGTTTGTACATTCCTATTTTGGTAGAGGCTCGTCCTGACGGCACATTTTGACCAAAAGCCTCCGTTCCGATGTTCGCCGTATTGATATACGTCTGCACTTCGGTACTCAGCTTTTGGCCAAACTGCACTCGTCAGAACAACCCTTCGGAGACTTCTACCAAGAAATGAAATGCATAAACAAAGTAACCAGATTTTGGTGACAGAGCACAGCTATACGGCCGCTTCTGCATTTTGCGGTGTATACCTGAACCCTGCAACCAAAATCTGAGATAGGAGTACTTATGAGTACTATTAACCCATTTGGCAAAAAACTAGTCAGCGTCGAGACAGAGCTGTGCGGCCGCACGCTCAAGCTCGAAGTCAACCGCGTTGGCTTTAGAACCAGCGCCTCGGTGCTGGCAACCTACGGCGACACCGTTGTGCTTGGCACGGCGATGGTAAGTAATGGCACGGTGAAGGGCATGGACTACTTTCCGCTCAGTATCGATTATGAAGAAAAGATGTATGCCGCGGGCAAGATTAGCGGCAGCCGTTTTATCAAGCGCGAGGGCCGTCCATCTGACGATGCAATTTTGATCGGCCGGCTTATTGATCGTCCTATCAGACCTTTGTGGCCGAAGGGCTACCGCAACGAAGTACAAGGCGTGGCCTCGGTGCTGAGCATGGATCCGAGCTTCCGCCCGGATATGATCGCTATGATTGCGATGAGCACAGCATTTATGCTGACCGGGGCGCCATTTGACGGTCCGGTGGCTGGCCTGCGTGTTGGCTACAACAAAGACGGCAAGCTCGAAGCGTTTCTGCCGCTGGCTGAGCTGGAAGAAGGCAAACTCGACCTGGTGGTAGCTGGTACCGAAAACGGCGTCATGATGGTAGAGGCTGGCGCATCTGAAGTGACTGAGGAAGAAGT
>CAZXOA010000010.1:0-50993 GCA_964642275.1 uncultured Candidatus Saccharibacteria bacterium | reverse complement strand
GGCATGACAAGCCTCATCAATGATGATGGTGTTGTGACTGCTGTTACCTTGCTTTCCGCTAGTCCTTGCGTTGTAACGCAAGTGAAGACCGCTGAGACCGATGGGTATCAGGCGGTACAGCTTGGCTTTGAGACTGCCAAGCGTCCTAGCAAGCCTCAAGTAGGCCATACTGCAAAAAATAAAGTAGCACCAGCTAAGATTGTTCGTGAGATTCGCATAGACGAAACTCCTGAAGGTATTACCGTCGGCACAGAAATAAAGGCCGACGTTTTTAATGTCGGCGACGAAGTGCAGGTAACTGGCACCTCAAAGGGCAAGGGCTTTGCTGGTACCGTCAAGCGCCACAACTTTGCGATTGGCCGCAAGAGTCACGGTGGTCGCAACCAGCGCCGTCCTGGTTCTATCGGATCAATGTACCCTCAGCACATCTTCAAGGGCAAGCGCATGGCTGGCCAGATGGGTGTTGATCAGGTCACTGTCAAAGGGCTCAAGGTCGCTCATGTTGACGCTCAGAATAATCTTATCGCCGTGACAGGCGCCGTTCCCGGCCCGCGTCGCGGTATCATCATTTTGAAAGGAGTTAAATAATGGCAACTCCAACCTACACAAAGACAGGCAGTAAGGCTACGACTGCTGCAAAGCTTCCAAAAGAAGTGTTTGGCGTAGACACGAAGAGTCACGACCTTCTTAAGCAAGCATATAACACATACCTTGCGAATGGCCGTACCAACAACGCCAAGGCAAAGACCCGCGGCGAGGTATCCGGCGGCGGTAAGAAGCCGTGGAAGCAAAAGGGTACCGGACGCGCTCGTTTCGGCAGCTCGCGTGTGCCGATTTGGCGCGGCGGCGGTATCACCTTTGGCCCAACCGGTAATGAGAACTACTCTCGTACGCTCCCGACCGAAATGAAGCGAACAGCGATCCGCCAGGCGCTCACACTCAAGGCAGACAAAGTGACAGTCATTGATGCCTTCCAGATCACATCAGGCAAAACAGCAGACGCAGCAAAACTACTGGCAAAGGTTGGCGCAACCCGCCGTACACTGGTCGTTGTAGAAGAAAAGACTGCAGAACTGGTACGTGCAACACGTAATATTCAGGACCTCAAGGTGACACAAGCCCGTTACCTGAATGTCTTTGATGTATTGAATGCCGACAGTATCGTTGTTACGAGCAAGGCACTCGATATCATCAATGAATGGCTTGGGGGCAAAAAGCCTTCCGCTGCTAAAGCTACGGAGGCCAAATAATGAAAGACGTCATGCTTATCCCAAGAATCAGCGAGAAGGCTTATGCAATGAGCCAGGCTCCTGGTATCAAGACCTATGTATTTGAGGTTCCAGTGAGTGCCAACAAGCACACCGTTGCCCGCGCTATCAGTGCTCAGTACGATGTGGTTGTCACTGAAGTCCGCACTGTGATGGTAAAGGGTAAGGTCAAGCAATCTTACCGCAAGGGCGCCCGCCCGCAGACCGGTGTTCGTTCAGACATCAAGAAGGCATACGTGACGCTACGCGATGGCGATACCTTGCCGTTGTTTGTCCAAGAAGCCGAAGCTGATGAAAAAGCAGCCAAAGAGGCAGAAAAAGCGGCTAAGAAAGCTGCGAAGGAGAAGAAGTAATGGCGATTAAAGCATACAAGCCAACGACACCCGGCCGGCGCGGCATGACCAGCCAGGACTTTGACAGCATCACTACCAGTGGCCGCGTCAAGAGCCTGACTGTTATGCGCAAGCAAAACTCCGGCCGTAACAACCAGGGCCGCATCACCACCCGTCACAAAGGTGGCGGTGCCAAGCGCTTTATCCGCTTAGTAAACTTTAATCTTGCCCCCGGCACAGAAGCGGTTGTCGAGCATATCGAATACGATCCAGGACGCAGCGCGCGTATCGCCCGTATTAAAGAGGCAAACGGTACTCTGCACTATATATTGGCCGGTGTTGATTTCAAGGTTGGCCAGACGATCCGCAGCGGCGAAGAAGCCCCTGTCGAGTCGGGCAACCGCCTGCCGCTTGCAAACATTCCAGTTGGTAGCACTATCTATGCAATTGAACTTCAGCCAGGCCGCGGCGCCCAGATTGTACGCTCTGCCGGCGGTTCTGCCCAGCTCATGGCCCGCGAGGGCGAATATGCACAGGTCAAGCTGCCAAGCGGCGAGATCCGCAAAGTGCTTGTGACCTGCATGGCGACACTTGGTGTCGTTGGCAATGTACAGCACCAGAACGTCAAAATCGGTAAGGCGGGGCGCAACCGCCGTAAGGGTATCCGCCCAAGCGTACGCGGTGTTGTGATGAACGCTGTAGACCACCCACACGGTGGTGGTGACGGCGGGCGTCACGGTGTTGGCGGTGGTAAGAACCACGGTGCTGCTCCACGTACCCCATGGGGTGTGAAGACACTTGGTTACAAGACCCGCCGTCGTAAAGCCACTAGTAAGTTTATTGTTAAAACGCGTCATCAGGCGAAGAGGAAATAATCATGAGTAGATCACTGAAAAAAGGTCCATTCATCGATCCAAAGCTCGCAAAGAAAGTTGCGGCGCTTGGTAATGATGACCGAACCATTATCAAAACATGGGCACGCAGCTCTACGATTTCACCAGAATTTGTGGGTCGCACAATTGCAGTCCATAACGGCCGCGTGCACGTACCGGTTTTCGTAACCGAGAACATGGTCGGCCATAAGCTCGGCGAATTTAGCCCAACCCGTAAGTTCCGCAGCCACGGCGGCAAGTTAGCGAAGGGGAAATAGTATATGGCAGTCAAAGCTATCGCTAAGTCAGTTCGTATCAGCCCGCGCAAGGTAGGTGTAGTAGCTGCGCTTGTCCGCGGCCGTACGGTAGAGGATGCACTCGTTATCCTCAGCCACACACCGCGCCGCGCCGCAATCCCTGTTGCCAAGGTTATTAAGAGTGCGCAGGCCAACGCCGGCAAGAACCACGGCTACAAAACCGATGGCCTTAAGATTACCGAAATCAGCGTGACTCCAGGTGTTCGCTACAAGCGCTTCCGTCCTGTGTCGCGCGGCATGGCCCACCCGTACCAAAAGCGCACCAGCCATATCCGCGTAGTTGTAGATGGTGAACTGAAACCCGTAAAGACCAGCACCGCCAAGGTTGTTACGAAGGAGAAAAAATAATGGGACAAAAAGTAAACCCAATCAGCATGCGCCTGCAGTCGAATAAGGACTGGCGCAGCAAGTGGTTCGCACCAAAGAAAGATTACGTCAACTACTTGACGCAAGACTTGACTGTCCGCCGCATGGTGGCCAAGAAACTTGGCAGCCGGGCAGCTGTTAACAAAATTGACATCGAGCGTTCGCCAAACCTTGTGACTGTGACTATCGTTACCGCAAAAGCTGGTGTTGTCATCGGCCGCGGCGGCGCAGGCGCGCAAGAACTCAAGGCTATGATAGAAAAGATCTACAAAGTGCCTGTCCGCGTCAATATCGAAGAAATCAAGAAAGCTGAGCTGTATGCAAAGCTGGTTGCTGAGAATATCGCCCACCAGATCGAGCGCCGTATCAACTTCCGCCGCGCTATCAAATCTTCATCCGCCGCAACTATGCGCGCCGGTGCCAAAGGTATCCGTATCGAGGTTGCAGGCCGTCTGAACGGTGCTGAGATGTCCCGCCGCGAAAAGTCTGTGGAAGGTTCTGTGCCGCTGCACACGATTCGTGCCGACATTGATTATGCGTCAGTTCCTGCTAAGACAGCTGCCGGTATCATTGGTATCAAAGTGTGGATTTACAAGGGCGAGGTAAACTAGCATGTTAATGCCAAATCGAACCAAGTACCGCAAGGTACGAAAGGGTAAGATCCGCGGTGCTGCAACCCGTGGCAATACTATTGCTTTTGGCGCATATGCGCTCCAGTCTACCCAGAATGCACGAATTACCTCCCGTCAGATCGAAGCCGCACGTCAGGCGATGACCCGCTACATCAAGCGTGGCGGCCAAATCTGGATCCGTATCTTCCCGCACACGCCTGTGACCAAAAAGCCACAAGATGTGAAGATGGGTTCGGGCAAAGGTTCCCCTGAATACTTTGCCGCCAAAGTACATATGGGCACCGTACTGTTTGAGATGGAAGGTGTATCCGAGGAAGTCGCCCGCGAGGCAATGCGCCTGGCAGCACATAAGCTTCCGGTCAAGACAAAATTCCTCGTCAAGGAGGTGAACTAATCATGAAAATTTCTGATATCCGTAAACAATCAACTGTTGAGTTAACGAGTGCAGCCACTGGCCTGCGCGAGGAGATTGCTGAACTCAAGCGTCACCTGCGTGCCGGCGAAGTGCAAAACGTTCGTGTCGTGCGCCAGAAGCGCAAGGATTTGGCACGCGTGTTGACAGTACTCGGCCAACAGCTAAGAGAGGAGGCCAAGTAATGGCACGAACTATTACAGGTGTTGTGACCAGTGACAAGGCCGACAAGACTATTGTCATCACCGCTCAGACACGCAAAACACACCCAATCTATAAGAAACAGTACACCGTCACCACCAAGTTTATTGCTCATGATGAGAAGAATGAGGCAAAAGAAGGCGACAAGGTTGTTATTGTTGAGACACGGCCAATCAGCCGCCGTAAGCGCTTTACGCTTCAGACGGTAGTAGAAACTGCACGTATCCAGCATAAAGAGGCTGAAAGCTCAGAGCTGATAGCCCAGAGCAAAAAGGCCAGCAAATCCAGCACGGCCAAAGACTCAGAGCAGACAGCTGCAGACGCAGCTCCCACGGAGGTCAAATAATGATCCAGCAAGAATCCCGCCTGATGGTAACTGACAACTCTGGTGCAAAAGAAATCTTGTGCATCCGCGTACTTGGCGGTACTCGCCGTCGCTACGCCCATGTTGGAGATGTCATTGTTGCCACCGTCAAGCAGGCTGCACCAAATGGAACTGTCAAGAAGAAGTCTGTCGTTCGGGCAGTCGTGGTACGGACAAGAAACCAGATCCGCCGCCCAGACGGCTCGACAATTAAGTTTGATGATAATGCAGCCGTCATTATTGGTGATGACAAGAATCCAAAAGGCACGCGTATCTTTGGACCGGTCCCACGCGAACTGCGCGACCTCGGCTACCAAAAGATTATCAGCCTTGCGCCGGAGGTACTATAAATGAGTGTTACGAAAATCAAGCTGCAAAAGGGCGACATGGTCATTGTCCGCACTGGCAAGTACAAGAATCAGACGGGTAAAGTTGCATCTGTCCACCCGACTCAAAATGCAGTGACTATCGAAGGTATCAACGTCTTCAAGAGGCACATCAAACCAAATCGCCAGCATCCGCAAGGAGATGTCGTAGAGGTAACAAAGCCAATTGATGTCAGCAAGGTCGCAATCATTGAACCTACGAGCAAGAAGCCGAGTAAAATTGGCGCCAAGCGAGACGCTAAGGGCAATAAAACCCGAGTCTTTAAGAAGTCAGGGAAGGAGATTAAGTAATGGCAACCGCAACCAAGTCCACACCAGCCCCAAAACCAAAAGCTGTTACAACGAATGCTCGCCTGAAGACTCTGTACAACACACAGTACGTAAAAGAGCTCCAAGATGAGCTTGGCATTCAGAACGTCAATGATGTGCCTAGGCTACAGAAAATCACTCTGAACGTCGGCCTCGGCCGCGCCAAGGATGACAAGAAGCTCCTTGAAATCGCCAGCAACACCATCTTTAAGATTACCGGCCAGAAGCCAGTAGAGACTGTTGCCAAGCTGTCTATCGCATCATTCAAGCTGCGCGAAGGCAATAAGATCGGTCTCAAGGTGACACTGCGCGGCGAGCGAATGTATGAATTCCTCGATCGTTTCATTAATATCGTCCTGCCGCGCCTACGCGACTTCCACGGTGTTAAGAATACTGCGTTTGATAAGCAGGGCAACTACTCAATCGGCCTTACTGAACAGTCTGTCTTTCCAGAGCTTACATTTGAAGAGACAACAACCCCGCACGGGCTTCAGGTGGTTATTTCGATCAGAGCAAAAGAGCAGACACATGCCCGCGCACTGCTTGTAAAGTTTGGCATGCCATTCGAAAAGGAGAGTAAGTAATGAATGTTTTTAGACTTACAAGAACCCGCACTATTGACCTTATGCCTGCAGGTTTTACGTATGAAGAAGCTCTTGATGAGGCATTTCGTACCGGCGAAGTGCAAGTTGTAGACGATGAGACTAGAAGAAGTGCAGAAGTAATCGAGCTGACGCAACTTGGCAGAGTTGTAAACTTGTTCGCAAATAGAGTAGATAGAGGAGAAAATTAATGGCTAAGAAAGCAATCGTCAATCGCGATCTCAAGCGCCAGAAGATGCACGCCAAGTACGCTGCGAAGCGTGCCGAGCTAAAAGAACTGGGCGACCTTGACGGCCTCGCAAAACTGCCGCGCAATTCAAGCCCAACGCGTCTTAAGAACCGCTGCAGCGAAACTGGCCGGCCACGCGCCTATATGCGCCAGTTCGGCCTGAGCCGTCTGAGTTTCCGCGAACATGCAAACAAGGGCGAAATCCCTGGTGTAACGAAAGCGAGCTGGTAATGAGCAAAACTTCAACCGATCCAATCGCAGATATGCTAACTCGTATCCGCAACGCGGTCGCTGTACGCAAAACAGAGGTGTCGTTGCCTCACAGCACTATCAAAGAGTCTGTTGCAACCATCCTCAAAGAGAGCAATTTCGTCGACAGCGTAAGTGTCGAAGGCGACAAGCCTGGCTTTAAACAGCTTCGTATTGTTATCAATAACGAAGGCACTAACGCTCGCATTACCGAAATCGCGCGTCTGTCGACACCGGGTCGCCGTCTATATGTCGGCGCAACCAAGATACCTGTCGTTAAGCGCGGCCGCGGTATAGTGGTTGTTTCAACCTCCAAAGGTATCATGACCGGTGCTGACGCAAAGGCAAAGAGCCTCGGCGGCGAGCTCATCTGTAAGGTGTATTAAAGCGTGCGGATATCGCACATAATAAGTAATAAAGGAAAGTAATATGAGTCGTATAGGAAAACTACCTATCCAAATCCCATCCGGTGTGACAATCACTGTCGACCCAGAACTGATTACTGTCGCAGGTGCCAAAGGCACGCTGTCGCAGCCGCAGTTCGAAGGGATCACCGTAAAGATAGAAGACGGTATTTGTACCGTCACTCGCATTAATGACGAGCCAAAAAACCGCGCTAAGCATGGCCTGATGCGCACGCTTATCAATAATATGATTATTGGTGTCACCCAAGGATTCTCTAAGCAATTAGAAGTCAACGGCGTCGGCTATCGTGTCGCATTGGCGGGCAATGGCCTTAAGCTAAACCTTGGCTATTCGCACGATATCAACTTTGCCATGCCGCAGGGCGTTTCTGTCACTGTCGAGCAGAACGTTATCACCGTATCTGGTCATGACAAGCAGCAGGTTGGTCAGGTTGCGGCCGATATCCGCAAGCTCCGCAAACCGGAACCTTATAAGGGCAAAGGTATAAAGTATGTTGGCGAACGTATTCTGCGTAAGTCAGGAAAGAGCGGTAAGGATAAATAATCATGAGTAAACTACCTAAAAAACTCGCAAACCTTCGCCTGCGCAAGAATCGCGTACGTGCAAAAGTCAGCGGCACGACCGAGCGTCCGCGCCTCAGCGTAACCATCAGCAACCTGCATGTCAGTGCGCAGATTATCGATGATGTTACTGGTAAAACGCTGGCCGCAGCAACCACTGTCGGACAGAAATCTGCAAAAGGCACTCTGACCGAAAAGGCCGCAGCCATAGGTACGGACATTGCCAAGAAAGCAAAAGCAAAGAAAATCACTACCATTGTATTCGACCGCAACGGCCGTCAATATCATGGCCGTGTTAAGGCACTGGCAGAAGCTGCACGTGCAGGAGGATTGGAGTTCTAAATATGGCCGAAACTACTACAAATACTCAGCCAGCTCGCAGCGGCCGTCGTGATGACCGTCGCGGCCGTCGCCCAGAACAAGCGCCAGAAGAAAAGCAATTTGACGAACGCGTCATTCACATCAACCGGGTTGCTCGTGTTGTAAAAGGTGGCCGCCGCTTCCGATTCCAAGCGCTCGTGGTTGTAGGCGACCGCAAGAATAAGGTTGGTGTTGGCGTGAGCAAAGGCGCAGATGTAACTGCGGCTGTTACCAAGGCAACTGACGTCGCCAAGAAGAACATGATCAAAGTAGAGCTTTACAAAGGTACCTTGCCGCACGAAGCCGTCGCCAAAGTCGGCGGTGCGCATATTCTTATCAAGCCGGCAAGCGCTGGTACTGGCCTGATCGCCGGCGGTACCGTCCGTACGGTACTTGAAGTAGCCGGTGTGAGCAATGTGCTGTCAAAGAGCCTCGGCTCATCCAACAAGATCAACACTGCCTACGCAACCGTAAAGGCACTCGAAGAGCTGACTCCAAGGAGCGCATGGGTTACAACCACGGCCAAGCCAGCCGCCAAGAAGACGCCTGCCAAAAAGGAGGCCAAGTAATGAAAGTCCACGAACTCAATGTCTCAAAAAACCGTAAGAGTACCCGCCTCGGCCGTGGTATCTCATCTGGCCATGGCAAGACAGCCGGCCGCGGTACAAAGGGCTACGGCTCGCGTACCGGTTCAAAGCGGCGCCCAGGATTCGAAGGCGGCCAGAATCCGCTCATGCAGCGTCTGCCGAAGCTGCGCGGCTTTAGAAGCTTCAAAGCTCCAACGGAAACTGTCTATACTGGCCAGCTTGAGGCTGTTAAAGGCACCGTAACCAACACAAGCCTTTTTGAGGCCGGTCTGGTGGCTAACCCGCACACCCGCGTCAAACTCGTGGTGCGCGGTGAGATTAGCAAGAAGTACACGGTAAGGCTGCAGGCAGCAAGCGAGGCCGCCGTGGCAGCCGTGCAAAAGGCCGGCGGCAGCTTTGAGGTTGTTGAGCAGATCAAGCGCCCAAGCACCAAGACATCTGAAGATAAGTAAATCTTACAGCCCTGATCTTAAAAGGAGCCCGTTTCCGGGCTCCTTTTTGTACAATTTAACAGAGGTAGATAGTTTTAAAAGACTTGTAAAACTTGACAGGGTATGATATAATGTAAAATAAGAAGAATGCAGTGTCCGTCAGGCAAGTGTTACATAAAAGCCAAAAATACTACAGGGTCCCGCTAGAAATAGCGGGACTTTTGTTTTATACTGAGACGAAGATTTGAAAGGGAAGGTAAAAAGGGATGAATCCCGTTAGCACTCAAAAGACGACCGTATATTTAGTGACGACTGAAGCTCGGCACATTGTTTCTGACGAAAGCCAACTATGCAAGAGAAGTGAGTGCTAACGGGATGAACTGGAAGACAATTGCGTCGTCGCTTAAGAATTCTGACATGCGTTCGCGTATTTTTGCCGTACTTGGAATGCTTTTGGTGTTTCGTATTTTGGCGCATATTCCCATCCCGCTGAGCGATCCGCAGACGCTTCGTGATGTGCTTGAGAATGCCTTTAACGCCTCTCAATCATCCCAGCTTGTAAGCTTCATCAATGTACTCTCAGGCGGCGCGCTGGCAAACTTCAGCATCATGCTGGTCGGTATGGGGCCGTATATTAACGCAAGCATCATCATGCAGCTCCTGACCCGTGCTATTCCAAAACTGGAAGCGCTCAACAAAGAGGGCGAATTTGGGCGTAAAAAGATAAATCAGTACACTCGTATGCTGACATTTCCGCTGGCAATCATTCAGTCAATCGGTATGATCTTTTTGGTCAAGCAAGTCGCGGCGAGCTTCTCTGGACTGGGCGACATCACCGCCGGCGCAACTCTGACAGACTGGGCACTGATGGTCACGGCACTTACAACAGGCGCCTTGATACTTATGTGGCTGGGTGAGCTGATAACTGAAAAGGGCGTTGGTAACGGTATATCACTGATTATCACCATTGGTATTGTCAGTAGTCTTCCATCTACGATAGCAGATATTTTCCGGGCAGTGTACGACTCGGACAGCCCTTGGCATCTGCTTGGATTGCGTCTGCCGTTCAATCAAACTGCGTTTTATTATGCAATCGGTATTGCGCTGTCTGTTCTCTTGACGACCTGGTTTGTGGTCAAGATTAACGAAGCCCAGCGGCGGGTCACAGTAAATTACGCCAAACGAGTGCAAGGCAGCCGGGCATATGGAGGCGTCACGACGATACTCCCCATCAAACTGATTGCTGCTGGTGTGATCCCAGTCATCTTTGCGGTGGCGTTCTTGAGCATTCCTGCGTATGCTGGACAAGTCATGTCCGCTTCGCAGAGTATAAACCTGCAGGAATGGGGTATGCGGCTGACGGCATGGTTCCAGAACCCAACATCAGAGACACTACGCTTTGGCGGCTGGGAAGCATATATCTACCCAGTGACATACTTTGTGCTTGTGGTCATGTTCACGTATTTCTATACCGGAGTAACCTTTAACAGCAAAGAGATTGCCGAGAACCTCCAGAAGCAAGGCGGCTTTATCACCGGAGTACGGGCTGGCAACCAGACCGAAAAGTATCTGAGCAGGGTTGTGACGCGTCTGACACTCTTTGGTTCGCTTGCACTTGGCTTCCTCGCGATCTCTCCTATCATTGGCCAGTATTTCCTACGCACTGATATTGCGATTGGCGGTACCAGTGTACTCATCCTTGTATCTGTTGCACTCGAGACGTTGCGTGCGGTTGAGTCGCGTGCTCTGATGGTGACATACGATCAATACAGTGAACCATCGTTTTTTGGAGGTGATGACGAAGAAGAGCAGGAGCCCAAAAAGCGCCGCCGCCTGAGCCTAAAGCGCGGTAAAAATTCATCAGATACGAACGCACCAGAAAACACTTTACAAAGCGTTGTAAGTCCTGCTATAATAAGTAACTGATTTATGGTCAAAGACAAGGAAGTCATCGAGCTCTCTGGGACGATCGTCGAAACGTTGCCCGGAACACAGTTCCGAGTCGAACTTGAAAATGGTCATCAAATTATCGCCCATGTCGCTGGTAAGATGCGCAAGCACTTTATCAGAATCGTACCTGGGGACAGTGTCACGGTAGAGTTGACCCCGTACGACCTGACCAAAGGCCGTATCACCTACCGAAAAAGCTAAACCTTCACAAGACCACGCATAGAAATCTGCCGTCCCGGCAGGTGTAGATGTGAGTTCCTGCGAAGCGTTAGTTATAACAATTCAATCAATATTAAGCAGTGCGTCAAGCTCTTAGGAAGGAGTCTGATCCGTATGAAAGTACGTGCAAGTGTTAAAAAGATTAGCCCCGACGACAAAATTGTACGTCGTAAGGGGCGTTTGTATGTTATTAACAAATTAAAGCCGAAGCACAAGCAAAGGCAGGGTTAAGGAAGTATGGCAAGAATTGCAGGTGTTACTATTCCAGCCGAGAAGCAAATCGGCATTGCTTTGACGTATGTGTACGGAATCGGATCAAAGCATGCAGCCGATATACTGGCTGCAGCCAAGGTTGACCCGACAGTACGCGTAAAGAATCTGACTGACGACGAGCTGACTCGTATCAGTGACAAAATCTCGGCAGACTACCTTGTAGAAGGTGAATTGCAGCGTGTTGTAAGCGCAAACATCAAGCGCCTGAAGGACATTAAGGCATACCGTGGCTTGCGCCATAACGCCAATTTGCCGACTCGCGGCCAGCGTACCCGCACCAACGCGCGTACCCGCCGGGGCAAGAAAGTAACTGTCGGTGGCACGGCTAAGAAAGTGGCTTCTAAGACCTAGGACAATACAATGGCTGAAAATACTACTACAACCACCACGACACGAAAGAAGAAGTCAAAGAAGAGCGTTCCATTTGGACAAGTTCACATTTTTGCATCTTTCAATAACACAATTATTTCTGTAACAGACGGGCAAGGCGGAGTACTGACCGCATCGAGCTCTGGCGCCTGCGGTTTCCGCGGATCAAAGAAGGGTACTGCCTATGCAGCCCAAGTCGCTGCCGAGAAGGCAATCGGCGATGCCAAGCAGATGCACGGCCTCTCAAAAGTAGATGTCTATGTCAGGGGCATCGGTATGGGCCGTGACGCAGCTATCCGCGCACTAGCCACATCCAATGTTGGCCTCGAAAGTATCCACGACGTCACTGGCGTGCCTCACGGCGGTGTCCGCCCACGAAAGGCAAAGAGGAACTAGACTATGAGCAAAGTATCTATTGTTAAACAGTCCCGCCGAGAAGGCTACGCGCTGCATCCAAAGGCTCACAAAGCCCTTGTCAAGCGCAGTGCACTTCCTGGCAAGCAGCCTGGCTTTAGCAGTCGCAACAAGCCAAGCCAGTATTCATTGCAGCTCCGCGAGAAGCAAAAGGTTAAGCGCTTGTACGGCCTACTCGAACGCCAGTTCAGCAACCTCATGAAAGAAGCAGCTCGTCTCGAGGGTCAATCAGGTGAAAACCTCTTGCGCTTCCTTGAACAACGGCTCGACAATGCTGTCTACCGGGCAGGTTTCGCATCAAGCCGTCCTGCAGCCCGTCAGCTGGTGACCCATGGTCATTTCATGCTGAACGGCCGACGTGTTGATATTCCATCAATCCGCCTCAAGGCTGGAGACGTTGTGACACTTCGAGATCATTCAGTAAGCAACAGCTATTTTAAGAATCTTGATGACATTAGTCCGGCTTCAGATATTTCCTATTCTTGGATGAAAGTAGACCGGAAGAAGCGCAGTCTCACCGTCAGCGGTGTCCCGACTCGCGATGAAGCAGAGCCAGAAATCAATGAGCAATTAATCGTAGAATACTACTCACGATAGGGAGGCAATGAAGAATATTATGTCAAAGCAAATTCACACACCAACACTCAGCACCGTAGATGAGCACAGCAGCACAAGCAACACGTTTGTGGTTGAGCCGCTGCACACCGGTTACGGTATGACTCTCGGCAACTCTATCCGCCGTGTTCTGCTCAGCAGCATCGCTGGCGCAGCTATCACCGCATTCAAAATAGAGGGCGTGTCGCATGAGTTTACAACCGTGCCTGGCGCTAAAGAAGACGTTGTGGACATCATGCAGAACCTCAAGAGCATCCGTTTCCGTGTTTACTCAGACGAGCCACAGACGCTTCGTATCGAGAAAAAGGGCAAGGGCGTTGTTACTGCAAAAGATATCAAGACTAACGCAGACGTTGAAGTTGTCAATGGCAGTCAAGTCATCGCGACTATCGATGATGACAAGGCGAGCTTTGTTGCCGATATCATTGTCGAGACAGGCCGCGGCTACCGCACTATCGACGAGAGCGGCAACAGGAAGCCAAGCGACATGATTGCGCTTGACGCAATCTACAGCCCGGTTCTCCGTGTCCGCTACAAGGTTGAGAGCACTCGTGTCGGCCAGATGACCGATCTCGACAAGCTCATCATCACCGTCGATACCGATGGGACCATTACACCAAAGGACGCTTTTGAGGAGGCCAACGCTATCTTGGTCAACCAATACACTGCACTTGCAGGCCAGACACGCATCGAAGCTCCGGCTCCGCTTGTTGACGCTGCTGGTGCTGACGCCGAAGGTTCAGATGAAGCTCCAGCCCTGATGACTCCTATCGAAGATATGAATCTGAGCGCACGCACAACCAACGCGCTCATCAACAATGATATTCATACCCTCAAAGATCTTTTCTCCCTGAGCGACGCTGAACTGCGCGACCTGAAGGGCTTTGGCTCCAAGGCGCTTGATGAAGTAAAAGAAAAGATGGCGGAACTGGAACTGTAAGATGCACAGACACGGATACAAAGGCCGCAAATTCGGCCGCGAGCGAGACCAGCGGGAAGCCCTCATAAAGGGTCTTGCTGAAGCACTCGTCGAACATACTTCAATCGAAACAACTCTTCCAAAGGCCAAGGATCTTGTGCCTTATGTAGAAAAACTCATTACCAAGGCAAAGAAGGGTGATCTCCACAACCGCCGCCAAGTTATTGCTGGCATGCAGACCATCGCCAATGCTCACAAGCTTGTCGACGAAATCGCTCCTAAGCTCAAAGGCCGCACTAGTGGACATCTTCGTATTGAGCGCACCACGCTTCGCCGCGGCGACTTGGCACAGCTTGCACGCGTGAGCTTTGTTGACGATCTCAAAGAAGCCCCCGTCTCTGCCAAGGCTACGACGGACAAGCCTGTTGTAAAGGCTCCTGCCAAGCGAAGCCCGGTAGTGACAAAGTCTACTACTGGGAAACCTTCGCTCAAGAAAGAGGCAAAATAATGAATATTCCTAAGACTTACTCAGCAAAGCCAACCGACGTAACGCGCAAGTGGTACGTTATTGACGCCTCAGAGGCGCCAATGGGCCGCGTTGCGACCCGTGCTGCAACTCTGCTCACCGGTAAAGAAAAACCGATGTTTACCAAGCATATTGATACTGGCGACTTTGTCATTATCATCAATGCCGAGCAAACAGTGGTAACAGGCAAAAAAGCCACTGACAAGATGTACTACAAGCACTCCGGCTTCCCAGGCGGTCTGCGCGAGCTGACTTTTAACGAGGTTATGGCCAAGGATCCAACCAAAGCTATTTTCCAGGCAATCCGCGGTATGCTGCCAGTCAACAAGCTGCGTGATGAGCGCCTCAAGCGCCTCAAGATCTATGCAGGTGCAGAACATAACCACGCCGCACAGAAACCAGAATTAATCAGTATTAAGCAAAGTCCAGTAGTGACCAAGTCTACTGCTGGGGAAGGTAGAAAATAATGGCAAAAGACACCTATTTCTACGCACTCGGCCGCCGCAAGAGCGCTACGGCTCGTGTCCGCCTGCAGAGCGGCAAGGGCAACATTGTCATCAATGGCAAGCCCGCCGCAGAGTACCTTGACGGCAGCGAATACCTGTTAGCAGAGCTCAAGAGGCCGTTTGCAGTCATCGAAAAGGATACTTTCGACGTATCTGTCGTTGTCAGCGGCGGCGGGGCAACCGGCCAGGTGGACGCAATCCGCCTTGGTATCGCTAAAACCCTCGCAGCCATGAACGAAGACCTCAAGGGTACACTCCGCCGCGCAGAACTGCTCGGACGCGACCCGCGCGAAAAGGAACGCAAGAAGTTCGGTCTCAAGAAGGCCCGCAAACAACGCCAGTTTACAAAAAGATAGTAATCTTACTGGATCGAAAAACCACCACCCAAAATCAATTTGGCTTGGTGGTTTTTCTTTTTGGGGCATATTACAATTTTTGCCAGCAAAATTATGTCACCGTACTTTTGTACGTCTCCAGAATTTCTTTCTAAGAAATTGCAATCTGCTCTCAAATCCGGCAAGATTCCTTATCCTTTTGTAAGCAAACAAAAAGCTCCAACGCGAAGCTTTGTTTGTTTGAACTGCTTTATATTACAGGGCCCTGGGAGGGCTGGCTTCTACAAAAGAAATGGACATGTCGCCAAAACCTCTTCTCAGCAATAGGTCGCCCAGTCTATCCTTAATCCTGTCCTCTGGCATCTCATTTACTATGACCGCTAGGGCATACCCCGAAACTCCATCACTTTCATTAGTCTCATGGCTGATACCAGCGCCCATAAACCATTTATTCCGAGATAGTATACGTCTCCACCCCGTATAACGATCTACAACATAGTCCCTAGCTTCTTCACAGTGCTCATAGCTACTCATTAGTACTTACTACTATAACAGAATACCAACGATAACCATAATTATTGACAAAAGCATAAGTAGTATGATATAATTAGTAATATACGGTAGTAATACCCGAGAAAACCGCTATTTTGGTGGTTTTCTTATTTATCAATCAAGCCGACCACACTGGTCACAGGAATTTTGACGGTGTCTAAACCTCTGATTGCGTTTATACAAAGTATAGAACCTAATTCGCCAGTATCTGACTCTGTTTGTATTATGCAAAAAGAGTTGCCAGACTCAGGCTCAACCAGTTGAGGTTCATCCAGTATCTCCCTGACTGCCTCTTCATCACCTAAATAAATTATCTGTTTGGATAGAGCCGCATCAAACATTTGCTCTAGAGCCAACCTATTATTGAGGTGTTTCAGGTAAAGCGACATTCTTATGTCTTCAGCATCTATACCTTCGAATAGTCTGCTCAACCCTGCTAGATCTATAGCTTCATTATGTATCAATAAGTCAATGTCATTAAGAATGTCGTCATAGTCCAGCACATCCATAGGCTCAAGCTCGTCTATCTCCAGCCCGGTAAGCCCCGCTATGGGCACAAGATGAACTTGTTCCGTTAAGGTATCAAGTCTGATGGTTAGCTCAGTGACTTCAGCCTCAACTTCTGGTAGAGAACGGTCTATGTAGGTAAGAATCTGTAAACCTCTGAAGTAGCCATTTATGGCACAATGGCCTGTGTTGGAACGTACGCCAAAAGTCTTATTCACCTCACCGGAGTCCAGGGCCTCTACCTCGTAGCGGTTTGTACAGGTCACCTGAACTTGCGTTCCGTCTGGTATGGCTTGGAGTGCAACCTCATCAAGTTGGTCTACAGGCCAATTCTCAGGTTGCTCTGCATCAGTGCATTCATGGATCAACTCCACTAAAGCTTCTACATCTCTTTGTGCTATATTGGCATTAGAGTGTAAAGCACCAACGGGTCCTGGTCAACTAGCCCCACTCTGTTATGATTGAACCATGATAAGAGCTGCGCTGTTTGACATGGACGGGTTGATGATTGATAGCGACCGGATTATTTCGCGCTCTTACGAAACCGTACTCGAAGAGTATGGTATCAAGCCCAAACTAAACCATCGGGGTATTGTCCATACACCCGGCATCAGTTCGCGTGATAACTGGACTCACCTCATGCAGGAGTATTCGTTTGATGTCGATATAGATGAGCTTGTTGCTCGAAAAACTCAGCTCCATACGCAGTTTATGAAAGAGGGCGTTGATGCGATGCCTGGCTTACTTGATGCGCTCAAGATACTCCAAGAGCAGGGTATTAAGATGGCAATTGCCTCATCATCCACCAGAGAGATCATCGACGCTGCCATAAAACATCTGAGACTTGAAGATTACTTCGATGTAATCGTTTCTGGGAATGAGGTAGAAAGTGGCAAGCCAGCCCCAGACATATTCCTTAAGACTGCAGAGAAGCTTGGTATCCAACCAAAAGAGTGCGTAGTCTTCGAAGACGCCGCAAGCGGCGTCCAAGCAGCCAAAGCCGCCGGCATGAAATGTATTGCCATCCCATTGCCCACCGAGATCAGTAACCCCGAGTTTGCTATCGCTGATAGCATCTTACCCTCACTCACTAGCGTAAGCATCGCCGATTTATAGCTATCTTTGGGGAAACTTTTGCTATACTAAGCGTAATCATGATCAAAAAGCTTTTCTTTATCCGACAAGAAGATTATTGGCTGTACTTTGTCAGCTTCTGGGCGGTTTTCTTTACTTCGGCATTCTTATACATCGGCGTGACGTCTCTCCGTCTGCTCACAGGTCTTTTCGGATTTATCGGCATGTACTTCATGCTCTATATCATCCGCAAGAACTACTCTAAACAGCTTGCGGCATATCATTTGCTTATGTGCCTCGTATGGTCAGTCCTTTTGGCCTATGGCCTCTACCTCTTGACAAAATAATTATTAAATCATAGAATCATAACCATGAACAAATTGAACCAATTCTGCTATTTTTGGTTTACCAGCACCCGATTGGTGGTTTGTTCTGTGCGTTTGTAAATAAGATCGAAGACATTGAGTAAACCGCCACACGGCGGTTTTTTTAATGTAAACAAGGAGAGAGTCATGCACGGAGAAGAGCTTATAATTGGCGGTAACGCTACAGAAGCCCAAAGACTAATAGATGCGCACAATGAGCTGGCGCGACGAATGCAAGCAGGCAATGCAGACGCGGCTATGGATCCACAAGAGGCCCGGCCATTCCTGGAAGAACAGGAAAGAAGGGTCGCCAGTGATGGCCTACGCTTAACCCTAAGACGTCCTAGGTCGAATAGAACCGGAGAACGGCATTACTTTGCATAGAAAAAGTAAGCTATAATATGTATCAACATGGCTAAAGAGGTAATTCTAACTGGTATTCGGGCAAATAATGACCTGACAATTGGCAACTATTTTGGTGCGATCATGCCAATGATTGATATGGCAACCAACAAAGCCGATGACTATCAGGTTAATTTATTCGTGCCTGATCTACACAGCTTTACCACGCCGATCGACCACAGCCAATTGCAAGAGCAAATCTGGCACAATATTCGGCTGTTTGTCGCCGCTGGCATACCCCTGAGCCACCCAGATATTCATATCTACCGCCAAAGCTATGTGCCAGCGCACTCTGAGCTAACCTGGATTCTTGACTGTTTCGCGTATTTTGGTGAGTTAAACCGCATGACCCAATTCAAAGATAAATCTCAACCAAACATACTGGAGTTGCTGAGAACAGATAATCAATTAGAGGTTGAGACAAGGCAGCAAAGCGTTAGCGTTGGTTTATTCAACTACCCAGTCCTTATGGCGGCAGATATTTTGCTTTACAATGCCAGTTATGTGCCCGTGGGCGAAGACCAGACGCAGCACTTAGAGTTTACTCGTGACATTGCAGAGCGTATGAACAGCCGCTTCGGTGAGTTATTTACCGTACCAAGACCGGTCAAAGAACAACACAAGTTCTTCGGTGCAGACCAAGGCCTGCGTATCAAAGATTTGCAGGATCCTAATAAGAAAATGAGCAAGTCTGATGATACTGGCAAGGGTGTCATCTTCCTTGGCGACAGTCCAGAAGAAGCTGCCAAAAAAGTCATGAGCGCCACCACTGATAGCGTGGGTAGAATTAACCTCGACTGGGACAATCAACCCGGTATTTCTAACCTTTTGACTATCCTTGCACTACTCCAAAACCGTCCGCTTGATGAAGTTGCTGGTGAATGGCAGGGCAACGAACGCTATGGTGACTTCAAAAAGACTGTCGCAGACGCACTCGCAGCCTTTCTGACAGAACTCCAAACCAAGCTGGCTCAAGTAGACAACGCAGCAATCCAGGCCAAGCTAGAGTCATCAGAAGCAGCCATGCGCGAAGCCGCCAACCAAACCCTCCTAAAAACCCAAAAAGCCGTTGGCCTTCGTTAGAGATGTACGTAGTAACCATAACTGAAGAACTCAGAGGCAAGCGAACAGATAAATTGCTGGCCGAGCAGCTGCCACAATTTCCAAGGGCGGCACTGGCCAAGCTGTTTGATAAGGAGCTCGTCTGGCTGAACGATAAAATTACTAAGCCAGGCATGAAGGTGCGAGAGGGCGATGTACTCAAGGCCGACTTGTCGCCGCTTGATATCAAGATAGACGATATTGAGCTGCCGATAATCTACGAGGATGACAACGTATTGGTTGTAGACAAGCCGTCTGGCGTTATCAGCCATGCGCGAGGCAGGTATTTTGACGAGCCGTCAGTGGCATCGTTTGTCCGGCAAAAGACGGGTCAAAAAGGCGAGCGCAGTGGTATCGTGCATCGGCTCGACAGAGCCACGAGCGGTATCATGATCTGCGCCAAGAACCAAGAGACGCTCAGTTTCTTGCAGAAGCAGTTCAGTCAGCGTAAGGTCAAAAAGACCTATATGGCCATCATTGAGGGCAGCATGCCATCAGAAGAAGGTTTGATTGATATGCCTATCGGCCGCAACCCCAAAGTACCAGCGACCTTCCATGTTGCAGAAGACGGCAAGAATGCGCTTACGCGCTACAGAACTATCGCCAAAGAAAACGGACTGACGCTGCTGGAAATGTCGCCAGAGACAGGCCGCACGCACCAGCTCCGCGTCCACCTGACTGAATTGCAGCACCCGATTGTGGGCGACAATTTGTACAAGGGCAAAGAAGCAAGCAGGCTGATGCTGCACGCGGCTTCACTGGAAATTACCATCCCGGGCGGCGAAAGAATGGTTTTTACCGCACCGCTGCCGCTAGAGTTTCAGGAGTTTGTACCGCATGAATCCCGTTAGATCCAATTTGAGTGAGGCTCTAAAGAGATGACCGAGCTCCTGCTGCACCCTCAGTCCAGACGTGACATCGAGAATGTGATACAGAATCCCATCCAAGCCTTGCTTATCATTGGCAAGCAGGGAAGCGGCACCGACTATGCAGCCTCGCATTTGGCCATGGAGTTACTCGGCAGCACTAGCCTTCAGAACCAACCGTATTATTTCGAGATTGGCGATGAGGGCACGGCAATCAGTATCGAACACATTCGCGAGCTGCAACAGTTTCTCAAGCTCAGGGTGGCCGGCGCCGCAAAGCCTGTCAATAGAGTGGTTATCATCAAGAAGGCCGGGCGCATGGGAGCAGAAGCTCAAAACGCTCTTTTGAAGACGCTAGAGGAACCGCCAGCCGGCAGTATGCTTATCCTGACGGCGCACAGCAGCGAAGAGCTGCTGCCAACTATTGTTTCGCGTGTACGTACCGCACCTATTCTTCCTGTTTCGTCAGATGATGCGTGGGAATATTTCAAGGAAAAGGGGATATCGGAAGCATCATTTAAGAGATCGTACGCTTTGTCCGGCGGCGGTGCCGGACTGCTTACAGCCCTCATACACGACGAGGACAACGAGCTGGTAAACGCGGTAGCTCTAGCCAAAGAATTGTTAGCACAGTCAGTCAGCAGCCGGCTGCTGCGTGTTGAGGAACTGGCAAAAGACAAAGCAAAGCTTTCACTGCTGCTTGATGGGCTTTACCGTATCTGTCACGCAGGCCTGCAAGCCTCTGCGCTTAAAAACGCTGATAAAGCTGTACAGCAGTGGCAGGTCCGCGAAAAACATGTGCTAGAAGCATTCTCGTCACTAAAGAGAAACGCCAACACTAAACTCCTCCTCGACAATTTGTTTATGCATATTTAATGATATACTAAAGAGCACATATGCTATCACTAGCTTTCGTAGTGGGTTTTGGAATGCTTGCGCTCCGTAGCACGAAAATTCGTGACACGGAGCTATCTGAGGTATCTCAGCGTATCAGCGACCGGCTTGGAAAATTATGGGACATCGCCCAAGTGGGTATGCGTGAAAACCGCTTCTTACGCGCCGAAAAAGCCCTGCTCACGATTCTCAAGATTGATCAAAAAAATGCCGCCGCCTACAACCGGCTTGGTATCCTCTACGCCAAACAGAAGGAGTACAAGGACGCAATTGATTGTTTTGAGATTGCCAGCTCCATAGACCCAAGCGCCTCATCGCTCCACAACCTTGGTCTGATTTATTACGAAACAGAAAATTACGAAAAAGCCGCGCTCGCATTCGAGCAAGCCATCAAGCTTGAAGATGGCCTGGCTGCGCGCCATATCGCTTATGCCAAAGTACAAGAAAAGCTCGGCAACGAAAAGCTCATGATTATCGAGCTCGAGAAGGCTACCGAACTCGAGCCTAATCCAGAAACATTCAACCTGCTCATTCGCGCCTACGAAACCCGCGGCATGCAGGCAGAAGCCGACCTGCTCAAGAGCAAGCTCGGAAAGCTCATCATGCCGGCCGGAAAACCCCGCCGCGTGCTCCGCCCCCGCAAGGTTGTCATCTAGGGGTAAATTTGCTAAAATACATCGGTATTTTGCTACCCATAACTCAGAGGTCGATCTTTTAAAACTAGTGTTACAATATTGTCATGTCAAGCTGTTTGTCGTGTAATAACCAATTACTTATTCGTGGACGAAAGTATTGCTCAAATAAATGTCAAGGAGACTACGAGTATCTATCGTATATTGACAAGTGGAAGTCTGGCGAGAAACAAGGGCAGCGCGGTGTTAACACAAAGAATATGTCCCGACATATCATTCGTTATCTCCACGAGAAGTATCACGAATGTACTCTCTGTGGCTGGCACAAGCTAAATCCAATAACAAACAGGGTGCCGCTAGAGATTGATCACATAGATGGGGATGCAAATAACAATCGGGAAGATAACCTCCGGCTTATATGCCCAAATTGCCATGCTTTAACAGATAGCTTTCGGAACCTAAATCATGGCAACGGAAGAGAATGGCGAAGATTAAAGTATACTAAAAACATAAGCCGACTTAGCTCAGCTGGTTAGAGCGTCAGTTTTGTAAACTGAATGTCCGGGGTTCGAATCCCCGAGTCGGCTCCAGATTTTAACAATACGCAGGGTTAGTGAAGCGGTCAAACACAAGAGACTGTAAATCTCTCGGCATTCGCCTTCGTAGGTTCGAATCCTACACCCTGCACCACGCCGCGTTAGCTCAGTGGTAGAGCACTTCCATGGTAAGGAAGGGGTCTCGAGTTCAAGTCTCGAACGTGGCTCCATAAGATTCTTAATATAAGGAACAGAGATATGAAGGCCAGAAAGAACGGTATCCTTTATAACTTCTGCGCATTTGTAGGCTGGCTGCTGATCGCTGGCAGTACCGCCTTCTTGGGTTTCTTGGTTTTCGCAGGCGGCGCATCCGAAACAGCTCTAATTACCTATGTTTACACTATTGGAGCTATCATAGTCGGTATTCTCATTGCCATGATAGCCGAGAGAAACATCTTCAAAGCACTCGGCACCGCAGCAAGTCATTTCTTTGGCAGCTGGGGCCCGTAATATAGGCAGGAGCTTTTTCTTTCTAGGGATTTTCTTAGTATGATAAGAGTATGTCCCATGAGCTAAGTAAGATTGTCTTGCCTGAATTCGCCACAGAGACAGAATTCAACGCAACGGTAGAACAGACACAAGATGGCCTGATTGATCCCGCACCACCTCATCTACTCGTAGCTTCTGGTGTTGTTATAGCAGGCATTGCCTTTATTTCCTGGGTGAGCGGAAGAATACAAAATCGTCCGAAGCGCGTTGACAGAGGTCGTACAGATAAGGTATAATTGACCGAGTTATGGCAAAAAAAGGCGACAAGCGAAAAGTTATTGGTATGGTAAGCGAGACATCTGGTCATCGCACATATTACACGACCAAAAATACTATGAACACCCCTGAGAAGCTCCGTCTTCGCAAATACGATCCTGTTGCACGCGCTCACGCGTGGTACGAAGAGACCAAGAAGAACCTTGGACGCAACACCGTCAACCCGAAAAAATAGCCCCGAAACAGGGCTATTTTTATATTTGATAGATAATACTTGATATATGAGAGACTAGGGGGTGTGGTTTGTATACACAAACTCTTCTTATTTTACATTGTATCACACATGTCAAGTATTGTCAAGTGTTTTAATTACTTCTCATCTGTTAAATTCGGTTTTCACGCTGCATTTCACGGCTGGTCGCAGGCCTATTCTTGAGCTAAGTCCAGGGCGGTGTTGATGAATTCGGCATGGCTCCAGACTAATGGCGAGACGCCAACTTGCTCAGACGTAAATGGATTGATCTGTTCGCTGAACACGCCGCTCTCTGTTGTCTTCGTCATAGACCAGCGCATAATTTCATGGGCACGCGCAGCATTGCCTTGGTCAAAATAGTACTGCGCCAGCCAGAAGCTGCAGATAAACCAGGGATTGCCCAGCGCATCATCGGAACGGCGCATGTAGTAATCGTTCTCGTAGCGCGGACAGCCGCCGGATGGAGTCTGATCCAGGAGAATATTCTCTATAGCCTGCACCGTGTCTTTGACCTGATCATAGTATTTCTTTGGCCCAAACATCATATGGCCGTACATACTCGAGGCATCGAGCGTATTGTCGTAGGTCATTTCGCCGTCACGCTTGAGTAGAAAGCCCTTACGCAAAGCCTGCCTGTCATCATCGTAGAATACTCCCATATGATCTTCTATGCGCTCTGCCGCCTGCAGCCACGCAACATGATCGTCCGGATAATTGAACATCTCGGCCAATCTGGCGCCGGTTCTTAAGGCAGAGTAGGTGAGAGATGTTGAATAGCTGGTAGTAAGGAACTTTTCTTCCCAGAGGTCATAGCTGGCATGGGGCAGGTTTGTTGCTTCGTCAAAGAATGATGCCATGAACATGCAAGCTGGCCGCACGAAAGTGCTGTACAGCAGTTCGACAAAATCCTTGTCACCAGTCAGCTTGATATATTCGCCCAGCATGATGACAATGGCTGCTGTCTCATCTTCTTGGATAGCTAATTCGCGGTGGTTGTCACGGATGAGCGGATGCCAGGTGCTGCCGACGGCGCGGTCCGGCTGGTATTTGTGCATGAGATAGCCGTCTTCATGGATAATGTCGCGGCAGAACTTAAAGAAATTCTGCGCCTCCTCGACCAATCCAAGCCTCATGAGCGGCCAGATCGCGTAGGCGCCGTCGCGCGGCCATGTGTAGCAGTAGTAGTCGCGGCCATAATTAAATATGCTTGAGTCGCCGGATGCCAGGATACTACCGCGCCGGTCGGTATGAGCTTTTATAATCAGGAGTGATTTTTTAGCGAGTTCACGGTACTGCTCGTCAATCTTGCGAAGTTTTGATTCGGCAGGCGCCATCCATTCTTGCCACCAGCGGCGGGTATCACGGATGCGTGCAACCAGCCCGTCGCCTTTGAGTTTTTCGTGCACGACTTCGGCATCGCGCTCTGAGGTTGCCGCAATGACCCAATAATCTACGACTTTGGCCTGCAGGGATCCCAGCTGCATTTTGAGGCGCATAGTCGAATCAACGCCGCCATGCTCGACCGAGTTGCCAGACAGCTCGCCGTCTTCGGCATCTTTGTGGGTGCCTTCTTTGCCCTCGATACCGCAGTTGCCCACCGCGTATTGATCAAAGGGCTCGCCGTCGCTTGTTTCACCATAGATGAGTAGGCTGCAGCGTCCCTTGTAGTCCAGCAAATAATTGTCTTCTGGCTCGTAAAGCGCTGTGTCCGCACGGCCATCGTGTGATATCTCGAACACTTGATGCAAGAATATCCGTACCTCGCGCTGGTACTCGCGCCGGTTGATAACCTTGATATGCCGGCAGAATGCATTGACATACGGGTCGACAAAGTCCTGGAACTGCAGCTCGATACCAAGATCGTGCTGCTTCATAGTAATATTGCTAATAAGAGCCCCCGACTCGAAGTCGATTTTCATCTCCCATGACTCGTCATTAACCCACGAGAAATGACCGTCAACCCACACGCCGATCTTGTGGCGTTCGCTGCGAGTGGTTGTGAGATTATCTAACCCCACGTATGGGTAATAAAAGTCATGCACAAGCCCGTGTTTGTTCAGCCCGACAAACAACTGCCCATTACTGAGTACAACTGGCCGTCCCATTAGCAACCTCCGGATTTTATGGGCAAATAGCAATGCGCGATTGGCGAAAGCCTAACAATGTGCAAATGGCAATTTACTGCAGATACATCGCTCGTCGCTAATGGTTGATATTTTGCTGATTGCATATAGTTGACTGCGGATGTCATACATTAAGTCCTTTCTGAATAAGCCGCAGGCGCAGATCGTGCCATGCATTCATAAAATTCATAAACGCTTCATACGGCGTCTGGTACGGGCTGAAATAGGCATGCACATCGCCATCGCTAAACCACTTGGTGCACATATAGTAAAAGTGGTCGGATGTGGTTAATTTACGCCAATCATTTAAGAGGCTCGTGTCTTCGCAGCGGCGCACCGCGTCTTCGAGGTCATACAGCGCCTGGATTGCCTGGTGCTGCATTTTGTTGCCCAGCCAGGCAGTTAGGTCACGTTCGCTATCGGCCCACGTAACCGTGTGCGGCATATCAACTCTGTCTACTGGTGCAAATGCCTCGGCCGCCTCGGTCACCGTTAAGAATGTGTAGCCATGGTTTTTGAGCCACTCAGTCGGCAAGCTCTTAAGGAATTCGAATATACCCGTGTCTTCCCACTGGTGCTCGCCGAAAGTTTCGTAGTCCATGAACAGGTTAAAAATCTGCGAATCACCGGATTCGGACAGCCAGTGTGCAAACGTACCTGCAGTTAGCGGCATGTCCGAACGCGCTGTTGCACTGAAACGGAAGGCAATGTCATCGCTTAAGCGGTAATTCTTGAGCAGCAGCCTGATATTCTCCGTACCTGTTGGCTGATACATGAAGTTAGGGCTGCGCCAGCCGAGTATCGGATCCCAGCCCTCGGCCAAGATAGCTTTGTAGCCGGCCTGATCTGCCCACTGGGCCAGATTGTTGTCATAGGCAAGTTCGGTATTCCGAAAGGCGGTCGGCGTCTGTCCAAACACCTCTTGAACCTTCTGCGTGTGCATCCGAACCTGCTGTTCAAACTCTTCCCGCGAGTAGAAGAAGGCAAGCGAGTGGTGGTATGTCTCGCCTACAATTTCAACGCGGCCGGTGCGCACAAGCTCCTTGAAGCTCTCAAGCACCTCTGGCGCCCACATCTCGAATTGTTCAATCACCGTACCTGTGATTGACAGGCTGATTCTAAATTCGGGGTGTTCCTGCAGGAGATTCAGCAATAACTGGTTTGTCGGTAAATAAGACTTCTCTGCAACCTTGTGAATGACACGCTGGTTTGACTCCCGGGCGTCGTATGCAGCATCAAAATAGTTGCTGGCATGACCAGCATCGAATACCGTGTAATGGCGTATGCGGTACGGTTGGTGCACGTGCAGGTAAAGGACTATGGCTTTGCTCATGAGTCAACTCCTGCGACAGGTATGAGCAATTGGCTATGCGCGATTGGCAAAAGATTGGCTATGCGCGATTGGCAATTGGTCGCAGCTTCATTGCGCATTGCTAATGGTAAATTTTTTGCGCATTGCAAATTGGTCATGGCAAATTTCATACAGCTACTCCTGCAGCATGGTGATGATACCAATCAATTAGCCGCTCTGCAGCCGGGTGCCACGAAAGCCGTTCGTACTCTTTGAGCGCGTTGGCATGCAGCTCGTCACGGAGACCGTCGTTTCTGACAACAGATGTGATCTGGTTTGCCATCTCGTCGATATCCCAGAAATCTACCTTGAGGCAATTATCAAACACCTCAGCTACACCCGACTGCTTGCTGATAAGCGAAGGCGTCCCGTAGCCAGCCGCCTCCAGCGGCGTCAGGCCGAACGGTTCAGACACCGACGGCATGACAAACAAGTCAGCTACAGCAAAACTGTCGCGCCACTTTTTGCCGCGTTGAAAGCCGGTAAAGATAACATTTCTGCTGATACCGAGTTCGGCGGCCAGTTCTATAAGTTCATTGTATTGGTCGCCCGATCCAACAATCAAAAACAGTGTCTTTGGCTGGTAGGCAATCACTTTTTGGGCCGCATGCAAAAGGTTGGTCAGCCCCTTCTGGATAGTGATACGGCCGATATTCACCACCACCCGATAGCCGTTTGCGCGCATACTCTCAAGGTACGTATGTGCAGAAGCGTCTTCTAGGGGCTGCACCATCTCTAGGTCAATACTGTTGTGTACGACGTCAATCTTGTCTGCCGGAATAGCATACTCGCGTACAATTGCATCCTTGGTAAACTGGCTCACTGCAATAATTTTATCCGCCATGAGCAGACCAAGGCCCTCTATCTCGCGTACCAAGGGGTTGCCGCCCTTCTTGGCCCCGGATCTATCAGACTCGATGGAGTGAACATGCGCTATCAGCGGCTTACCCGATAATTGCCGGGCACGTACGCCAGCACGGAAGGTCAACCAATCGTGCGCATGAATGACATCAAACTCCAAGCCTGCTATAAGGCGGCCGACCGACATCTCAAACATTGCCTGCTGATCATGAAGCGAGCGCAGCTCTTCGCGGCCATCAAAATACCTGTACAGATGACTGTCGTAGGCCATACCCGACCGAATGACAGCTTCAACATCTTGCGGATGGGCCGCATGCACATTCATAAAATCAATATCGTGGTCGGCAGTGTAGGGAACAATAAAATCTATGTCTATGTTCTTTTTTGAGAGGGCCTTACAGAGCTGATAGCATGCTACGCCAAGTCCACCACTGTTGTGAGGCGGGAGCTCCCACCCAAGCATTAGTACCTTCATCACCCTCTTCGAGCTGTTAAATTCTTTCCCTCCTATTGTAGCGATGAAACTGTTCGAAGACAACGCTTATGCCTGTGGATATGTTATCTGTTATTCAGATTGCTAAACAAGTTTGAGGCTTTGGGGTAGTTTTGCCGGGTTATTCGGGTATATTTTTAAGGTATCTCCGGACTTTTGCCACTCATCCAAAAGCGGCTGCACGATTCTCCAAGCTTCCAGAACTTCTTTAGAGCTCGCAAACAGCAGCTGGTCGCCATGAATAGCATCGAGTAGTACATTCTCATATGCCTCTGGGGTGGGGCGGCTGGCAAAACGGCGCTGATAGCTAAAGTCCATCATACTCGCTGCACTGTTCCTGACATGCCCAGGCTCCTTTATATGCACGCTGAGCTCTATTGCCTCGTCAGGCTGCAGCCTCATTTCGAGTATGTTTGAGATAAAGTGCACCCGCACCGCCGTAAGCTTGTGCGACAGCGCCTTGCCGGTACTAAGTACAAACGGTATATCCCGCCAGCGATTATTTACTATTTGCAGCTGTACCGAAGCAAAGGTCTCTGTTGTGCTGTGGCGATTGCCTATTTCACTTCGATACGTCTTGTATTGCCCGCGCCTGGCAATATCCCGTACTTCGTACGGCTCGGGCGTTTTTATATCTTTAAGCAGGCGCAGCCTGGCAGCGTGTACTGCCGGGCTGGTCAGACGGCGGGGCTGTTCCATAGCAACAAGACTTGTCAAAAACAGCAAATGGCTCTGCACAAGATCCCGGAGCGCGCCTGTTTGCTCATAGAAGCGGGTACGGCCTTCTATACCGATCTGCTCATACGCAGTCACCTCGACCTGTGTTATATGGTCTCTGTTCCACACTGACGCAAAGAGGGGATTACCGAACCGAAAGTGCAGGATATTTTGCGCCATTTCCTTGGCCAGATAGTGGTCTATCCGATACACCTGCGACTCGTCAAAGTGGCGGCGAATACTCTTGATAATTGTCCTGGCCGAGCGCTTGTCATAGCCAAACGGTTTCTCTATCAGCAGGCGGGGCAACAAACCGCGCTTGTATGCGCTGGCCAGTCCAGCTGTACCCATAAAACCTACGATTTCATCAATGACCGCCGGCGGTACCGAGAGATAGTAGACACGCTGGTAGCTCAATCTCGCAGCCCTTTCTTCTTTATCCAAGAACTTTTTGAGGCTGCGATACCCCTTTTCCTCGCTCAGGTCAGCAGCAAACAGATGAAACGCCCGTTTAAAGCGCCTCAAGGCCGCAGGCGAGGGCCGGGCATGGGAAGCCGTATATTTTTCCAGCGGCGCCAGTACCTCGTTTTTGGTCAGTTTCTGGCGCGTTACACCAATAATCTGCGTCTCGGGGTGTAATAAATTATCACGCATGAGATGATACAGCGCTGGCAGCAGCTTGCGTCTCGACAAATCACCCGTCACTCCAAAAATCACAATCAGTGCTGGCTGAACCTCTTTAGACATACATCTCACTCTACTCCAATCAAAACGGTATACAATAGAAAGCAGCATGGAGCCAAAACGTATCAAGCTTACCACCTTTGTACCGCTTGAGTCCGCCAATAGTGTGAGGGAGGCCTTAGGCAGAGCCGGAGCCGGTAAAATTGGCGAGTATTCGTATTGCAGTTATTCGGTGACTGGTACTGGCCGATTTTTACCATCACACGCTGCCGACCCCCATATCGGTACGCCCGGACTACTGGAAGCTGTGGCCGAGGAGCGCATAGAGGTTGTCTGCGATCTTCAAGACGCCCGTGCAATTATTGCAGCGCTCAAGCAAGCGCACCCGTCCGAAGAGGTAGCTTTTGACCTTGTGCCTCTTATCGATGAGCTAGCCCTTTAGACATCCCGCACGCTGCCGAAGGCAACGCGGTCAAGGATTTCGCCGTGCATATCCATGATTGTGCCGGGAGTAATCACAAACTCGCCGTAGCGGTCGTTTATCTCGTCAACCGCTCGTGAAATGTGACGATCAGTGGTGTAAACTCTGTCATCTGTCAGAAAACTCAGTTGTTCCGGGTCAGCAGGCTCCAGATCAAAGGTGGTGATACTCATGCCGCGCACTACCGAGTGTATATCGGCCATATCAAGCAGGCGCTTAGCCGCCTTGTAGATGCTGGCTGTGCTGTAGAGCCGGAATCCCACCTTTTCACCATGGTGCCAGGCACGCTTGCTGGCCAGATTTTCACCGCCTATAAAACCGTTGTCACGATGTGCGACTTCCTGATAATTCATAAAACTAAGGTAGAGGTGTATACCGCCCGCCGTCATATCGATCCGCCGCAGGCGCCTGCCAACCTTTTCGCAGAGTTTCATGAGCAACCGTGCCAGTTCCTTTTTGTCGGCTGTCTTATGAGATAGGGCATACTGGTGGCCAACCTGCCCGCGCTTTGACTCGGCCTTGTCTATTTCATAGCCGCGCAGGCGCAGATACCAGTAGTAGCCGGTGATGCTTTTGAATATAACTTTTTCGAGCAGCCGCCGGTCAGCGCATAAAAAATCCAGCGGCGTATTGATACCGTAGCTTTGTAGGCGGGCCTTATATCTTGTATTTATTCCTGGCAAATCCATGAGATCCATGCCACTGTAAGTATCTTTCAGGTTTGCGTGGTCAATCCGCCGAAGTCCGTCAGGCTTATCAAAACCAGCGGCGAACTTAGCCAGGAAGCGATTGGGCGCAATACCGATATTGACCGTCACAGCCTCGCCCAAGCCTTTATAAATCTGCTGCTTTACCTCGAGCGCAATCTCTTCCATGGCTCTACCGGCCCGCAGGGCGGGCGAGCCGTCAAAATGCAGTACAAACTCGTCAATACTCTTAGCCGTCACGTCACTGGTATATTCCAGCAGAATCTCTTTGAAGCGCTTGTGGGCCTCGCGGTATTTGGCCGGGTCTGGCGTCATGATGACAATACCCGGGCACAGCTGACGCGCCTCCCGTACATTAACGCCAAGCTTGATACCTTTCGCCTTGGCCTGATAGCACGCCGCCAACACAAACCCCTTCGGCGTGTCATAGGCAGCCACCGCCACTGGACGGTCACGTAATATACGGTTGGCCTGCTTCTCCATGGCGGCAAAGCACGAATTAAGGTCAATATGCATAACCCTTGGCTTGGCTGCGTTGACTGGTAGACCGGGCTGCTTCATGTTGCCTGAGCGCGACTAATTGTTTCTCCGATCCTGAGCATGATACCTTTTTGCGCACCAGCTTCCTGCACAGCACGCTGCGCTGCCAATTCCAGCCTCATGGCATGAAGTATCTTTCGCACCTCTTCGCGCTGTTTGCGCTTTTTTCTATCTTTCATCCCGTTAGGAACCACTTTCCGTTAGTTGTTGGTGGACGACTGAAATGATGTGCCAGGATTCAGTCGCCACTCTGCAAATGGTCACCTTGTGGGTTCTAACGGGATTCATGTCGTACTCCTTCCATAAGTTACCGCCATGTCGTCGGCAGTCATGTATTCTTCTAGTGTCCAGTTTAGGGTGTTGGTGTTGAGAGCAAGCTTAAAATACACTTGTCCAAGCCGATCAGCGATAGAAAAATGATGGATCTGATGCTTGCCGCTCCAGGTCTTGTGCCAGAAATCTATCTTGCCAAGATGGTACTCTTGGTTATTCCAATTGAGCATATACGGCTGCATATGCCGCCGCTTACTGTCGTAGTACCACACCACAGATACAGGCTCATCAAGTGATTCTCTCATCCCATGACCCCCACCAGCTTCTGGCCGAGCTGGACCTGGCCCGCTGGCTCAGTAACCTTATCGAGGCTCCAGGTCAAATTCTCGGTCTCAAGTGATAACTCAAAAGTATATTCACCAGACTCATCACCCACACGGTAGTGGTGCACCAGCACGCCCTTTTTGTGCTCGGCATACCAGAACTGCACGCCGGCAAGCCAATATTCCTCATCCTGCCAAGTCAGGCGGACTGGGCGGGCGTACTGGTCACGACCGTTGTAAGAGAAAAGTACATCGACATTTTTATTTTTTCGAGAAGAGAAGCTATTACGCATATCAAATCACTCCGTATAAAGGTTTATAAGGGGTGGCAGCTTAACGTACACGCTGCGCTGACGAGTTTTGATATGGTAGGCGGCTGATTACCGACTACAGATTGCGTAATAGCCCAAGCGGAGGAATGTAAGGGTGACCCTGGCAAGCCCACTCGCGACTACATACAGTATACATGAGCAGTAACGACACGCGTCAATAGGTATTTTGTGCGTTACAATACGTAACCAGATGAGACTGAAGCTAACGGGCAAAAAACAAGAGAGCGGGAACGTGTGGTCGTTCTTCTTTGAGCCGCTTGAACCTGCTGTTTGGGAAGCAGGACAATCTATCCGCCTAGAGCTGCCGCGCAAAACCTGGGGAGTAGATGAGCGGCGTTTTACCATTGCCTCAGCGCCGTTTGAGCAGCATATCCGTATTACCACCCGCATAAGCCAGAGCGATTTCAAACAAGCCCTGGCGGCGCTGGATAGCGGCGCAGAGATTAACGGCGCCAATATAGAGGGTGATTTTGTATGGGGAGACTGGGGCAAGGCCCGGATATTCATCGCCGGAGGTATTGGTATTACGCCGTTCCGCGCCATATTGGCTGAAAAAACGGCTGCCAACGAGCCGCTGAACACCGCCCTTATGTACAGCAGCCGCGACACGCCGCCAGTATTTCTCGATGAGCTCAAAAAGTGGGCCGTGCAAGATGATACATTCATACTGCATGTGACGCCAGAGCGCATCAGCTTGCCACTAATCAAGACCAATCGGGGTTTCCTAAACAGCCTGGTCTACATCTCCGGCGCAGAACAGATGGTGCGAGAGCTCGGCAGCCAGGCACTTGCGAACGGTTTACCGCAGGCACAGCTCAAAACCGATCTTTTCACCGGCAGTCTATAATATCCTTGACTGCCGGGTTTATAATAGAATCATAAGAACTATTAAATAAAAAGGCGAAAAAAATGACAGTGACTGAATCTATTACTGCAAGACAAGCGGTTTCGAGCGAAGCTGCAAATCCACCATCAGGAGATTTATCAGCTGAGCTACGAGAGCTTTTAGATGAAGGACAGTCGTGCAAAGTAGGCGGAGCTCTACTAGATGTAGTAAGCCCCGATATGCGCCTGGCTTTTCCTTTGGCAGATTTTGATGAACATGGAGATCCCGTAAAACCGCCTCTTTCAGTTATAAAGGAACGACAAGCTCGGTTGGACCAGATATCAATTTTACAACAACCTTGATTTGCGCAAAATAACAGGGGATATTACGATAAGTTATTACAAAACGCTTTCGCTTTTTTGTTGACATTTATTTATACCTGCGTAGTATGAGAGATTGCGCCTTTTTCCATTGCGTGACTGTTGCCAGCAAAGTCTGCGACTGACCGCACTTGTGAGGTGGAGAAATTCGCAAAACGAATTCATGCAGATCTCAAACAACAATTAATAGTTAATCGTCCTGTCTATTGAGAGCAGGTGAGTTTGCTGTGTGTCCAAATTGGGACATCTGCAAGCAGAAGCATGAATCAGGGAGTAGAAATTTATGAAAAAACCAACCTATAAATCGGGTTTGCTCGCTTTGACTGCGCTCGGCCTGTTTGCTGTATGGGCGCCAGCCATTGTGGCGGCGCAGAGCCAGCAGGTTTTTCAGCTTGGAGACTTAGAAATCTCTAAGGCTGACGATGCGGATCAGGCAGCAGAAGTCTTGGCCGCTGCAACAGAGGACCCCTCAGAACCAGTAGAGGAAACTGCTCAACCAACAGAGGTGGTAGTTGAGGTGCAGAAAGGCGACAGCCTTAGCAAGATTGCTACCGAGCACGACACTACCTGGAAGCGTTTGTTCGATGCTAACGAATCGATTGCAAATCCAAATGTCATCAACCCGGGCGACAAAATTCGTATTCCGGCAGCCGATGAGGTTTTGGCAGAACGCGCTGTACCGGTTGCACAACCAGTTGCTGTAAAGACCGCTTCAAAGGCAAAAGCTGCAACCGGCCCAAACACTGGTGCTCCAGCTCCGGCAATCGCAGACGGCAGTGTTTGGGACGCTTTGGCACGCTGTGAGTCCGGCGGACGCTGGAACATTAACACCGGCAACGGCTACTATGGCGGCCTCCAGTTTCATCCAGGAACTTGGCTCAGTAACGGCGGCGGACAGTATGCACCGTACGCGCACCTCGCCACCCGCGAACAACAAATAGATATTGCTCAGCGCCTGCACGCAGCCCGCGGCTTCAAGCCATGGCCAGCCTGCTCGCGCAAACTCGGCCTGCTCTAGGTCGTCATAAAAAATCTTGACATCTGCTTAGAAAAGAATACAATTCGGCTCAGAATCTCACTGTGAGAGAGGTTTTGGTAAGGAAAGTCACATCTTTTAATATATAGGAGCAACAAAGATGCGTACGGTTCATAAACTCAAAACAACCCTAAAGCCGATGCGCAGCCTTGTAAAAAAACACCGCCCCGTGGCGGTGTTTTTTGTTCTGCTCATGCTGTTTGCCGGCAGCTATACGCTGATTGGCGCACTCACGGACCATTACCTTGCACGCAGAGCGCAGGTTCTGCGCAATCAGCCGCTGGCTACAGCCACCGTCACCGAGACGGCTCCTGAAATAGACGGCGTCACCGATGATGCAAAAAATACAGCCGTGCTCCACGACCCCGGCATACCGTCAGAGCCAACCGCCCTGACAGATCAAGAACTGCCGGAAAAACGTACCGAGTATTCATATACTTATCAAAATGATCAAGGCGGTGAAACAGAGCGCGTATACACAGAACCTGTCAACTTTGAAAAAGATGGCAAGTGGGAAAAAATACACGGGACGCTCACAGAAGATGCTGAGTATATAGAGGACAACAAGCCAAAGGAATCTCTGCTGGATAGAATTCTCCCCGGTACGCCAGAGAACACCACAAAGGCCTACAAGCAAGATGATGGTCAGGTTGCACTCGAATTCAAACCGCTTGACGCCAGCAATGTAAAGCCAAGTGTCGCCATGAGTCCAGAAGGGGCCTTGGGCAGCGTCCGTATACGTCCGCTGGATACAAACACAGTGAATCCAGAAATCCGCGGAGATAACGGTGAAAAACAATATATCGAGTACAAAGGCGCTTGGAATAACGTCGATCTTATTTACGAGCAATCTGGTACATCTCTTAAGGAATATATCATCCTGAACTCAGCTGATGTGCCATCAGAAATGAGATTTGCCATCTATGGAGGCAAACTCAGCTACGGATTGGACGAAGAAGGCAAGAGAGACGGTTCTATTCTTGTAGAGACGCCCCAGGATGAAATCTATGTCATACCGCCTCTGTCGGTGCTTGCACATGAGGCGGGCATCCTTACAGAACCGCCCGTACGCTACGAAATAAAAGGTGCGACCCTGATTGTGGCGGTTGATACCGATTGGTTAAGCGAGTTACCGCATGAATATTTCCCGCTGGCAATAGATCCTACTACCACCTATCATGGACTTCGTTCTCATATACCTGGCGGCTACTGGAATGGCCAGTTCAAAACGTACAAGTCTGATGGTTGGAGTGGCACTTCCGCTAACAGTAACATCAATGTCGGCGCACTCAATGATAGGGGGCACAAAGTCTGGCGCTCCATGATCAGGCTCCCGTTGACATCCGTATACGGCAAGCCCGTTGCAGGTGCGGGTATTTACATGCGCAGAGTTTACCGATCGGGAGTGTCCAGCGGTTTTAATGGCAACCGGACCTATCATGCAACATGGGCACATTGTTTTGGGTTCCATTGCGTATCAGGTGCACCCCGGGCCACTGGCAACATTGATGCTGACGGCTGGCTGGATGCATATGCTCTTATGGATTGGATATCAAAAAATAATGTCGGTGACGGCTGGCTCATATTCTGGAGCGCAAATGAAAACGATTTGCAGAGCTGGAAGTCATTTGACGGCGACTACGTATTTTTGGATGTGCATTATTATAACTGGAACAAACAAGCACCTGCACCCGCTCATGTGGAGCCTGCTAACAATGCCGTCGTCAGCGCTCGGCCGACGCTTAAGGTTAATACGACAGCCGATCCGGACGGTGACGTGGTCCGCTATGCTTTCCGCGTCTATGACAAGACCGGCAAGACGGTGGCATACTCCGGCGAGCGCGACATACATTGGTGGACGGTGCCCGATAATATATTGGTAGATGGTGAAAAGTATAGCTGGAACGTACAGATTATCGAGAGGACTCCCGGCGGCGGACTAGTATCTAACAACATTTCTTCAGCCCAACAGCACTTTACCTACGACCTCCGCACCGGCAAAGACAAGACGCAGACCTTTGACGATGTCGGCCCCCTCAGTATTAGCCTCAACAAAGGTAATGCCTATACAAGCGCTGCTACCCATAGCATAGGAGCCGTAGGTGGTAGTATTGGTCTGTCGCTTGATTACAACACGCCCGATTTGAGCCAGATGGGGCTTACGGCGACATATTACAATAAGTCAGGCTCTAACTTGCTCAAAGCCATCACTGTTCGCGATGCGAACATAGACCAGGCGTGGGGAACGGGCTCGCCATACCCAGGCATCGTGCAGGCTGATAATTTTGCCATCAACTGGGAGGGCTATTTTGTCGCCCCAGAGACCGGATCTTATAGGTTCGTTGCCGGCAGGGATGGTGCAAACTTTAAGATGTCGCTTGATGGTCAAGAGATATTCAACTTTAATGGCTGCTGCTGGAATGACGCGCCAAGCACCGTCACGCTCACCAAAGGTCAAGCCTACAGAGTATCGGCGTGGTACACGGCTGACACCGGAGTTGATGCGGTGCATCTGAATGTCTATTTACCCGGCAGCACTACGCGGACTACGGTCAAGCCTGAATGGCTCCGCACACTTTCAGACCCGCAGAATACAAACCAGGGCGGATTGACAGCCAAAGTCTACCGCAACACAAACCCTACAGGCAATACAACTTACCAGCTTAACAGCGATGCTGCGCTGTCATTTGTGTCGCAAGTCCCGCAAGTTGACTTCAACTGGGGCAGCGGCTCATTGATTGCGGTTGATCCGGGCAGTATCTACAAAGACCATATGATCATTACCTACAGCGGCTTCTTGACAATTCCTACTACCGGTCATTACAAGATAGGCGCAAATGGTGATGACGGGTTGCGTATCCGGCTGGGCGGCCAACAGGTTGCAGCAGCGTGGTCGGCGGGCGGCCATCGAGAAATCTGGTCGCAGTCCATGCATCTGGAGGCGGGCACCGTACTGCCAATCCAACTGGAATACTTTGAAAAGGACGGCAACGCGAGTGTCAAGCTCCTGTGGGACGGCCCGGCCGGCAAGAGCGTGATTCCCGGCCAGTATCTCTCCACCAAGTCGCAAGTACTGCCAAACGGCTGGGCGGCCAGTATCGATACAGACGGCAGCGTACCTTACGAGTTTCTTACCTCAAAAGACGGCGGTAATGTCGAGCTGCTTGATTCTGATGGTTTTACGCATCTCTACACCTGGACGGGGAGCAGCTACAAGCCACCGGTCAATGAGGGCGGTTTGCTTGTCAAAAACAGTGATGCCACTTATACCCTCACCGACACCGACGGACGTGTCTATAACTTTAATATGAACGGTCAAGTAACATCCATATCGTCGCCTACCGATGATAAAAACCCATCAGCTCTTAGATATGAATATGCTGCCAGTTCTACATCTGCCTACACATCGCTCCCCAAACTGAGCAAGATTATTGACGGCATCGACCCGAGCCGCTTTGGCCAGCTGTATTACTGGCAAGAGCAAGATGCGAGCACTATCTGTGCGGTTGCAGCCGATTTTGATACGCCAAAACCAGGCGATCTGTGCGCTTTCCGTACTTCGGCAGATGATGAAGTCACTCGTTTGCAATACAAGGGCAATCAGCTGGCTCGTATTGAGCTGCCCGGTAACATACGGGTCGATTATGCCTACGACGAGCTTGGACGCATCATCAGCATTCGCGATGCCTTAGCAAACGAGGCAATCGGAGCCGGCGTACGTGCACCAGACAGCACCACGCTCACGCAGCTTACCTACGATGGTATGTCCCGCACTCAGACTGTGACAGCGCCTGCGCCATTCGGCGCGGTCGTTCCAGAAGGCCAAAGCAATACTCGCAGCGAACATGTCTTTGCATATGGCGCTGGCACCTCTCGGCGTCATATTACTGGGATGCCAGAACCGGCAGGATACCTGCAGCATATCGAGTACGACAATCTGTTCCGCACTACCAAACTGTGCGATAGCACAGGCCAGTGCGCCTCATCAGAATGGCATGCCGAAAAAGATCTGCTGCTAGCAACCGCTGGTCCTACAGGACTAAAATCTACCACTATTTACGATCAAAACGATCTGCCGATTGAAAGCTACGGTGCTGCTCCGGCTGCATGGTTTGGTGCAGACCGCAGGCCGCTTGCGGCTTACAGCAGCCAGGTACCGCGTGTAGATAGCAGGTATGACGAAGGCATAAACGGCCTCAGTGTCGCATGGTACAACGCAAAAGGCAGCAACCTAGTGGGTGCACCAAAGCTCTACAGCACCGGTATCAATGAATCAGAGCAAGATTTCATACGACGCGATTTCCGGATCAGCCAACCAATCACGCCAGATAATGGGATGGACGGCTATGGATTCCGCGCTACAGGTAAAATTACTTTCCCGGCGAGCGGTACTTACACCTTCCAGAGTTGGTTTGATGACGGCGCTCGGCTGTTTATAGACGGCAAACAGATTTGGGCTGCCGACACGTGGGCCTACCGTACCAACGGCGTCGCACAAAATTCACCGTCTGGCACCTTTGCCGCCACAGCAGGCAAGTCTTACGATATCGTACTCGAATATATTCACATCAATGATGCGAGCGGACACGGCGCTATCGACCTGTGGATGAAAGGTCCGGGCATCACCAATACAAATCCTACTTTGGGTATTAGCCGCTACGGATCGCTCATCAAACCCGGCTACAATCTAACTACCAGTACCACCGTTTACGACTCGCAGCTCGGCAACACAAGCACCACAGTCAACTATGGCAGCCGTCCGGAGTTTGGTTTGGCACAATCCGTTACCGCCGACACGAGCGGCCTTGGCCTTACCAGTACCAGTGCGTACGAAACGCCCGGCATCGCCGGCAGCTACCTGCGCCGCACCAGCAGCAGCCTGCCAGGCGGCAACACCACCGCCTACGCTTATTACGGCGCTACAGAGGCAGTAGACAACCCTTGCACTATAGAGAATGATCCCGTGAGCCAGGCTGGTTTTGGCAAACTGACCACCGAACAGGACCCGGATGGTACTGCGGGTGTAAGTGCTCGTACCAAAGAGGTTGTCTATGATGCCAAGGGACGGCCAGTTGCGTCGCGCATCAATGATGATCCATGGACATGCACAGCCTACGACGAAAAAGGTCGGGTAACCCAAGTAATTCAGCCAGATATAAACGGCCGTCCCGGACGAACCATAACATCCACGTACAACTTGGGCGGTAATCCATTCCATAGCGTCGTAACCGATAGTGTAGCGGGCAGCGGCGAACAAGTAATCGATCTGCTCGGTCGCACCATATGGAGCAAGGATGTCTGGGGCCACGAATATCTCACCATATACGATTCTGTCGGCCGCGTGAGTACCGTATCGTCGCCAGTAGGCACCGAATCATATACTTACGACGTCTACGGGCGTACAACCGCCTATAGGCTGAACACCACCACGCTGTACACCATAACGTACGACCAACATAGCCGGATTGCCAGTATCGACTATCCAGAAGCCAAAGACGGTATAACCAATACCACGCTTCAGCTGTCGAACTTTGTCCGGGACAGCCTGCAAAGAACCATCGGCAGCACCATGCGTCTCGGTACCGGAGAAAATTACGTAGAGACAGTCAGCCTGTCCCCGCAAATGGGCAAGGTGACTGGCGCAACCCAAACCCTTGGCGTAGAGTCTATCAGCCAAGACTATAGCTACGATGGCATCGGCCGCATGACCAGCGCAACTATCGGAGACATTAGGTACGACTATGGCTATGGCGCCTCCGACGCGTCCTGCGCCCCGCTGGCGGGCTACAATGCCAATGCTCACAAGAACAGTAATCGTACATCACAGACAGTCACCGAACTCGGCACAAGTACTGTGCTCAGCCAAAACACCCACTGTTACGACCTGGCCGACCGACTCATCAGCTCAAGTGATGCTGAAGTAGGTGTACCGACCTATGACGACCACGGAAATACCGCCACGCTGGCTGGCAATGGCGAAGAGATTAGCTTCAGCTACGACGCCAGCGATTACAACATTGCCATAGAGCAGGGAGATAACAAGGTAGAGTATCTCAAAACTGCCAGCGGATCAGTACTACGCAAGAAAGAATATGTAAATGACGTACTGACTAAGAGTTACCGTTACGTAGCCGGTGGGCGTATCTTGCAGGAGTGTGATGTCAATAACAACAACTCCTGTGGCACTGTAGATACTTACATTGGCTTGCCTGGTGGCGTGACCATGACACTCAGTCCAGGCCACGAAGATGAGAACCTACAAACCCGTTACTCCCTCACCAACTTCCACGGCGACACGGTGCTGGTGCTAAACAGGCAGGCACATGCTATCTCAGGCCTCATGGCCTACGGCCCCTTCGGCGAGACATCACCAAATACAGATACGGCTTCCAACGCCACAGACGCCGTCATGGGCTGGGCAGCGAATCCAAGCAGGAAGCAGCAGCAGGGCTTTAGCCTCCCGATAATCCAGATGGGAGCCAGAGTCTACATTCCTACACTCGGACGTTTCCTTCAGGTTGATCCGGTGGAGGGCGGGACGCTCAATCCTTATGTTTATGCTCATGATCCGGTGAACTTGGATGACTATAGCGGTGAATTCATCCCAGCAATAGTAGGTGCTATCTTGCTTGCCGTATCAGTTGCTTCCGCATCAAAACACCTGCAAGATAATCCGAGTTCAAAAGGCGCATGGATAGGGATGGCATTGTCTGTTACAGGGGTCGGGGGTGCACTCAGGGTAGTCGCAAGCGCTCGTACGGCGACAGTGGCAGTGAGGCCTAGTGCCCCGAAAGCATCTCAAGTAAAGATTACTCAGCCCTATGCACGTCCGTCAAACGCCACTACACCAGCACAGAGACTATTTGTGCAAAATCAAACCTGCGTTACATGTGGTAATCTGGCTCCAAAAATGTATGCAGACCACAAAACCCCGCTAGTTATAGAGTACTATAAGAAAGGGTCCATCAATCTACAGAATATGAGATCCGTGAATGCCATTCAGCCACAATGCCCTCTCTGCTCCAATATACAAGGCGGCCAACTTAGTAACTATAGTAAATATATGAAGGACTTCTATGGACTTTAATGAAATAAATATCAAGCAGAAAGAAATATGTGACAAGTATGGAGCACCTTTCAGCAAAATTGACCCTGATGAAATTATTGGTATTTCGGATGGTATTACTCAGGGGCTGCTACCAGTAAATGGGCTACGTCACCCTGCAAACGATACTACGACAGGATGGTATATTTGGGCCGGTGATTACTCCGAAGACGATGATTTCTTTAAGCCGATACACGCTAAGCATGCAATAGAGAAATACCCGCATATAGCCCCATATCTTGGACTTAATCAGGGTTGGAGGTTTCTTATTGATCCCGTGAATCACCACGAAGATATCTGGGAAGACCCTAGCCTCCTCAAGATTACGTGAATCTCTCAAGCCTTGAAATGATTCGAGCTATTTAGCACCTTTAAACCAATTCGATGAATGCCGTCATGGGCTGTGCTGCGAATCCAGGCAGGAAGCAAACAACTCAGTTCAGTCTGACCATCATACAGATGGGAGCCAGAGTCTACATTCCTACACTCGGCCGATTCCTGCAGGTGGATCCGGTGGAGGGCGGGACGCTCAATCCTTATGTGTATGTGAGCGATCCGGTAAACGATAACGATTACTCAGGACTGTTCTCACTATCTTCCTTCTTTAGTACTCTAGTACAGCAAATAAATCGTATGGTACAGACTGCTAGGGTTGCTACTGCTCTGGCGAAGAAGGTATCGACAACACAGGCTTCGGTGGCAAAGACCACTGCACAGGCGAAAACTATGGTCACATCTTCTCAACAACCGAAAGGTGTAGCCGGTCAGAATGTACTAAACATAGGTAATGCTAAGAGTTTACCGACTTGCAACTGTGCATACGGAAAACCGACAACAGGTAAGGCAGTGACCTTTTCGGAAGCAATGAGTGTGACTTGGGGCTATGCCAAAAGTTGTGGCGCGGGTATGCTTATTACTGGCACAGTCGCCGTAGCAACAGGTGGGGCAGGCTTGCTAACGTGGGGAGTCGCAGGTAGTGCTTGTGCAACCAATGTTGCACACAAGATCTGGTGATAGACGCACTGCCTATAGGTGGTAGCACGAAGGACTCTCTCAATCTTGGGGTAGATACTATCGATTTCACGTTAGATGTAAGAAAATATAATGTCAAAATGCTTTTAAAGGCACTGTAGTAGCGAGGCTACGATGAATAATATAGAGAATCTTGTTAAAGCCAGTATGGCGTTCGTCGCCATTAGTTCTTACTTGGCCGCCAGTTTTAAAACGGGTTATCTTCACTACTACTCGATACAGACCAACCTAACCCGCTACTCTGTAATAAGCAGAAGAATAGGCTTATTCACCATAGCATTAATATGCTTTTTCACCGTTAATTATTTTACCCTGAAGCTGATTGCCCCTACATCTAGCCATACACTGATCGTAGCGATCTTAAACACGTTTTCCGCATCCTATGCGTTCACATATTTAATTCTCCTCAAAAAGCAGAATAGCTCTGAAGTGAGAAAGAAATTACAGAACATCAAGAAGGTCGACGATCAGATTAGGAAACGCGATAAACACACGCCACAATGGTAGAAGCCTCAAGAGCCTTAAGAACATTCCTAGCAGAAAAGATTTGTATCAGCTTGGAGGAGGTATGATCCAGCTACTACTTTAAAATACCTTTGATGCCGTCATGGGCTGGGCAGCGAATCAAAGCCTTAAATCAGGCCGCAAAGCATTGTTTCTATACGGGTTTGTACTTAGAGTCCGGCGACTCCTTCGATGTCTTTGGGCCGGAAACGGATGCCATCTTCCAGCGACAATAGGCCGGCAGCTTCCATTTTTTTGAGCTGCCGGCTGACTGTTTCGCGCACCAGTCCGCTGCGGGCGGCAAGTGCTGACTGTGTCGTCATAACGTGCACGAAGCCTCCGGCATCAGGCTGTAGGCGGTAAGCCTCCACTGCCAACTCATAAGCAAGACGCGTCATAGCCGAGGCGCTCGCAGTCAACGCTAAGCGTTTCAGCAGTACATCTGTCCCGCGGTACACGCGCGACAAAAGATCAAGCAGAACATCGCCGTTATTCTTAAGAAACTCGAGGACGATCTCCGGCGGTGCGGCGCGCACGTGTGTCGCCTCGACCGCTTCAAAAAAATACTCGTTAGGCGTCTGATTTATCGCCCAAGACATCGGAAAGAAGGCTCCCGTGCGAAAAGCATTTACCACCACTCGGTTGCCGTCCTTATCTATGTGATACTGTTCAACGAGGCCCGTTTCGATATACAGCACGCCCGGCAATGAGACGCCAGGCAGCGCCAGCATACGACCGGCCTTGTAGACTGTAACCTCGTAGCTGGCATAGAATGCCTGTACCTTCTTTTGTATATCAGTGAGTTCCATATATCTGTGACTTTAGTCACATACGTGCCATACGTCAAGCTGTCATGATAAGTGCAACATAAGCAAAAAGAAAGGTTATCAATGGCAAAGGCAGCTGCCGCCGAGCACAAAATTAGTTTTACTATCTACCGCAACCTCTGTTTTATTGTTGCGTTTGCACTCCTCGTAATAAGCGGACTGGCGCTATGGGCACACTCATTCGCCACCAATATGGTGAGGACTGAGCTCAGTGCTCAAAAAATCTACTTCCCGGAAGCTGGTGCTCCAAACTTTGATCCGCAAAAGTACGCCTCTATCCAAAATTTTGCCGGACAACTTGTTGATTCTGGCGAGAAAGCCAAGGCCTATGCCAACGGCTACATAGGACAACACCTGAAGGACAGCGGGCAGGGCAAGACTTACTCAGAGGTCAGCACGCTGGCCCGGCAGAATCCGGACGACGCATCACTCCAAGAGCTTCGTGAAACACTTTTGCAGGGTGAAACCCTGCGCGGCATCCTGCTGGGCACCGGTTACGCCTTTGGTACTATCGGCATGCTGGCAGGTATCGCCTCGTTGGCACTGGCCGGAGTAAGCCTTACCCTGATTGTCTTGGGGATGTACTTCCATGCCCGCCGAAACTAACCGCTACGGCAGGTTGCCATGGCTGTTTATGAGCACCGGCTTCATCGGGGGACTCGCGTCGTTTATCCTCACCTACGACAAGATACGTGTTCTGGTGGATCCATCATACCAGCCAGCCTGCAATATCAATCCCATATTCAGCTGCGGTTCCGTCATGAGCACAGAGCAGGCAAGTTTGCTCGGTGTGCCCAACACCATTTTTGGGCTGATAGCTTTTACAGTACTATTCACCTTCGGGTTTATGCTGCTGGCCGGCTCGACTGTGCAGAAATGGGTCTGGCAAGCCGCCCAAGTAGCAGCAACTATCGGCGTTATCTTTATGCACTATCTGTTTTTTCAGGCAGTCTGGCGGATTGGCGCCATCTGCCCCTGGTGTTTTGTCGTCTGGATGATAACCATACCAATTTTCTGGCAGATCACGCTATTTAATATAAAGAGCGGATATATTTCTCTGCCTAAGCGGGCAAGTGCTTTTGCACAAAAGTACAGCGGCGAAATCCTGACGGTATGGTACGGGGGCATATTTACCATACTGCTCATCAGGTTCTGGTACTACTGGTCAACGTTTATCTAAACACACCATATGTGGTGTCACACGCTATATATAGCGTTATTCTAACAAGTATTTATTACAACGACACCATATATAGCGTATCAGTCTATGATATATGTTCCCCCTGGATGGAATCTGGATACCTCAATAACTCCTACCTGCTGATATCTATCGCTGCTCTCTGGCAAAAATATACCGCTGACCATCATTTGCTTGCCATGCTCAAGATGGGTAATCTCATCACCGCCCGGTGTCTTGTCACGGAGTGCATAGTAATTGCCGTGCAGGTCAACAAAACCAATCGCGCATTCCATAGTCACCGGGCCGTCTTGGTTCCTGTGGTTCAGGCAAGTGAGCTGGCCTTCTATGGCAATGTAGTCGCCACTCTTGTAGGTCGTGAATTCCAGCTCCGGCGCCGTAATCGTACCCGAAACAAAGAACACAATCAGCACCGCCAAAACTGTGCCAATGATGATCCCGAGACTACGCCTACGTCCCTTGTGCATAAACATATTGTAGCAAACGTAAAAGGACTTTCTATGAAGTCTTCGTAAGACTTACGCTTGGCAGGACATCCTGCACGAGATTAAATTGATTTATTCATACTGTGTGAATAAGTTCAGGGATACTCGCCAGTTAGGCCTGGCAAGCGCCCGATTCGTTACACTCACGAGCGCCACACATATCTTCTTCCATTGGGCAACCATGTTGATGACTATAATCACCCACAGCGACAACCGTTTCACATAGCGCACCACCGATTTTAGTACGACAAATGTAAGTATTGTTTGCTTCGGAATCTGATGCTATCTCAAGTTTTTCCATATAAGTATCATATTGCTCTTTTAGAACAATGCAAGCATAAGCATTTGGAGCCCCTGGCTGATGTACTTCACAGCTTTATTACGAAATTTGAACAGCCTGTTTCGGAGAATTCGGAAAATTCACTTCGTCCCATAGTTCTATGAACTCAGGTTTTAATACCCAATAGGCTCTGCTGTCTGGCTTATCCTGGCGTACTTCGTCAAGCCTGTCATCCTTTTGTCCAAGCTTATTCCCATAAACTTCGTGTGGTAATCCAGATTCAGCAACCGGTATTCGGTATGCTTTGCCAGAGATTTGTACTGCCTGTTTTCTTTCTTGGTCATTGACGACTGTAGCGGCTACTACAGGATTTTTTTCAATTTCCACAGAATGACGCCTGTTCCTTCCTGAAGTCCAGTAGATGTTTCCAATATCATCACTGGCAAAATAGACAGTGCATAGCCATAACCTACCGTTATCTTGTGTGGCCAATTGCATGACCTTGTTATTCTTCAAAAATTCTTTGTAAATCTCTTCTACGCTCATGAAATGATTTAAACATTATTTAAGAGATTTACATAATGCTTGGCAGCCCTTACTGGACGAGTTTCGGGAAAAATCATACGTAAATCTGGCCAAATAAGCATAAGAACTAATATAATGATGCATTTGTCAATTAATAAGAGTATATTACGTGTATGGACACATCAAAATCAATTGACACAGGTAAACTCCTCAGCGTAATCAAGGACATCCTCCTAGAAGAGGCGGAGGCTGGTATACAAACTCAGGTCGAGAATATTGTTAGCTACTATAGCGCCAGCGACCCCGAATCGCTAAATGCGGCAAAAGAAAAAATCAGCAAGGGTTTAATGAGCTCAAAGCTTAGCCATTACTCCGTTAGTGATTATGGTGCCCTTGAGAAGCTTAATGTGGCTGAGTTATTTGGTCCAGGCCTGTACCAAAGACTTGAGAACTCACTTAATGCTCAGGCACATGAAGTAGCAACCCTATTACAGAATCTGGCAACAGAGCGAAAGTCAGCGCTTGCTTCATTAGAAGAAGTGCGAGCAAGTCTTGGAAAATTTGACTTTGAGCCCCGAGTGCTTGAGGACGGGCGTTACGAAATTGGTTTCGTATTACCTGCAAGCTATGCGGATCTTGCCAAGACAGAGCAAGCCATAAAAGATTTTGCTCTGCTTTTGAACTCGTTAGCAGATGCCGTTGAGGCGAAACAGCCTCTTAGAATTAAGTATGTGAGTAATGGCTCGATCGAGCTTTTCATAGATGCTGGTATCGAACTTGCTCAAAATTTTGATGTAATTATAGAATTTGCGCTTAAAGTTTATGGAACTATAGAGGCTTGTATTAAGACAAAGAAGTTTTTTGAAAACTATTCAAAGAAACGTAGGCAGCAGGCAGAGAAGATAGCGGATGAAGAAAAAAAAGAGAAATCCGAGGCTTTAATTGAGGAAATGATCGGGCAACTTAATATTCAAGGCGAACAGGAGCGAAGTGATGTACGTGGACGCTTCAAAAAATTCCTAGAGCATATTGAAGCCGGTGTAGGAGCGGAGGTCCGCACTCCGGACGTTGAAGAGCCCAAAGAGCCTAACGCTGAAGCATCAGATACTGACCGTCGAATATACGAACAGAAGCTTGAAAACTTCAAACGAAAGCAGGAAATCGACTCAAGGAACCAAGAAATTTTTGTGCTTCAGCAGAATAATTTCTACGGTATGAATACCAAATTCCTAAACTATACCAATAATCCAGAAGTAGATGCTGAAGATCAGACGACAGTCAAAAAAGCTAACAAGAAATAGCTAGGCAAGTAAATCCCCTAACAAGTTATTTTAATCCCTAGGCCTGTAGAGAACTCTCTATATCAGCTATTTGTTTTCTTGCCAATTCGTCACGTTGCTTCTTAATATCAGCTTCAATCCTCTCGTCAAGGATTAATTCAATTGAAAGCTTTAGTGCAGGAAAGTATTTCAAGCAATCTTCCTCGCTTAGAGTATGTACCCCGCTACTTAAAATCGAATAAATTCGCTTCATTGATACCAATTGTGATGGCAGGAAATCTTTGAGCGTCTCTACTTTCTCATCCATTCTTTGTTTTATATAGTTAGCTTTATCAATCTTAATATCTGATGAGTTTTCGCTGTACGCTTCATCAATTAGCTTCTCGAAGATGCGCCTTAGATAAACAAAGGACCCCGCCCCTACACCATGGGCGGCGAGGCCAATAGCCTTTTTGAATTCTTTCATGTCGTCACGATCTAAGGATTTGTTGTATTTCTTACCTATCTCTGCAAACTGCAAATCAGCAAGTGAGGGTATCTGCCCAACCTTTGTTATCGTATCTTCACCTATAAAAACAAAGAAAAATAATTTATCTTCTGGCTTACGTGTGCATGTTAACTTAACCTTACGGAATCCATCAAACCCTTGACCATAGTGATCGTCCATCTTCCAAGAACTTAATGCATAGGTTGTATCAATATTATTTCTGGATGAATAGGCATCAACACGCCCCGAGAAAAAATCATCAAGTTCTTCTTCGTCGATCATTTCTATAAGTACTGGTTCGTACAGAGGCGTTTCAAAATAAAACTTATGCTTATCAATAAGTGTATCCTGCGAGCTCTCTTCGGGAATTACTTCCGGCTTTTCTTCCATTAGTTTTATTATGCCTCGCTTTTTGCTCATTGCAAAACTAATTGATTGGCTCGTTGACAAATGTAAGTATCAGCGTATAAATTATATTGCAGATAAGATGTTGGGAGTTGTAAATGTATCGGCTCGACCCAAAATAGGTCTGGCTTAATCTAAGCCCAACACACCGAGTAGGCTCTAACAGCGAAAAAAATATCATCTGGAAAAACGATGACGCGAGGAGAACGGTAAAAGGTCTAACGAACTTTTTACTAATCTCCTGCGTCTTTTTTGTGCTACAAAAATGCGCAGGTATAACTTCATAGGAGTATCTATGAATACTGCGATGCGTCCTGTTTACTTGATAAACAGGACAGATAAGGGGTCATCCTTATGCCTTTAGATGACCTAGGAAAACTATTTAAAATTGGGCAAAATGTTGCTGAAGAACAAGTCACTTCACAGGCCACATATTACCCTTATCACGTAAGGGTCTATACGCCCAATGTGCCAATCAAAAAGATTCGAAACGGCTTCGAAAGAATCAAAGACCGAGAAGACATTCTGGAAGAAATGGAGAAAAAGACTTTATTTCAATATGAAACCAGTGAAGAAAGATCGATACGTCGCTCCAAACAGGCAATCCGTGACTATGTTCTTTGCAACAAGTTTGAATACTTCGTCACTCTGACTTTCAAAGAATATCGGTACGATCTCGACCGATGCCGAAAGCGAATCTTAAACTGGCTCAAAAATCAGCGCAAAAGAACAGGCAAGTTTGAATATATTGTAATAATCGAGCTTCATAAAGACGAGGCATACCATTTTCATGCTCTCATCAAGAACTACAAAGGCGAATTGAAGCCAGCAGTTAATGCGAAAACAGGAAAAATAATCCCAAATGTTTTCAATTTCAAAAGTTACACGCATGGTCATTCCACGGTTAAGAAAATAAGAGAGTCAGAATTAGACCGCATCAAAACTGGAAACTACCTCATAAAGTATATGACCAAAGAAATGCCCATGTTCCCGGGAAAGAAAAGATACTGGTCATCGAATAACCTAAAAGTGCCTTACGTAGAGGACAACCCATCCGAGTGGTATGCAAATCTAACTCCTTTGAGAGAATACATATCAGATTACGGCACGATCCGAGAATACATGCTGCCAGAAAATATGCGAGGTATGTATGACTGATGACAAGAGGTGTCTTGTAGACTATTTCAAAACATTAATCCTGATAGATGCAAGAGTAAACAGGTATAATAGACCTAACAGAGGAGTAGGGGATGAAGGCATATCTCATAGCCCGGGTATCGACTGAAGACCAGAAGGACGCGCTACCCGCACAGCGCTATAGGCTCCTAGATTATGCTCAGGGTCGCTTCACGCACCACCGGCTCGTGGAACTTCGTGAGAGCGCCTACAAAGGCGCCCGCGAAGGTCTACGCAAAACCCTTTCCGCATTAGTGGAAGAAACACCACCGGTTGCCGTCGTGTTCGACAAAATCGACCGTTATACCCGAGACTCGACAGCGGAGGAAGCACGGACGATACAACTGCTTTGTCGCAGTGGCTCAATCGAACTGCACTTTGTGTCTGATTCGCTCGTACTTTCCCGGGATTCTTCCGCTAATGATTGGTTCAGGCTTGGCATGGGCGCTGTAACCGCACAGTACTACTCGGACGCTATTAGCGACAATGTACGCCGACGCCAGCAACAGATGCTCAGAGACGGCCTCTGGCTCTCTAAGGCACCGTTCGGGTACCGTAACATAACCACGCCAGACAATAAGAAATGGATCGAACCCCACCCCATTGAGGCAAAGGTGGTCAAAAAGATGTATGAGCTATACGGTACAGGCGTCTTCTCAATGCACGCAGTTAAGGAGAAAATCCGGGAAGACTTCGGCATTGTCATGGTCAAAAGCAAAGTTGAAGCAATTCTAAGAAATCCGTTTTACGCCGGCGAAATGATAGTTAACGGCAATCGATACCCGCACCACTATAAAAGACTCGTGACTCCAGCGGCGCATAAAGATATTCAAGAAATTAGACAAGGAATTAGAACCAAGGCACGGAAAACTGGCATGCTTCCGTATACCTATAGAGGGCTTGTCTCATGCTCTGATTGCGACTGTACCATTACATTTGAGAGGCAAAAGAAACAGTACGTTTACGGTCACTGTACGCAGTCTAAGGGCAAACATAGCGCGGCATATATTCGTGAGGAGGTGTTTGACCAAAGCATCCAACAGGCGCTAAAGAGTATCAGAATAAGCGATGAGGACTTAGAGTTTGTACTTAGCGAACTAAAGAAGATCGTCGATGCCGAGAAGAGCAAGTCAGTGTCTGACCAAGTAGAAACGGCGAAGGAAATCAAGAAAATTGAAAGACGGCTAGAGCGTCTTTTTGATGCCTACATGGACGGCGACATTGATGCCGAAATTTATAAAGCAAAGTCGAACGAATACAAAGAAAAAATACAGAAAATCAAAAATCCTAAAGAAATCTTCGAACTTTCTGTATTTGAAAGATACAAGGAGTTATCTCATCTGTTATCACTCGCAAATCGTGCAAAAAGCCTCTTCAAAAAGGGCACTGTAGAGGAAAAACGAGTTATCGTAAAATCAGTACTTTCGAACTGGACGGTTGAAGGAAAAGAACTTCGGTGGAAACTAAAAAAGCCATTCGAAATGATGGCTTTTTGTAGTGAATCGTCCTCTTGGCAGGGGTGACAGGACTCGAACCTGCAACCAACGGTTTTGGAGACCGCTACTCTACCAATTGAGCTACACCCC
>CAZXOA010000009.1:0-54673 GCA_964642275.1 uncultured Candidatus Saccharibacteria bacterium | reverse complement strand
AAAACGGCGTCATGATGGTAGAGGCTGGCGCATCTGAAGTGACTGAGGAAGAAGTCGTAAAGGCAATCGACTTTGCCTTTAAGGCCTTCCAACCCGCCATTAAAGCTCAGAAAGAACTGGTCAAAAAGGTCGGCGTCGAAGCTATGGAATACGGCCTCGTCAAACCCGATGAGGATATCCAGGCGCGCGTTGATGCGTGGGCTGCTGGGAAGATGGGCGTAAATCTTCGTTCAGCCTACCCAGAGCGCAACCAGCTCGTATCAGAACTGCGCGAGGCTATGCATGTGCACTTTGCTGAAGAGATCGGCGAAGAGGCCTATGCTGAGGCTAAAGACGAATATGACGAAGCTTTTACCATGGCGCTGCACAAGGATGTGCGTGATGGAATCGTCAAAGAGTCTGTCCGCCCGGACGGCCGCGGCTTGACCGAAATCCGCCAGCTCAGCTCAGAAGTAGGAATTTTGCCCAGAGCACACGGCAGTAGCATCTTTACCCGCGGTATGACCCAGGGGATGAACATCGTGACGCTGGCTCCGCTCAGCTACGCGCAGCTGGTTGACACCATGGAAAAAGAAGGCGAACGCCGCTACCTGCACCACTATAACGCGCCTGGCTATACTGTTGGCGAGGTCCGCCGGCTTGGTTCACCGGGACGGCGCGAAATCGGCCACGGCTACCTGGCAGAGCGCGCACTGACTGCGGTGCTGCCATCTGAAGCAGACTTTCCGTACACTATTCGTTCTGTCACGGAGATCATGAGCCAAAACGGCTCGACATCTATGGCCGCTACCTGCAGCAGCTGTCTGGCACTCCTTGACGCGGGCGTGCCGCTGATTCGTCCGGTGAGTGGTATTGCCATGGGCCTGATGATTGATGGCGATAAGCCGTATATCATGAGCGACATCGCAGACGCAGAAGATTTTGCCGGTGATATGGACTTTAAGGTGACTGGTACAACCGAAGGCATCACGGCACTGCAGATGGATATGAAGGTACACGGTTTGCCGGTAAGCGTGCTCGAAAAGGCGCTGACACAGGGTAAGACCGGCCGTCTTGAGATTCTAGAGCATATGCTGACTACCATCGATAAGCCAAACCAGATGAGCCCGTACGCGCCGCGTGTGGAGTCTATCCAGATTAACCCGGACAAGATCCGCGAAGTGATTGGCAAGGGCGGCGAGATGATTCAGAAGATTACCGCCGAGACTGGCACCGAGATTGATATCAAGGACGACGGTACGGTGATGATTGCCAGCCCTGACAAAGCCAAGATCGATGCGGCTATCAAGTGGATTAAGGGTATTACCGATGATCCAGAGGTTGGCGGAATCTACGAGAACGTGCCGGTTGTGAGCATCCTCGACTTTGGCGCCTTTGTGCAGATCATGCCGGGCAAAGACGGCTTGGTGCATATCTCTGAACTGTCAGAAGACCGGGTAGAGAAGGTGACTGATGTGGTCAAAGAGGGCCAGCTTGTTACAGTGAAGCTGGTTGCTATCGATGACAGAGGACGGCTAAACCTCAGTATGAAGCAAGCCGCCCGCGACGCTAAAAAGTAAGGAGGCTACATGAAAATACTAGGAAGATTAGCAATCATAGCACTTGTATTTATAGGCTTCAGGTTTGTGACGCAGTCAGGTCAGGACTCCTTGTTTCAAAACGATGGCTATGCAGTTACTGGCGGGATAATGCTGCTCGTTGGTGGCTTTCTGGCTGGAAGATTCTCAAGCATACTTTGGGACCGACGCATCACAAGAAAACAGGCTCAGCAGATGTCGGCTGAGAATCTTGAAAAGCTGGAAGCGTATGGCGATAAGCTACTAGCTGAGCAAGCCGCCCGCGATGCTAAAAGGTAAGGGAGTATGAGCTACTACGGTAAACCAATTGTTCTGATGTTTCTCGGAGTTCCGGGTTCGGGCAAAAGCTATTTTGCGCGCAAAGTAGCCAAAGAGCTCAATGCTGTGCGTGTCAACGGAGACTCTATGCGCCTGGCAATGTTCGGCTCGCTCGGGGAAATAGAAAGAATCTATCAGACAAAAGACAGGCGTGTACTGAACGAATATGTATTCAATGGCCTGTATTACGTTGCCGAGCAAATCCTCACAAAAGGCTACGATGTTGTGTACGATGCGCATCAGAACAAACGGATGGACCGTAAGAGTGTAGAAGATATCGCTGAGAGGCAAGGGGCACTGGCCGTGGTTGTACGTATAAATACGCCTCACGATGTAGCGTTTGAAAGAACCCAATCCCGGGAAGCAACGATTGATCAAAGAAAAATGACCCCAGAGAAAGCGCATGAGGTCATAGAGCGGCACAAAGCCCATACCGATAATCCAGAGACAAGTGAAATAGTGATAGACCTTGATGGACTCCAGTCGTTTGAACAGCAGTTTGCTGAGTTTGATAAACATATGAGGGAGACCCTTGCTCATGTCGGCTAAGCAGGCTGGACTCGATAAGATTAAAGCAGACATTCTAAAGGCAAATATCTGCCCGGATTTGGCCCTGGCGGCCACGCAGCTGGTGTTTGGCGACGGCAACCCAGATGCGGACATCGTCTTCATCGGTGAAGCACCGGGTAAGAATGAGGACGAGCAGGGTATTCCCTTCGTGGGAGCGGCAGGAAAATTCCTGAACGAAATGCTCGCCATGATACAATTAGAGCGCAAAGATATCTACATAACAAACATCGTCAAGTACCGGCCGCCGGGCAACCGTGATCCGCTACCCGATGAAAAGGAAGCATTCTTACCCTTTCTCGCAGAACAACTCAAGGTCATTCAGCCAAAGCTGGTTGTGACTCTAGGCAGGCACAGTATGGAAGTACTGTTACCGCCTGGGCTCAAAATTAGTCAGGTACATGGCGAGCCAAAACGCTACAACGGGCGGGTATACTTACCTCTGTTTCACCCCGCGGCAGCACTATATAACGGAGGTATGCGGCAAACACTTATAGATGATTTTGTCCGTATCCCGCTCATACTCAAGAAAATTACATAATTTAATTCGAAATACGAAACAAGAAACAAGGAAAATATATGGAAAATAAGAATAACAAACCAATTAACAACCGCCCGAGGCAGGACCAGGGCAGAGGACCCCAAAGCAAGCCCGAAGGGCCGCCACGGGGTGAACGCCGAGCAGAGGGCAAAACAAAGCCGCGATCTCAGGCATCTGCGCCAGCAAACGGTAATGGGAATGGCCTGCGCAAATCATCGCGCGGGGCGGCAATCCGCGCCCAAAAGCGCGTCAACGAAGACGCCACCCGCATGATTAACTCAGTGCTGGCAACGCCAAAGAACGGCGACCGCCCGCGCGCTAATGTCATTGATGACACGCCACGCCTCAAGGTCATCGGCCTTGGCGGTATGGACGGCGGCGGTTCCAAGAACATGATGCTGGTTGAGTACAAAAACGATGCCATTATTATCGACTGCGGCAATGACCTCGGTGTCGACCTGCCGGGTATCAACTACGCCATCTGCGATGTCTCGTACCTTGAGCAGATCCGGCATAAGCTGCGCGGCTACGTGATTACGCACGGCCACCTCGACCACATCGGCGGCTTGCCACACATCGTGCCGAAGTACCCTGCACCGATTTACGGCTCGCGCTTTAGCATCGGCCGCGTGCAGGAAATCTTCGAAAACTTCGGCCTGCCGCTGCCAGAGGGCTTCGAGCTGCAGACCGTCATCATGAATGAAGATACTCATGAAAAACTTAAGGTCGGCGAGTTCTTTGTAGAGCTGGTACGCGTAACGCACTCGATTCCGGGCTCGACTATCGTGATTGTTGATACGCCAGTCGGCCGTATCGTTAACACCGGCGATTTCCGGCTCGATCCGAACCCGCTCGATCACGAGCGGACCGATACAGAGCGTTTAACACAGCTCGGCGACGAGGGGGTACTGGCGCTGTTTTCAGAGAGTACAACTACCGAGCGCCCAGGGCGCACGCCGTCAGAGAGCACGCTTGAGCAGACTTTTGTAGATATCATGAACAATGCTCCGGGCCGTATTTTTGTCGGCCTATTCAGCACCAACATGAACCGTGTCCAGATGATTGTGAACGCTGCCGTGCACCACGGCCGCAAGATTACCATGGACGGCCGTAGTATGGTCTCTACGCTCGAGATGGCGGTACGCAACGGTTTCATGAAGATTCCAAAGGGAACATTTGTGCCAATTACCAGTGTTGCTAATATGAAAGATACCGAAGTGCTGGTGGTCTGTACCGGCTCTCAGGGCGAGCCAAGTTCGGCGCTGCAGCGCATGAGCAACGGCGAACACCGCCATATCAAGCTCAAAGAGCAAGACACGGTGATTCTGTCGAGTTCGCCCATCCCGTACAGTGGCAATGACGGCAAAATACGCGCCATGGTTGACGACCTCAACCGTAAGAATGTGCATGTCTTCCAGCACATTACCGCCGAAATCGACAATCACGGCCCGTTGCATGTCTCCGGACATGCATCTGTTGATGAATACGCCGATATGATCAAGATGCTCAAGCCGAAGTTCTTTGTGCCTATCTATGGCGACTACACCGGTAAGAAGTATCACATCGATATCGCCATTAACCAAGGTATCCCACGCAAGCACACCGTCAACGCCGACAACGGCGAGGTAATTGCTTTTACACCAGACACTATGGAAATTGCTGGCGAGGTGCCGCACGGTACTGTCCTGGTCGATCAGACTGGCGCCGAGGTATCAAGCGTGGTTATCAAGGACCGCCTGGTGCTGGCAGAAGAAGGCCTGGTGGCTGTTGTCTTGACTATCGACCGGAGGACGGGCAATTTGGCGACCAGCCCGGATATCATCAGCCGCGGTTTCATCTACATGCGTGATAACGAAGAGCTTATGAACGGTTTCCGTGCAGAACTGCGCCGGGCTGTGAGCCAGCGCTTCAAACGTGTTGACCTGGATCGTTTCAAGGTTGAGCTCAAAGAGCACGTCATGCACTATCTGTTCGAACAGACGGGTCGCAGCCCTATTGTCATCCCTGTAGTCAATATCATTGGGGGAGGCAAGGGCGAGAGCAAGCCTGCGGGCAAGAACGGCGGCGCGGGTGCTCAGAAACCTGCAGTAGAAAAAACCCCAGAGCAGATTGCTGCCGAGCAGCAGCAGCGGTTCCAGGAGATGCGGGCGAAACTTTTGAATACAGATCAGGCTGATTAGCCTGTAGGAATGTTCTTTCTCCGGCCAAAGAACCAAAGGCCGTCCGCTTTTGGTGGCAAAAGCAGGGCAAAACCACTGGGCGAAATCCTTCCGTGACTTGGCCAGTTGTCAAAAGACACGACGCCTCGGACGACTCCTTTCAGTCGGGTCATGAAGTTTCATAGCAGAGTTCATGACCTAAGTCCTCGGCAATTGTTGTGCTTTTGAGCAACGCCCAAATCAAGGAATAATTTTATGCCCAGACCCGGAAGCGCCAAGGATAAATCGCTAAAGACGATTTGAACTGTTAAATATAAAACCGCCGGAGTCCGGCGGTTTGACCTTAAGAGGCTTTAATAACCTGAGTTTATTCTGTGGGGCGTGTGCAATAATCTGATACTATTGTAACCATGGATATTGACCCTGTTATATTCGCAGATGGTACACAATTCTTCGAAAGCTTGGCCCTTAAATATAAGAAACACTCAAAAGGTTTATTTATTATGTCTCCTTCCGGTGCTGGCAAAACCTACTACTGCAACAGACAGACCGAACCAAACTGGATTGATGGCGATGAGCTCTGGCTTAATTCGGGCGCCCAGCCGCCGATTGAGACAGAGTGGTGGACCAAGGGGGTGGAAATTATCAATCGGGTCGAGCAAAGATGCGATGTTATTACCGACGAAGCTGTCAAAATGGGCTTCTGGATTATGGGATCGGTCAACTACTGGTACCAGCCAGACGCGATTGTCATCCCGGAATGGGACACTCTAACCGCACAGATAGAAGCCAGACAAGTGGGAGATTACGACGGTGGCCTGACTAGCGAGCACTATGACCAGCTAAGGAAGCACTTAGAAATAATGGAAGAATGGCATACTAAGCATGGTGTACCGAAGTTCATCTCTATAGATTCAGCTGTTCAGTTTTTGACAAAAGAACTATCCTAAATCCGTAGAGGCTATGCGGCCCAGTGGAAGGGCTATCTTTTGTTTTTGTGCCTGCAGTTCAACATCGGTCGAACCTGGCTCTATATTCATTACGATACCAGCACCGTAATCTACCGGCACATATTCACCGAAGTCCGCACCTTGAGCATCCTTAACAAGTGGGCTTATAGTATCATAGTGTGAAGTGGCCCATATTACCAAACGTTTATCAGGATTCTTAGCATGGAAAAAGCGTGAGTAACGCTCTAATACACTGATAGACTTCTTGGTTCTATCAACTATGTCATGTACGCCTTCGGCACCGTGTCTTTCACGAAGCTCTTTTACCTCAGGTGCGTCTTCTTCATAGGCTCCAAAGGCTCGCGGCGAAAGCTGCACATCCGTTCTTCTGGCATCAATTTCCTCTTGCAGCTCCGGCGGGTTGAACATCCTGCCTAACTCTTTGACAAATTCCGGGTGCTCATCGAACATCTTAGGCTCTACGATGCCCCTCATCGGTCTGATATCCTGATCAGTATCACTAGACCTGTGGGTATTGAAGTTTGGATTAAAGTTGATAATTCTCTGCGCGGGATCAATACCCGCGGCGGCAAACACCTCGGCTGCAGTATCCTGCGCAAGCTGGCCTGTTTCTAGGCTTCGTCTACCCTTGCCGGCATACTGTGTGTCGCTTGAGACAAACAAAACTACCGTTTCCGCTCCATCCGTCTGCTCTTGTGCTAGAACGTCTTCAAAAAACTGCCTATCGACATCTATGGTTGCCCCGGAATTCTCAGGGGAAATTGAGCCGGCATCATCAGCACTCCTGTCTCGATTATATTTTTCGTGACGTTGCAAAACTATAGTTGTTCCGCCTGGTGCAATATGTGGAGCAGCTATATCTTCTTTCTCGACTCTAGGGATGGTTAATTCATCCATTTTTGTTTTTCCCTTTTTCTGCGGGGCAAGGGCTCCGCTATTTTTTATTTAGTTTTTGTTTGTCAGTCTTGGGGACATATTATCACGGTTATGCATATTTGTCAACCCTGTAGTAGACTTTTGTGTGATTTACCTTTGGTAAATCCGGTATTTTTCTAGGTAGAAAAATACTCACAAAAGCTCACTACGGTGTCAAGAGTTTTTTGGTGATACACTATGTTTATGGATACGCATGCGCCGCAGAATCCGCTTGAGTCAGATGATACTTTTCAGGACATCATGCAGCATAGCCATCAGCCGTCTGTGCCTCAGCCCTCCAGCCAGGTAAACCCTGCACTGCAGGATCTGGACAAACGGTGGAAGGCCGGGGAGCTGTCGCACCGTGATTATGTAGAACAGAAGTTTGCCATCGAACCGGCCGCCCGCGCCCACAGGGGTGAAAATACCAGCAATTCATAAAAAAGAGCGCTTATCCTTGACAAAATACGAACAGTTTGGTATAATGTAATTATGGGTAAACAAGAACACTTGCCAGATCCAGAATATAACAAAGGGCCTAGCCTTGCTGAATTGCGAGCGGCTCAAAACGAGCTGCTCGAACAGGACGGACAGGCAGCCGATGGTTCTAGCGGAGGGCTGCGCGATGCAAGTCAGACGGATGCGTATAACGAAGAGGTGATGAACTATCGCAGAAAGAATCCCCGTCTTGGCAGTGACCCCGATGATTAGAAGTAGAGAAAATTTACCAAGAGTTATATAATAAAACCACTTATGGCAAAAAAGAAAAAACGCAAAAGTAGGGCAGTCGAAGTACACGAACCAAACATGTTTTGGCGGCAGGCAACCGCTGTGCTTCTGATATTGGCCGCATTCTTTTTGCTACTTGGCGGGTTTGGGTTTGGCGGTTCGGCACCGACGACTGTATTTGACGGGATTTACAGCGCGTTTGGTTTGGCGGCTTATCTAACCCCTGTGGCACTGATGTATTTTGGGGTGCTCAAGTTCACGACAGAAGACCATAAAGTGCCGCTGGCTAACAGCTTCAGCATGATATTCCTCCTAATGTTTCTCTCGGCGTGGCTGTTTACCGGCTTTGCCGACCAGAACGCGGCAACTCAAGAGTATGAAGGCGGCAGCGGCGGGGCTGTCGGGGCTTTTATCGGCGGTTTGGCGCTCAATGTACTGAGCCCATTCACGGCCAGCGTTCTCATGCTGGTGCTGGCGATGCTGGCGTTTATGTTCAGTTTTGGTATATCACCACTGGTGCTAAAGGCGGTTGTAAAGCCGCTTAAACGCCGTGAGAGGTCAGAAGAAGAAAGTATGGCCGAGCTCAGCGCGGCTGCAACCAAACGCAATTTCCAGATGAATGAGGGCGTGCCGGTTGAGCATCATAAAGTAGGAGGCAGCCTCAAAAACAGCGTGCCTGCCAAGCTGAGCCCCAAAGAGGACCATCAGGCCTTGACCGCACCAAGCGACCCGAACTGGAAGTTCCCAGGCATGGATCTACTAGATCAAAAACAGGACAAGGCTGACCCGGGTGATGTTGAAGCTATTGCTGACACCATCAAGGAGTCGTTTGGCCATTTTGATATCAATGTCGAGATGGAGGGCGCCAACATCGGCCCGCGTATTACCCAGTACACGCTGAGGCCCCCAGCCGGGGTTAAGCTGAACAAAATCTCGTCGCTCGACGATAATATTGCGCTCAGCTTGGGTGCGCAGACAATCCGTATCGAAGCGCCGATTCCCGGCAAAAAGGCGGTGGGTATCGAGGTGCCGAACCTCAAGCCGGCTTCGGTGCGCATCAGCTCTATCCTGCAGTCTAGCGAGTGGAAGAACACGGCCAGTCCGCTAAGTATTGCCGTCGGCAAAGATATCGCGGGCGCTGCAGTAGTGGGCGAGCTGGATGAAATGCCGCATGTGCTGATTGCCGGTCAGACCAAGTCTGGTAAGTCGGTGATGATCAACTCGCTGCTTACTAGCTTGCTATACCGCAACAGCCCAAGCGACATGAAGCTGATTTTGGTGGATCCAAAGCAGGTAGAGCTTGCGCCTTATGCTGATATCCCGCACCTCTTGACCCCAGTTATTACCGAACCGGAGAAGACTATAAGTGCGCTCAAATGGGCGGTGGCAGAGATGGAGCGCCGCTACCGCACGCTGGCAGAAAACAAGAAGCGCAACATTGCCGACTACAACGCCGTCATGAAAGAAGAGGGTATGCCCTACATCGTGATCGTGATTGACGAAATGGCTGATCTCATGATGGCTGCCGGCCGTGATGTCGAGGCGCTGATTGTGCGTATTGCACAGAAGGCGCGTGCGGTGGGTATCCACCTGGTGCTGGCCACCCAGAGCCCGCGCGCCAACGTGATTACCGGTCTTATCAAGGCCAATATTCCGGCGCGCATTGCCTTTACGGTGGCGCAGGAGCTGGAAAGCCGTATCATCATGGACACCGGCGGCGCTGAGAAGCTGCTGGGCCGCGGTGACATGCTGTATCAAACAACTGATATGCCCAAGCCAAAGCGCGTGCAGGGCGCGTTTATATCAACTGACGAAACGAACTCCATTATGGATTTCCTGCGCATGCAGCGCCCGCCGCAATATGATGATGAGGTTGTTAGCCAACCGGTACAGCTCAACGGCAAGGGCGGCGTGGTGGCGGATTACAGTAACGACGGCGGTCAAGGTGACGAGGCCGAGTTCAAAGATGCGGTGCGCGTGGTAATTGAGGCCCGCAAAGCCAGCACATCGCTGTTGCAGCGCAGACTGCGCATTGGCTACGGCAAAGCAGCCCGTTTGATTGAAGAGATGGAAGAGCAGGGCATCATTAGCCCGGCAGACGGCTCGCGCCCGCGCGAAGTGCTGGTAAGCAGCTTGGATGATGTCTTTGGCGGCAGCGCAGACGGCTCGGTGATTGAAGTCGAAGAAGCGTAGTACAAAATACACTTGCGCTAACTCCAGACCAGCGGTATCATCAGGGTAAATTATGGTTATGGTAAAAATCAAAAATACTAAAATTACCGGGGGCAGGGACTAGCATGCCCGAGCGTCTGGCACAGTTGCATGCATCTGCGCCAGACCATCTCCAACAAGCGTTTGAACAGGGTGTGGTACCGGTAGATAAGTACGGAGTGCCCTATCTGATATATCCTTTTGACCCTCCGAAAGGCGTTGAACAAGATTGGAATCATGATCATAGTTTTTTCTTTAGCAATCTTTCTGTACTGAATGATGAGGCTGGTATAGCGCTACGTCATAGCCGGGTGCAGTATTTACCTCGATACTGGCACGACCGTAAGCACAATATCTTTTTTAGAAATGGAGTCGAGTGGTTGCCGGAAAGTGAAGGAGATAAGTTCGCGCTCACCGTGCTTTCTGTGGCTGGATATGCTTCCAGGATGGCACTTGATCTCAGGGGTGGTGAGCCGAAACTTGTACGCATGTCATCTCACATACATGACTTCGTGAGAGGCCGCAAGCAGCTCCATATTGTTGAGAGATATGATGAGCACCTCGGATACAGAACTGATGCAGAGCCCAGAGATTGTATTGCCAAATTCTTTGTACAGTATATAGGCAAGCAAGCCCTGGAAGGGGTGGTTGACGAAAAATATATTGACCAGTTCTTGTATTCTGAAAGCGAAGAGGATAGGCGTAACATGGGTGATTATATTATTGAGGCAGCGATTGATCTGGCTGTTGAGCCTATTAGACCAAAATATCGTAAAGCTTTAGGTAAGGGCTTGTTGCGACCAAGGCTAAGTGGCGCAACAGAGGCTGTGACTGAAGTGCTTCCACGGCACAAATGGCCGGATTATCATGATGTGCTTCGCTTCACGCTTGCCGCTTGATTTATCACCTGTTAATCAGTATAATTACATCCGTTACTAACTAACTTCGGGCCAGGAGTCTTAGCTACCTGGCCGTAAACCAACGGAAGTCATAGTGTACGCGGTATTTATAGGTTCTTATCTATCAAATATTAAGTATCAACTATTCCTTTCGAAGAAAGGACGTGCATGGCACAATACGAAATCGCTGTATTGTTTGATCAGGGTCTAGAAATCGACCTCGAAAAAGCAACAGCAAAAGTCGAGAAAATTATCGCCGACAACGGTGGTAAGGTGACCGACACAGACAACTGGGGCAAGCGCAAGCTGGCATACCCGATTAACAAACAGGACTTCGCAATCTACGTGTTCTACACCGTAGACATGGACGGCGCGGGCGTGCAGAAGATCAATGACACGCTGAACATTACCGACGAAGTAGTGCGTTTTCTCATCACCAAGCCTGATCTCAAGAAGATCGCCAAGGCAGAAGCACTCAAGGCTGAGAAGGCTGAGAAGGCTGCTGCACGTGGTGACAAGGCCGATGACGATTCTTCTGACGAAGCAGAAGAATAGAACTTTAGAAAGATTAGCAATTGGCAATTTGCCAAGCGCAAAATATAAGCGATTAACGATGGGCGATAAAATTGCTAATCGCTCATAGCTAATTGCAAATTCTTAGCTTGCATTGTGCAGGCCGTGGGCGTAGGGTAGAGATACAAATAACTAAATAGGACGTAGTTCCTGCAAGGAGGGTTATATGGCAAGGTCATTCAACCAAGTCATCTTAATGGGTAATTTAACAAGGGATCCAGAACTCCGGACAATCCCAAGCGGGCAGAGCGTCTGTAGCTTTAGCCTAGCGCTGAACCGCAGCTTCAAGGGTTCAGACGGCAACTGGCAGGAAGCCACCGATTATATCGATGTTGTCGCCTGGGGTCCGCTCGGTGAGCGCGTCGCGCAGTACCTGAGCAAAGGCCGCCCGTGCCTAGTGAACGGACGTATCCAGTCCCGCAGCTGGGAGCAAGACGGCCAGAAGCGCAGCAAAGTTGAGGTCGTGGCACAGGATGTGACATTCCTCGGCGGCCGTGATGGCGGTCAAGGTGGAGACGGCGGCTACAGTGGCGGATCAAGTGATTCCGGCAGTAGCAAGCCAACACCAAGCAAGAAGCAGGATGATGTCGTTATCGAGGATATTGGTGATGAGCCGATAAACCTTGACGACATCCCATTCTAGCGCCTTACCTGACTGCACATTTCGGGCGAATGCCTGCGTCAAAAAGCCTCACTGTATTTTCGGATACACCTCGGCTTTTGTGCTCGGCATTCATCCCGAACTGCACTAGCCAGCTAAACCGCTAAGCGTCGGTGGACCAAAATCACTGAAAACCAGCTAAGCAACGAGGGTGGATTAGGAGAAATAATGGACGGTAAATTAACAGTTGAAAAGGCAAAGCAAGAGCCCCTTTCCTGGAAGCCATGGAAGAGAGGCGCACAAGTGTTGGCCATACTTTCCAGCCCAGAACACATTGGTGAGGATACGGATGTGGTTGTAAACCGAGATGTGTATGTGGTTGGCAGAAGAAGTATCATTGGCGTCAGCACCATCAGCCCGTTTTTGGGAAGGCGCGCTTTAATCAATGTTGCCAAGACTCTTGAATATATTGAGGAGCACACATTTGCACCAGGTGGTGAACTGGGGCTACATTTCTTTGAAGGACCATCCACTGTTACGCAAATCGCAAAACCCGTGGAAGAATCGTAGAATTAATTAAGAAGGAAATATATTAACATGGCGAAGATTTTTAAACACAGAACAGACGTAGCGTATTTTGACTACAAGGACTTTAAGACCTTGCAGCGTTACGTCAACCAATTTGGTCAGATCGAGACCCGCAAGAAGACAGGCCTGACTGAATCACAGCAGCGTCAGCTGGCACGTGCTATTAAGCGTGCGCGGCACCTCGCCTTGATGCCTTTTGTCGCAAATAACTAGCACGGCACCAGCTAGGAAAGGGTCGTACGATTCGTGATTGTCTCTAGATATTTTGCAGGGTTTCCTTGTGCGGAAACCTTTTACAGGGAATTAGCGCTGGCAATTACACTGATTGTGATTGCGGGGCTGTTGATAGGTTTTGTTGCATACAAAAGAGCGGCCGCGAAGCGATCAAAGATGTTTTATCTAGGCGGGGCTATCGTTATTACGATAGGTGTATGTATTGCCTTTTGGAAGGCAAGCATACCAGGACAGTGCCTCAATGACTCAGCCTCAGAGATATTTAATTATATTCTTCGAGGGGGAGGTGATATTTAGGATGAGGAGTACGGTCTGGAAGAAAATTTGACGCTGCCGCAGGTGGCGAAGAAGCTTGAGAAATACATCATGACTTTGCCATCGGCAAAGCAGTTTAACACGCTCTCTACTGAGCCGCGTAAGGTAATGATTGCCCTGCAGGATAGTGCGTACGCTATGCGTATTAATACCGAGCGGTATTTCTTTGCAGATGATAGTGAAGAACAGCAGTTGTTCATTGCCGCGGCTATCGAGCAGGCGAAGCTTGTCAACGAATACATTTTGAGGGCCAGCGAATACGATTTGCTCGGCCCGGCCGATGTAGCGCACCTTTCTGCGCTGGCAGATTCTATCCGTGAAAGGTTAGAATAGTACTATGGCAAACCAACACCTAGGCAAACTTATAAAAGAATTGTTCGATAAAGTCGCGGATATCCGTACCAACAGCCCGGCGGGTGTATTCGGTACGACATCACGGCAAAGCATGCTGAGCGATCTTGTCAAAAGTGTTGGTGAGCTCGGCAAGGCTGTACAAGGGGGCGAGCCGTACGAAGTGATTATCAAAAAACACGAAGAGATGGCCATGCAGGTTGACAGTGCCGGAATAACCGGCCTCATCACCGAATCGGAAATAGCAGGTTATTACGAACTGGTAGATGCTATCTGGGCAGCAATCGAAAAGGAGAACTAATGGGAATTACAGATCTAAAAAAAGGCCAGATTTTTCAGATGGACGGCGAGCCGTTTCGGGTGGTTGACTACAACCAGAAGGTCATGGGCCGCGGCGGCTCGATTGTGAACGTCAAGATCAAGAGCCTCATTGACGGCAAGGTGCTGAGCAAGACATTCAAGGGCAATGAATCTATCGAGCCAGCCGATGTGACCAATCAGACTGTGCAGTATCTTTATAACGACGGCAACACGTTCTATTTTATGAACAACGACACCTTCGAGCAGTTTGAAATTGCCGCTGATATCATTGGCGACCAAGCCGGTTACTTGAAGGAAGGTGATAATGTTCAGGCACAGTTGTTTGACGGCCGAGTCATCAATGTCGAGCTGCCAAAAAATGTTTATCTTGAAGTGACCTATACCGAAAGCGTGGTAAAGGGTGACACAACCAGCTCGGTACTCAAGGACGCAACGCTTGAGACAGGTATTACGGTCAAAGTCCCGGCCTTCATCAAGCAGGGCGATGTCATCAGTGTCAGCACCGAAGACGGTAGCTATCGCGAGCGCAAAAAAGATTAGTTTGGTAGTACAATGAGCCTATGAAAGAAACAATCGCAGAATCAGAAGTGCAGAAACCATCAAGATTGCAGGAAGCGATGAAAAGCCGGATTGTGCGGTCGTTTGTCGTTGGCGTGGTGCTGACACTCGTGTCATGGGTTGTATTGGGTTTTAATCTTAGCACTGGCGGCAGTATCAAGATCAATGATGACATCAATCGTTATTTCGATAGCTGCGTGCTCGAGACATTTGTAGACGGCACGCCGCGGATTGCAATCGACGAGCGCGGGTTCCCGCTGGCATATTTCCAGCGCAGCCAGATACCGGTTTGCAATGAGCCTGGCATCGAGGCGCGTCGCGTAACCTCTACGGTGGTTGACTGGGGCAGCCTGGGGGCAAATATCCTGTTCTGGACGTGCCTGATGTTCTGGCTCAGCCGCAAGTACACGCTCCGCAAACAGCTCAAAATTAACAAGAACGCATAGATGATACAAGTTGCGGGAGTGCTAATTATCCAGGGCGATGAGTATGTACTGCAATACAGGGATAATATCCCATCGATAGCAGAGCCGGATACCTACTCTCTTTGGGGTGGGGCACTTGAAGGAAGCGAGACTGCAGAAGACGGCGCTCTGCGCGAGTTTCGTGAAGAAACAGGCCTCACCCTTACAAAGAATGATCTGCGTCACCTTCACTCCTACGAAACAGTCGGCAAAGGTCCTAAATCATTTGGCAAGCCGGTGTTTGCCCACCTTTTTGTTACGGAGGTCGACTCGGACGCTATGATTACGGCCTACGAAGGCCAGGGTGTTGTGAGGCTGCCTAAGTATAGTGTCCTGCACGAGAAGCTTAATGAGTTTGCTAAAGAAGCGATAGAGATTTATGAAACAGCGGCTCGATAAGGCTTTGGTTCAGCGGGGGCTGGTACCGACGCGCTCGCAGGCAGAGAGTTTTATCAAACTTGGCCAGGTGCGGGTAAATGGCACGATTCTGACCAAGCCAGGTACGATTGTATCTGACGAGGCCGAGATCAAGCTTATCGCCAAGGAGCAGTATGTGTCTCGGGCGGGGCTGAAGCTGGCGAGCGTTGCCAAGACACTCAGACTGATTTTCAAGGGCAAGACTGTACTTGACGTGGGCAGCAGTACGGGCGGGTTTACTGACTTTGCGCTAAAAAACGGCGCGGGCAAGGTGATTGCCGTCGATGTCGGCACCGACCAGCTGCATCCGACGCTGCATGGCAATCCGCAGATTGAACTCCACGAACAAACGGACATTAGAGATTTTCAGCCAGGTACGATGCCGGATCTTGTCGTGATGGACGTGAGTTTTATATCTTTGCGTGAAATTTTGCCGCACGTGGCAAGAATTTCAGGACCGCAGACGCAGATTGTCGCCATGTGCAAGCCGCAGTTTGAGGCCGGCAGCTCGGCCAAGCACAAAGGTGTGATAAAAAACGATAAAATGCGCCGCAGTATTTTAAAGGATTTTGAACTGTGGCTGAAGCAGCACTTTATTACCATCGACAAAGCCGATTCTGAGATTTCTGGAGCAAAGGGAAATACCGAAAGATTTTATCTTTTGAAAAAGATTAGTTAAAACCTATTATCTTCTTGAAACCAAGAAGCAAGTTACTACTTCTCCTTGTTGAGAAGTAGCCAAGAAGCACTGGGCCAAAACCGGCCGTGACTCGCCCTGGTGATAAAAATGACAATGCCTCGGACAACTCCTTTCAGTCGGCCCATGAAGTTTCATATTTGAGTTCATGGGCTGAGTCCTCGGCAATAATTGTCATTTCTACACCGTCCGAATCAGGGCAGATTTCGATGCCCAGACCCGGAAATCTGAAGCCGCCCTGGGAGGCGGCACTATTTATAGCACCCCGGCCTTGGCCGGGGTTTCTGCTTTGTCTGCCCGGCTTTCAGAAAACAGATTCATGGGCCGGCAGGATGACAAGTTGTTTATTCTTTCGAGGACTGTTTGAAGCGCGTCAGTGCAAGTTCCGACAGCATGTACTTTTCCCGGGCAGCGGGCAAAGCCCGCTGTGCCGTAAAAGTACAGACGACTCCAGAAAGCTAATTTGTCAGCCTGTTGGTTCTGAGTCTTGTTTTCTGAACTGCCGTGTCGGTTTTTTGGGTTCCGTTTTTGACGATGCAAAAATGGAACAACTTGCTTCTTGGTTTCAAGAAGGAGGGGTTTGGTTCTTTACCAAAGAAACTTACAAATGCTCGCGCAGAGCCTTCATATCCAAAAGAGTAATAGTGCCGTTGTTGGTAATCAGCCCTTTTTTCTCGAGCAAGGTGAGCTCGCGGCTGGTTGTTTCACGAGTAGCATTGATAGAGCTGGCAATATCCTGTTGTTTGAGAGGCACGGCGATTTCTATACCTGCCTTGGACTTTTTGCCAAAGCGCTGGCTCATAGTCAGCAGAAATGATATCAGGCGCTCGCGTACTGTGCGGTATTCGAGATTTATAATGCGTTCGCTATGGATGCGGTACAGTTCGACCGTCATATCGAGTAAGGCCGCTAGCACGTCGGGATTGTCCTTTATAAGCTTCAGAAAATCTTCGCGGTCGATACGCCAGACGGCGACATCGGCCAGGGCTTCGTAAATAACCTGGCGTTCTTTGCCGGTAATTGCCCAGATGAGCGGAAATACCTCTTTTTCGTGGCGGACAATCAGCAGGTTTTCTTCACCGTACTTGGTGATGTCATAGGCTTTGACGATGCCCCTCTCGATATAAAAAATACCCGGCGGTGATTCGCCGGGCCTGATAATAAATTCGCCTTTTTTGTAGGTAAGGTGTGTGCCGCGATGAAATAGTTCCAGAAGCGGCGCTGTGTGCTGATCAGAGGCCAACATGACTAAATTATGACAGAAAACCAGTATGCAACAAAGCTTTTGCGCCGGAGCCATGATATATATCACACCGATGACGTGACGAAGGTCATAGTTAGCACAGTGCAAGAGGGCTACTATGAAAGTACTAAACGGAGGTGCGCATCATGGTTACTCATCAAGAGATCGAGCGACAACTAAAAGCCATTGGTGCCTCGTTTACGTGGTGGGGCAGAGGCGAGGCAAAGGAGCTCGAACATATTATCGAGCCTGGCGAGACGATTATCTACTGTATCAACGGCCGCTACGAAGGCGGTTTTGCTATGCTCTGCGTGACAGATCAGCGGGCTATCCTGATAGACAAAAAGCCCTTCTATCTGACGCTGGAGGATATCCGCTACGACATGATATCCGAGGTCGATTTTGACGGCCGGCTGGTAGATTCTACTATTACTATCTGCACTCTTTCAAAGCAGCTCAGGTTTACAAGCTTTAAAGGCGCGGCGCTCAGGAAAGCCACTGCGTATTTGCAGCGCCGTGTCATGGAGCTACGGCAGCAAACAACCTCTGTGATGCAGCAGTTTTTTGAGACTCCGGTTGAATCTAGGGTGCGCTCGTACGAGCATAGGGTAGCCAACCCCTACATTAAGGTACCGTTCATGATGCGCCGCCGGGTATCACGGTTCTATAGTTAGCCAAAATATCCAGCTACTTGCTTTTTCATCTTGCTTGTGCTATAATAGAGGTATGGCAGAAAAAAATAAAAACATAGTTACCCTTATCCCTGAAACCCAGAGTCCGGCTGACTACTTCGAGAATGTAACCGGCATTAGTATGAAAGACTTGCACGAGATGCTGGGAGTTCTGGATGCTTGTGATATAGCTGTGAACCCAGAAGAGGCGGAAGAGGTTTTGATACATGTCACGCCCGTGCCAGTTAAGGGACGATCTACTACCCTTCGACGGACTACTAGACTGGAAGGTGGAGGCTATACAGTTTTATCAATGAGAGGCACGAGTAAGCTTGATCTTGAGGTCGGCGATTCGCAGGGCGATGGAGCGCTTAAGGGCACCTTTGATATCGATAGGGATGTGGACACAGGCTCTTTTGACCTTACGCTCGTACCGCCAGAGCACTGGAAGGCGCTAACAGTTGCAAGGGATGCATATCGTGAAGAACAGCGACGGAGGCAGGCGCAGCGTGCTGGTCGTGGGATACTTGGGCGCCAAAAAAAGTAGCGGGTAATTATTACTACGGGATAAGTATATTCCCCGGCAGGGTTTACGGGCGTTGCTCTATATTGTTATGCTTAAGCCAGCAGATTAGACGTAGGGGAATGCTCTATGGCCTCACAGGCCAAGATTATACAGAAGAGGGCGCAGGGACCGGGCGGGACACGCTCTTTTAGCAAGCGGCATGTGCTGTCCTTGAGTTTGATAATTTCATTCGCCCTCGTGGGCGGGGTTGCCATGTTGTGGCTGACGCGTGCGGCACCAGGCGCAGAGGCACCGGACAAGTTCGCGACTTTGCCGGTAGGGGCGCGGCTGCCGTCGGAGGCAGAATGTGCTTCCTGGGTACGGCCAGCGGCCGAGATCAGGCCAGGAAACACAGTGTACAACAATGATACGCCAGTGGGCGGCAACTATTTGAATCCGCGCATAACCGGCAATTTCAAGGGGACTACCGACGAGATTATTCAGTGGGCAGCCTGCAAATGGGGGATCGATGAGGATGTTCTGCGCGCGCAGGCTGTGCAGGAGTCTTACTGGCGCCAAAATGCCCTTGGCGACTGGGCGGGCGATAGTGCCTTGTGCAGCAACCTCTTCCCGGTTGGCAGCTACCAGCCGCAGCACGTTGGCGATCACGCCCGCAGCAACCAGTGCCCTGAATCGTACGGGATTTTGCAGGTCAGATGGCATTATCACAAGAGCGGGTTTTATAGCAGTACAACAGAGAATCCGTCGACACTGACCAATAATGCGATTTATTCCACGGCTTATAATATTGACTATTACGGCCATATTTTTAGAAATTGCTATAACGGGAACGAGACCTGGCTCAATAGTTTTGAGCGCGGCCAGGACTATGCGGCAGGCGACATGTGGGGCTGTTTGGGCTTGTGGTTTGCCGGCCGGTGGCGCACGGCGCCAGCACTACAGTACATAGCTAGCGTACAGAATAATCTGAGTAGCCGTACGTGGGAGCAGAGCTATTTTCTTAATTATCAGTACGATGGACTTGTGCGCACCCGTGAAGTTACTGAGACGCCGCCGGATCTCAATCCTGGTGATATAAACGGTGACGGCAGAGTAGACATATTTGATCTGTCCGGCCTTTTGGCCAACTGGGGCCGTACTAATGCAACCCGCAGCCAAGGCGATCTGACAGGAGACGGCGTAGTGAATATATTCGATTTTTCGAGGTTATTAAGGTATTGGGGATTATAATGTATGAAAAGCAAGGGTAAAAAAGCGAGGGCAACATTTATGAAAAGAAAGCAACTTCTGATACTTGCAGTATGCGTACTGGCGTTTGGCGTGATTGGAGCTGTCGCGCTTTTTCGTTCGAGAGCTGCAGTGCCTATACAAATTGATACGAGTCTGCCTCAGGTACGAAACCTGCGCGCGCAGCCGGATGACCGTGTGATTACAGTCAGGTGGGATGCGCCAAATAACGCTAGCGGGGCGGGCATAGTCGGCTACTTTATCGAATACGGAGAGACAGCGCTTGGCACCTTCCCATACACCAAGCAGACAACGTATCCTGCAGTACAGATACAGCCCATAGACAACAACAAAGAGTACAGCATCAGGGTATATGCTGCACATGGTTCAACCGTACAGGTACCGACTCCTGGAGCGCACGGCAGCAGTACCGCGTCAGAGCGGCGGGGTAGCGGCCGGGTTTCTAGCCCGGTTTCTATTACGGCTACAGCCAATAGCTCTCGTGTTGATGCACTGCGGCAGGAGATGACGGGCTTCTTTGATGATTTTAACACTCCAGCCGGTCCGTTTGACGAGCTCAAATGGAACCAGGCGGGATCCGCTTGCGTCCAGGCCGGCTCGGCTGGTGCCTTCGTAAATAACCAGCACCACTCTCATAACCAGCTAAGCACTATCCGCCTTTCGGGCGGTACTGAGTTCTGTGACCGCGGGCAGTTTGCCTCACGTGCCCGCGGAGTGTTTGATATTGCGGGCCGTACAGAGGCTAACCCTGGCGTTATCGTGTTTGATATGGATGGCGCCACTAACATCGAAAAACGAGGCGTCTGGTATCTGGATCTCATTCCAATGAGTGCTCGTAATAGCGGCGCGCCAGTGGATGTTACGGCACATGCAAGTGCTTTTGACGATGAGCCCTCTGACCCATCTATGATACGTCTTGCTCAAGGCGATGTGGTGGGCGGCGTGAAGCTTATCTACTACGACAATAACAAAAACCCGCGTGATGTGCCTCTCACGTACTCATGTCAGAGCTGTAGGAATATGAACCGGTTTATTCCGAACGTGCGCGTGCCGTGGCGTGTTGAGATATCAAACACGAAGATAAAAGTATTTATTGAGGGAGAGCGAGCGCTAGAGGGCAACATGCCGGCGGATTTCAGCGGTGTGACAAAATACCAGGTGCACTCTACTATATTCGGCTACAATATCGGCAAAGACAATCCGAATAACGCTATGACGTTCCTGTTCCACTGGGACAACTTTGGCTTTAACGGGCCAGCATCGCCAACAGTAGTGCACAACTATGTCGAGGGCGGCGCAACCGGTAGTACTCCATACTTAGGTCTGGGTACTATACAACACAAGCTTCCTAAGGGGCCGAGAACCACCGTGGTGCCGATACCAGATCAGATCGGTAATCCGGTAAAGGCGCGGATAATGTTCACACTGACTGCGGTAGGGCCGGGGTGGTACGACTACAATTCGAGCCACAGTGTCAGAATAAACGGCAACAACTACCCATTGCCGCACCCGCGGACTATGGTGCCCGCACCAGTGTGGTCCGCATGGAACGGCAACACGTTCTATAACGGTAATAATCCAATGTCGCTCTATATCGATATCAATCCGGCTCATTTGGTGCGGGGCAACAACCAGGTGCAGTTCAATATAGAAGGGCATCATCAAGCCATGACGAACGTACACGTTGAACTGGAGTACAACCGCGGCAGCCAGCCAAGCTACACGCAGCCCAAAAATATCTTTGGGGAGGCAGTCTTTGGCAGCTTTGTTACTCCGGCTATGAGTGATCACGACAAATACCTTTTTATCGAGCAGAATCTTGGCCTGTCCAGTGCGTCTGATCATGGGCATCCACCTGTCAATGATCCGCCGGTACCTGCCGATACAACACCTCCGACTGTTGCTATCACAGCCCCTTCGTCCGGCCAGACGGTCAGTGGGACAGTCAATGTGGCGGCTAGTGCCTCTGATACTCAGTCAAACATTACCCAGGTGCGGTTTTATCTAAACGGTAGCAATACGCCGTTCTCAACCGATAGTTCATCTCCTTTTGCCGCTAGTTGGAATACAGCTGGCGTAGCAAACGGCACGTATTCGATTACTGCCCGGGCAACCGACAGTGCAGGCAATGAGGGAGCCTCGACTCCAGTGAGCGTAACGGTTCATAACGTGGTACCGGACACAACACCACCGACAACTGCTATCAGTTTTCCGGCGGGCGGTGCAAGATTGTCAGGGCCAATCACTGTTGTTGCAACCGCGAGCGACAATGTCGGCATTGATAGGGTAGAGCTGCTCATAAATGGCCAGGTGAGAGCGACTGACAGAAGCCACCCGTATAGTTTTGCGTGGAATACCGCATCGTACAGCGACGGTACTCATACATTGCAGACAAGAGCCTATGATACAGCGGGCAACTCGGCATCTTCTGCTTCTGTCTCTGTTGTTGTCGATAACGTTCCGGACGCACCACCAAGCGGACCGCGCCCAGGCGACGTCAACGGTGACGGCAAGGTAGACATCTTTGACTTGGCTCAGATGCTCTCAAACTGGGGGAGGTCGAATGCCACGCGTGCTCAGGGTGATTTGAACAACGATGGAGTTGTAAACATATTCGACCTGTCGCAATTAGTAAGTAACTGGGGGAAGTAAGGTGGAAAAGAACAGATTTTTCGTAAAAGTGCTACTGGCGGCTTTTTCGGTAGCTTCACTTGCAGGGTTGGTTGGATTGCAGGTGACAAAAGCGGCAGGCAGTGCAACGCTAACGTTGACGCCCTCCTCGGGGAGTTTTGTGCAGGGTCAGGAGTTTACTGTGGCCATCCACGAGAACAGCGGTGATGATGGTGTTAACGCAGTACAGGCTGATTTGTCTTACAACGCGGCACATCTGGAGTTCAGGCGTATCAGTGTATCTGGATCAGCCTTTCCGTATAGCGGTGAAGAAACCCTGATTGGCGGTGGTGGAAATGTCCGCATAGGGGTGGGGTCAGCTTCTGCGCGGACAGGCAGACAAAAAGTAGCTGACGTGACATTTAGGGTATTACAGGATTCGGGGACTGCGACAATTTCGTTCAGCGGTTCATCGGCTATAGTGCGGATGAGTGATGTAGAGAACGTATGGAACGGATCGACCGCTGGAGCTTCATTTACTATGGTCCCTCCGCCGTCAAACCCACCCGCATCTGGCGGTGGAAGCAACAGTGGCGGCTCGAGTAACAACAGTGGCGGCAGTGGAGGAAACTCTGCAAATAATCAGGGAGGCAGCCAGCAATCAGGGGCACAAAACCAAAACCCCCAGGCGCCACCTCTTGCCGATGATCAACCAGTTCCTGTTGCCTCAGAAGGTGAAGCTTCGGGATATCTTGTTGCTGTGCAAGTATTGGACGGGGCAGGCGAAGTTGTTGCAGACACTGAGGTGACTCTCGGTGACCAAAAGGCTCAGACAGACGCGACCGGCATAGCAAGCTTTGTCGGTGTGCAGCCGGGCGATTACACTATCGCTGCTCTCGGTCAGAAACTGCAGATAACTGTTCGTGAACAGGATAGTGCGGATGTACAGAATTTTGTTATTCAGCAGCAGCCAAAAGGTGCTGGATTTTTGAAGAGCTGGATGATATTCACAGCCGGCGGGTTAGTGATTCTTGCAGCTGGAGGCATTGTTTTGCAACAGAGACTGAAGGCCGGCAACAAAACTGTTCTGCCGGTTGGCGCAGATGCCGTTGTCGGAAACATGCAGGCCCCGCCTCAACAGGTAAGACATGACGGGGTTACCTCTATCGAGCCAACAGTTGTACAGCCCAATGCCACACCAGAGTCCCCGGCTGGTACCAACAAAAACGAGGGGTAGAGATGAGTCCAGTTCTCTAGGTAAAAACGCGGTCTCTCAAGACAATACAGCGGCTAAGGACGGCCGCCACAAAGATCCATGCCGACACCAGAATGGTAGCGAGCAGTGCTTCAGCTATCGACCAAAGGCTTAGCTGGGCAGCGCTTGCATGGAATGTGAGGTAGGCAAAGGGCAGAACTTCGCTGAATAAAAGGTAGAGCCACAGGGCTAGGAGAGCTCCTGAAATTACTCTTGTTAGCAGTCGGGCAAGGGATTCATGCCATGCTTTTCTGCGGCTATAGTCCTTTGGTACGATCATATTCTTTGTTTGCACTATGTCGCTCCGGTAGGTTGCCGCAATGACGTAGAGTATCCAGCCGATGACGTACACGACAGTGCCTACGATCATCCAAAATAACATGAGCGGTATGGTGGCACCTACCGCTTCGTCAAGCCACTGCAGTAGGGCGCGGGCATGTGTCTCTAGATACTCAATGACAAGAATGTAGCTTTCGCCATCAGCTTTCCTAAAAAGAGACAGTCCATACGTTAGGCTCAAAAAGACCAATGCGCTCACTGGTAGGATGATTGCTTCTAGTTTGGATGGTACAAAAGCTTTGATTGTCCGCTTTTGCTCCATATTTCGCGAATCCATAAGGATAAGTATAGATGAGGATGTGAATTGGCTGAAATAGATAATGCAGTACGATTGATTGTTGTTTTACAGATTGTGCTTATGTTTCATCTCGTCTATAGTTAGTGGCATCACACTGAAATAAATGTAAAGAGGGTGTCATCATAAAAGCAAAGCTTGCACTGCTAGTTACCATTCTTACCTTAGGTATAGTGCTTGCTCCCTTTGAACGAGCTCATGCTGCTATTCTCATGACAGAGTTTTCTGTACCAACAGTAGGTGGCAGTATAACATCAATTACAAACGGCCCGGATGGAGCGCTGTGGTTTACGATGCTTGAGGCCAACAAGGTGGGGCGTATGGATACCTCTGGGAATGTGACTGAGTTTCCTATACCGTCGGTTGGATTTGGGCCCCGGGAAATCGTAGCGGGCCCAGATGGAAACCTGTGGCTGACCGTGCAGAGCCGGAACGCGATTGCCAGGCTGACAACTTCTGGCGTCTATTCGGAGTTTGTCCTGCCTAACGTTGGCAGCGTGCCTCATACTATTGTCGTTGGGCCTGATGGCAACCTCTGGTTTACAGAGGAGATTGGGAATAGGATCGGCCGTATTACGACGTCGGGAGTTATTACGGAATTTCCGGTGCCAACACCAGCTAGTGGCCCCTCAACGATTGTTGCCGGCCCAGATGGTAATCTATGGTTTGTAGAGACTGCAGGCGATAACATCGGCCGGTTTAATCCTGTCGATGAGGTTTTTGATGAGTTTCCTCTGGCAACAAACGGCGGACTTCCTTATGGGATTGCGGTGGGCCAAGACGGCAATCTTTGGTTTGTTTTGGCGGGGGCGGATATCATCGGGCGTATAACACCAGATGGCTCTGTAATCGATGAGTTTATCATGGAAGAGCCTGGTTCTACACCACTAGCTATTGTCAACGGACCGTTGGGCGAACTGTGGTACGTGGCAGCCGGGACTAACCGGATCGGCCGTATTACAACAGACGGAACATTCATAGATGAGTATAATCTTCCTACCCCAGACAGTAGTCCCTTTGATCTCGTAGAGGGGCCAGACGGCAACGTGTGGATCACGGGTACGCTCTCTGACACTATTGGCCGGGCGGCCGTAAATCCTGTGCCTAACTCAACAGCACCGCTTACACCGTCGTCAGGACCAACCGAGGGAGGTACGGAAGTGACAATTACCGGCATGAACTTCACCAACCTAGAGAGCGTTGCCGTAGATAGCGAGCTTATAACCGAAGAGTGCCTCCCGGATTCTACGGATTCATGCTTTACCTTTATTGATGATACGACTGTCGTGGTCCGGATGCCGCCAAACGATCCAGGTGCAGTAGATGTTACCCTGACGACAGATACCGGCTCGTATGTACTGGGGAGTTCGTATACTTACACCTCGGGCGGAGCTGGAGGGGAAGAAGGCCAAAGTGCGGATAGTTCAACGGGCGAACTGACAGCGACTGGTATAACAGTCATTGTGCCCCTGTTATATGCGTTGGGTCTTGCAGGTGTGTCGGGCTTTGTTGCCCAGCGTAAGGAGCCTGCCGCTGTAGGTAAGCTTTAGTGTTGCTTTGGGATAAACGTTAGACGTTGAATCTGAATTCGACAACGTCGTCGGATCGCATGACGTAGGTTTTGCCCTCGGTGCGGACTTTGCCGGCAGCTTTTGCGGCTTGTTCCGAACCGGCGGCTATCAGGTCATTATAGTCAACAATTTGGGCAGCGATGAATCCGCGCTCGAAGTCGCCATGAATCACACCTGCAGCCTGCGGGGCAGTCGAGCCCTTGCGGATGGTCCAGGCGCGGACTTCTTGTGGGCCTGCTGTCAGATAGCTCTGGAGGCCAAGCGTATCGTAGGCGGCATGGATGAGGTTTACTAGGCCGGACTCGGTTACCCCGTAGCTCCCAAGCAGCTCAACTCTGTCTGCTTCATCTAGGCCGCGGAGTTCGCTCTCCAGCTTGGCGCAGATGAACACAGCCTGCTGCGGTGCGGCCAATTGTACAAGTTCTTGCTTCTTTGCCGCGTTCTGCAGAGTCTCCTCATCAACATTGAACACATAAATCACCGGCTTGGTGGTGAGCAGCTGCAGATCCTCAAGGCCTTCCAGATCTTCAGGGGTAAAAGCAGTGTTGACGGGCTTGCCGTCGTTCAAGGTATCGTAGATTCTCTGCAGAGTATCGTGCAGCAGTTTGAGCTTCGGGTTGGCCCGGACTTCTTTCTCGAGACGCGGCAGGCGCTTTTCGACGGTTTGTAAATCGGCCAGTACCAGCTCGGTATTAATAATCTCTATGTCTCTCGCTGGCTCGTGCGTACCCGTGGCATCATCAGTCAGGACATTCGGGTCGTCAAAGGCCCGCACAACATGCGCAATGGCACTACAGCTGCGGATATTGGCCAAAAACTGATTGCCCAGACCCTCGCCCTTACTGGCGCCAGCGACAAGACCAGCAATGTCCACAAAAGTAACAGTGGCAGGGACAACCTTTTTGCTGCCGTATACTTCGGCAAGTTTTGTCTGTCTTTCGTCCGGAATCGGCACAATACCAGTGTTGGGCTCGATAGTTGCAAAAGGATAATTAGCCGCCAAAATATTATTGTCGGTCAGGGCGTTGAACAGGGTAGACTTGCCGACATTTGGCAGGCCGACGATGCCGATGGATAAACTCATATGATCATATTCTAACAGAGGTGAATGTATTTTTCCACCTATTTAGAGGTTAAATCCGTAACAGATGAGTAAAATGCCAGTTTTATGCTACTCATCTGTTAATAGTTAGCAAGATACTGCTTAATCTCTGCCAGTTCCTGTTTGTTTTGCTCGTAATCCTTTAAGAACGCAAGATACTCACGGGGTGTAGGAAAGTCAGTGGGAGTTTTTGGATAAAGCCATTCTGGCGGCTGCGCGCCGAGAAAGTAAGCGAGGCTTGAATACTTGTATCGCCGCCACCTGCGGGGGTTCATATGGATATAGCGGGTGATGTGTGTCATATAGGCGTCGTTACTGACCAACGATGCCTTAAAGGTGCTCTCAAATAATGTACCAGACCGTTGGTATTTTAGGTTGAAATAACGGGTATAGCTGCTGAGTAGACTCTTCATAAACTTGCTTATGATAGCCGTTTCACGTTGGAAAATTAGCATATGCACGTGATTTTCCATAAGGCAAAATGCGACCAGGTCCATTGAGCTACGAAAATGAGGGTAGGGTACCCCTAGTTTGCTACAAACAGGTTCAAGAGAGAGGTATCTTGCCAGAAGGTACAAAAAGTAATCTTTGTCATCATCACAGAGGAATATAGGCTGTTTGTTTAGGCCGCGAAAGTAGATATGGTAGTACGAGTCTGGTGCGTAGTGTCGGATAATATTGCGTGAAGGCATAGATAAATTATAGGGTAAGATGCAAAAGTGGCAAATACTCTATCTGTTAGAGGTTAAACCTCTAAAGCCTTAGGGGAGCTGGACGAGGTTCCAGATAGCGCTGCGGTGGGTGCTGAGTTCGTTGCGCGACATGCTGGCAAGCTCGATTAGCAGTGCTGGGATGCCGAGTGTTGCCACCCAATCTTCAAATTCGCCAGTGGTGGCGTAATCAAACGTGCCGCCGGCATCAACGGCGGCGTTGGTCGAGAACCTGTAGCCGCTGGTGCGCCCGTAGGCTTGGCCGAGCCCGATAGAATCGCTCGCGTCATTGGATATAACAACACGCGCCACTGCGTGGTAGGTGAGCACCAGGCGCGGGCGCTGGGCACGAATATAGTCGGCCAGGGCCGCAGATTCGGGCTGGTCAAGCGGAGCTATGCCCCCGCCGTGCGGCAGGGTAGTGCCGCCGGGAATCTGCACCTCTGACTGCCAATCTGGCGTGGGGAAGTTGCGGTTGAGATCAACAGTATTGGCGTTAGTACGGCTGCTGCGGGCATATCCATCTGGATTGTGGTTGGGGATGATAATGATTTGGCGGTGCGCTGGGATCTCGTGGGCGCGGTCCTCCAGGTAATTTATCAGCGCGTTCATAGTGGTAACCGAACTCCGTTCGTTGCCGTGCATACCGCCGACAAACACAATTTTGCTGGAGCCGCTGCCAAACCTGTATCCGGTAATATCACGACCTTGCACCGAGCGCCCAATACTAAAGACAGTCTGGCATATGGTACGGAAACTATAGCTCCAAGCCTCGCCGTTACCGACGCCATGCTCATTGATAAGCCCGGCGCCGACGTGCACCGTGTAATCGGCGCAGCGGTTCAGCCGGGCAGTTGATCGAATGGTCAGGCTGTTGCCGCGCAGGCTGAGGCTGGCGGGCACGGGTTTGCCGTCGTGCTCCAGCCGGACAAATGTGCCCAAGTCTTGGTCTTCTTTGAGGCCGATATCAAAATGCAGCACAGGATCTGCCAGAACGGATACACGCCGCGTACCCACCGAAATGCCCGAAACCTCCGGCCCACCCGAGGTTGTGAAGCGCAGGATATACGCCTCAGCCAGTTCGCTGTTGTCATTGGCTGTCAGGTTGCCGATACGCAGCTCGTACGCTGTTTTGCGCGGCAGCGGTTCTGCCAGAGCAAGCGTGAGGCCCGCCTCGGCCAGCTCGTAAGTTATACCAGAAATGTGTTCACCGCTGTCTGCCTGCACCAATTCGACCGCACCAGCGGATACAAGTTTTTTGTTAGTTGCCAGCGTAATGGCTGCCGGCACATCGTATACCAGAGCGTCCGGGGCAATAGATGACTCGGTTATTATCACCGGATCCAGTGTGGTGATGTCCGCTTCAACGATGGTTCTGACCAGTTCTCCGTCAAAATATTGTTCAAGTTTAAGTGCATAATCCGTGCCCTGTGCCAGATCAAGCGGGCCGAGAGGGCAGGCGATGACCAGCCCGTCAGCGGTACAGGGGGCAGACTTGCCACCGCCGGCAATGAGGTAGCCAAATACTGCATCTGGCTCGCTCAAGGAAAACTCGAGGGTACTGGCAGCACCCACTGCTTCTGCCGGGTCGAACCGGGCGTGTATTGCAGGCAGTTCGCCGACTAGTACCAAAACGTGCTTGCTGAGTATCGTGATGCCAAAAGGCGCGAGCTTTACCACCTCTTGGCGGCCCGCTTCAGGCGGCTGCTCGGCGGTGATACAAGTCTGATACGAAAATACCGGGTAGCCGGTAATCTGTATCGTCCCAGGACTTGAAGCGCTAAAACTATCACTGATCTTATGGCTTACCAACCCGGGCAGCAGCATAGGGTTGAATACGCAGTTTTGCCCGCCGAATGAGAACACGCGTCCAGCAGGCAGGAAAAAGCTGGCAACCTGCAGCCAAAGAACAAGGCCGGCAATAGTTAGCCCGCCGACCAGCAGTTTGCGGCGCCCCATATGGGGGCGCTTGGGGGCGAGGGATTTGAGGCGCCTTAGCAGTGTACTCCGTGAGGGTGGCTGAGGTGGAGCCGACGCATGTTCTTCGTTCTTGGCGAGCAGTAGTTTTGTCATGCTTATGTATGCTGAAGTTCCATTGTACCATCTTGCCTATGCCGAGATCATTGACAAAATATGTTTTGTAAGGTATAATCCTGGTGTTTAGAGGTGGTTGAGCCAAGCTCGCAAAACTGTTAGAAGCTGATTTGCTCCCATGTCTAACGCAATTTAACACGTCAGACAATCTTGGAATATGCATTATGCAAATCCCAAGCGACATTAGTTTTGTTTCTACAATTTTTGACTTTTCCTTTCTTTCGACAACCTAAGCCTAATTTAGGGCCGGGTCTCTTTGTGGAACTTTGTGGCTATTTTGCATGGCCCCAGCGTTCCATGAAGAGCAATCCCGCTCTTATGCTATCCCTGCCCAGGTGGGCGAGTATCGCACGTTTCGTATACGTGAATGACTTACCCGACTGGGAGTAACCGCTACGTAGCCAACGTAGAAGTTATTCACAGGGGTAGGAGTAGACTTGGGGAAACGAAGTCGGCGCTCATCCGGAGTGTCGCAATGAGTCCTTTGGAAAGGGGAACTCATGGCAACTAGCCAGGCGCGCAAGCGCAACATCGGAGCGTGGGGAGCAGTCCTCGCACTCCTGGCAACACTCTTCGGAGTGTTCGCCGCCCCGGTGCCAGCCTCGGCGCACACCGGTGATCTGCATGCCTCGGCCGAGTGCGTTGCCGGCGAGTACGTTGTGACGTACACGCTGACGACCAGCTCGGTACCGAGTGGCGTGACGGGTTCGTCCGTGTGGCGTATCGGCAACCAGAACTTCCAGGGCACGCCCACCAGCGCGTCCGGGATGGATCGAGGGCCGGTCGCCAGCACAGGCAACCAGACCGTCACGCTCGGCACGCAGACGCTGCCCGGCAACACAACCGGCAACGGTCCGTGGGTCTACGCCTGGACCACCTGGTCCAACGGCGCCGATCCCAAGGGTTCCGACGGCCGTGTCGAGGGCCTCCGGGGCAACTGTGAGCGTCCGAGGCCCGAGAAGCCCAGCTTCCCGCCCGAAGTGGAGGAGAGCTACGGCGACTGCAGCACCGGCGACACCGTCGTCACCGGTACCAGGACCACGACCAACTACAAGGCCGTGTTCAACACGTCCACGTGGGAGTGGGACAAGGTGCAGGATGGCGAGCCCGTCGTCGAGCAGATCAGCCGTACGCTGACCGACGCCGAGCAGGCCGCCTGCCAGCCCAGCCGCGAGCCCACCGTCGTCCGCGAGGATGTCGGCGAGCCCGAGTGCGGCGCCGCCACGATCCAAGTCAGGGTCACCACGACGACGTACACGTACGTGTACGACGCCGAGGCCAAGACCTGGACCGAGGTGGCCTCCGAGCCGGTGGTGACCTACGAGACTCGCGATCTCGCCGCCGAGGAGCAGTTCCCGTGTACGCCGACCGAGTGGCCGCACCCCGTTTGGGGTGAGGACTGCTCGGGCCTCGACCCCTGGGAGTGGAGCGATCCCTCCTGGAACGAGGCCTTGCCGGAGGGCTTCAACGCGACCAGCGAGACGTCCAACGACGTCACGACGGTCACGTTGACCTGGCGGGGCGAGTTCCTGGCCGAGTGGAGTCACACCGACACCACGTGGGAGTGCCCGCAACCAAGCGTGGGTGAGATCCGCGTCAGCTGTCCGACGGAGGAAAGGCCGTTGGTGGTCTGGGGTCTCTTCGACCCGAACTTCGACGGAGACCTGCACTCAGTGTGGGTCAATGGCGGGGATGGCTGGCAGCGCGCTGAGCTCGGCGATGGGACATGGGAGGCATATCCCACCCCTGCCGCTACCAGCGTCGTGGTGCAGATCCGCGAGCGAATCGGACCGGACCCGGACCTCGACCTTCGGGTCGTTGCCGAGGCCAGCGCCGAGATCAACTGCGGTGGTGACGAGGAGCCACCGGTCTCGGAGTACGACATCACCTGCGCCGACGATGGCATCAAGGTGACAGCCAAGGTCGGCGACATCGTTGTCGTCTTCCCGGCTGGTACGTACCCCTCGGTGGTCATCGCCGAGGGCGAGAGCAAGGTGCTGCCCGTCATGGACGGCATCACGCTCTACTTCGACGATGGGTCCGAGCTGCTCATCCATCCGGGTGAGTTCTGCGAGACCCCGCCCGAGACCACCGAGCCGCCCGTGACGGCTCCGCCAACGACTGCGCCCCCGGTGACGGATCCCCCGGTCGACACCACGGTGCCCGACGACTCGACCCCGGTCGAGACGACGATCATCGAGGACCCCGACGCTACGAACCCGACGGCTCCGCCGTTCTGCCCCTCGGGCATGACCGGTTCGGACACCAACGGGAACGGCGTCGTCGACGAGGGTGAGTGCAACACACCGACCCTTCCGGCAACGGGCGCCTCCAGCACGATCATCATCCGTGCCTCCATCATCGGCGCGATGTTCGCACTGGCCGGTCTGGGTCTCACCCGGATTCGTCGCAACGCTGCCTGACCGGGCCAATTTTCCTCACGCGCTTCGGCGAACCTGAGCTTCTTCGGAAGTTCCAACGTGGGATGAACTGATATTCATTGGTGACCGGAGGGATCTCGAGCAACGCGCCGCGCTCGGCACAGCTCAGACCCCTCCGGTCACCCTGATTTGCTTCATAGAAGCGGTAGAAACAAGACGCGTGATGGCCAAAAGCTATCGCAACCTCTCCCTCTGGGATTGATGTCTGACGTGTTTACTACCAGAATTCTTAAACGAGATTTTGAGGATTGTGGCAGTATCAAAGGATGTTCTTGCGACCAAAGAACCAAGGTTGTCTTCTTCAGACGAAGAAGCAAGTCCCAGTCTTCTTGAATCAGCAAAAAGACTGGGGCCCCCGCAAAACAAGTTTTGTGGGGTATAGAACTGGACAAAAACTGACCGGCGATTCAAAAAACAATACTCAAACCAAAAGAGTTCTCTAATTTGTTCCTGTGGAACTCGGACTACCGTCCTTCAAACAGTCCTCGGAACATATACTTAACTAGAGAACTCTTTTGGTCTGAATCTGTTTTCTGAAAGCCGGGGAGACAAGCGGAAACCGCTGGCCTACCAGCGGTGCTATAAAAATGCCGTCCCGAGAAGCGGTTTCATCGGTTAAAGAAGAAAATTATTAGGTAGACAGCTTGACACCGGTAGATTCGGCAACTTCTTGTATCCAGCGCTCGAGGCGTTCTATTTTGTGGTCGCGCGCAGCCTGCTCGGTTTCGGCGTCATCAAGACGCTTAACAAAGGCATCAACAGTATTGATTAGCCTGTCCAAGCTGGATTGCGAGGCTTTTTCGTCAAGTTTCTGATTCATCTCTCCGCGGAACTCTTCTATATATTTGAAAAGTCTTGCAAATTCATCGTTCATGGGTCTATTTTAGCAAGAAGGGCTGGCACTGTACATATTCTCTCTACCTCGAGAGTCTAGAGGGTTTGCCACCTTATTTCTTTACCGATGGCCTTACATATTTCTTATTTTGTATTTCTGTGCCCCCCTAGGGCCTTTATTGTGATATAGATCACACAAAACCTGAAAATAACCTGATATTTTTGACGTATGGCAAGAATAAGCGTCTTGGTACTTGACAAATATGCACATAGTGTGGTATAATGCAGGAGAGTACAGTTCATTTACGAAAACGTTAATGAAAGGGAAGGTGTGGATTTATGAGTAAGTTTGAACAATTAGCAGCTGGTGGCGCTGTGGTAGCAGCATCGCTATTGGGTGCAAGCGTTGCGAACGCTGAAGCTTTTCCAGCCGAGGCACCTGCGGCGGTCGCTTCTATAGATATAAATATTCAGGGCAATATGCTGGACACGCCGCTTATAATCGGCGGAGCGGCGACAGCCCGGTGTGTGTTACGTAACCCTGAGCATCCCGCCTATCCGGGGCCCGAGAGTTGCACCTCATGGGCCGATGATGATGAAGGGAGCGGCTCAGGCGGAGGGAGCAGCGGGGGTTCTGGTGGTTCAGGGTCCGGTAATAATGGTGGCTCCGGGGGCGGCGGATCAGGCAGTGGATCGGGTTCTTCTGGCAGCGGAAGCGGCTCGTCTTCTGGTGGCTCCGGATCAGGTGGCGGTGGGGGCGGAGGTTCAAGTAATAACTCAAACAGGAATACTTCCGGAAGTAACAACTCTGGTGGCAGCTCCAGCTCCGGAGGCTCGTCTTCTGGTGGCAGTTCATCTACATCGAGGAATACAGGCCCCAGCTTTGAGACGCTTATGACGAATGAGTATGACTGTGTAGGCCCACATGCCACCTACAACTCACTTGCAGATAACCCAGAACGCCAGGCAAAGTTCGGACAGCTGCTAATTGATTTAGATGCAGCTATTGCACAGGGCAAGCAAGACGGGATAGACACAAGCCCGCGCGTGCTTCGCTTGCTGGATGAATGCCCCGATATGGTTGCATGGTTGAGTCCTGAAGAGACTGCCAGTCTAGAGAACTTCAGTGTTGAGAGTTACGGGCGGGGAGCGGCAGGCATAGACGATGCGCTGCGTGACGGACAGCTTAATCTCACACCTAGCGATGCAGAAGACTTCCTGCGCAATACATACTTGCTGGACGCTTGGTATGCTGATCAGGCTCCGGTGCAAGCAGAAGATATCAGTACTGCCCCAGCTGTAGCCGAAGAGGCGACAACATCAGCCGTACAAGATACGACGATGAGCCCAGAAGAAGTTGCAACTACTGCTGAATCAAGCACTACGGCAACAAGTGAAGCGCCACACGCTTCAGAGCCGGCAGTTGCCGGCTCAGGCCCGCAAGGACTGAGGACCGGCTTGCGTCTGCAGGCTATCTAGCCTACCGCAGATTGAATACAAAACAGCCCTGAAAACTCCAGGGCTGTTTTTATTTTTAGACGTAAGCGGTATACTGGGGGTAAATGAAGATTCCAAGGGTAGGCAAGAGACAGCTTTTGGTCATAGTACTGGCTCTAGCAGTACTGGCTGTGTTGCTGGCGGTGGTGATAAGGTACAGATCTGGCGAACCAGACCCTGAGCAGACAGATACCCAGCTGATTGAGGTTGATCCAGCCGAGATGTCGGCACCGACCGACTACTGGGCACCGGCGATTGACGACATCCGCCGTGAAAATCCTGATCCTGCCGAGCAATACGCCCGGCTGATGCACTACGCCTACCTAAAGGAGGAGGTTGCTCAGTACGATGAAGCTATTGCCCTCTACGAAGCCGCGGCCGAGACCGCACCGAGCGAGCAGCAGCAGCGCAGGGTCTGGTACCGCCTATATCTACGGGGCGGACTGTGGGACAGGCCGGAGCTGAGCGACAGGTATTTCGGTTTGCTCGGCCAGGAGTGGATTGACGACTACGAACAGACCGCCGAACAGCGGCGCCAGGAGCAGGGACAATGAGCCGCCGCCTACTGCTGTTGGTGTTGTCGGCTGCGACAGTACTAACAGCGCTGGGGCTTGGCGGGCAGGCTAGTGCTCAGCAGGCATCCCGCTATTCACCATCGAGCGGTACCACGAGCGGCAATAGGCACATTATCTCGGCCAGCGACTATACTGGCAGCTTCTATTCGCCGGTATCCACTATGTATCTGTACGTGCCGCGGAGCCATGATGATGCACGTCTGACGCTGACCTACGAATCACCCACTTCGGCTAGCACTGGCGTCGGTGAGATGGCAATCGGACTTGTGCCGAGTTGCACGCCACCGGTCAACAGGCCAGGTTACAATAACAGCACTAATCAGAACCGACACTATGTTGTCAGTCCGAACATCAATGATTATGTGAGAATCAGCAATAACCAGACTACTGCTACGATGACGATAAACGGTGTGATCTACAACGTATACTGTGCGCAGGTTAGTACCGATGCAGAGAATAACGTGTTTTTTAAACTAAGCACTAACAACGGCGCATTGCTTGGCACGTACCCTGGCGCCAGCAATGCGCTCGGTACGGGCTATGCTAGCTCGCAGGTTGACTATGACGCCAATCGCCCGTGGAGCCAACACGTATCGTTTAGTGCTCCATGCAATGCTCCTGGTAGCGGTGCTATCTCTCTGTATGATATGGACACCTATCTGACCAACAGCGCAAACATGCGGGTGCGGGTGCGGCGCGAATCAAAGTATCCGGCCAGCGATCCTCGCTACACCGCACCGGCCTTTATGAGTCTGACTGGCAATGTTACGGCTAACGGACCAACTGGTTCCGCTGCGACCACGTACACGTTGCATCACAACATCACGATGGGTGATGCTGAGTCGTGGAGATATCAGCCGGCTTGGGGTACAACCCCGCCGGCGCCGTATGGCTGGAATCCAAACGGCAATGGCCCGAACAACGTGATCGACACCGCTGAGTACCCGCCCTATGTCCCGTCCTACCGCGAACGGCCAATCTGGAACGTCACTCCGTCGGGGTTCACATACGACAGCGATCACCGCTATACGGTCGAGGTCAATAATATTGGCGGCCCCAACCTCATCCGCATCAAATTGCCATATGACCAGATCCACGCTAGTGTTACTTGTCCTCCACCCAACACACCGCCATCGGGGTCGTTTACCATAAGCTGTACTACAGGTACGGGAGCGATTACAGTGGGTGGGTCTGTGAGTGACACTGAAGGGGGGACTCTGACAGTTGTTATGAATGTTAATAATAGCGCGACCCCTGCAACCAGAACAATTACTCGCTCGGGAGCGGGCACTCTTACCGGCCAGTTATTTACAGGTATCCCAGACGGGAGGACCTACACCGTTACGGGCACGGTGAGCGACCCTGGCGGGCTGACAGGTACTATGACCGCACGAAGCGTGTCGTGTCCAAGACCACCGACCGACTGGGAGTGTACATTTGCCACATCGGGCCTTACCGATGGGCGTACAGAGGTTGGGAGTCCGTTTAATATCGTGGTCACAATAAGCAATACCAGCGCTGCCTATGCTCTAGGGATGAACCAGAGTACGCACCCGGTTGCTATTGGCGCGAGTCCTGCAGGTCTATCTGGCTTAGGCCCGGCATCCGGCTACACGTATAGTACGGGCTCTGGCCCGGCTGCAACGCCCCTCAGAACGGCGACAGTGACTGATAGCGGCTTGGTATCGGCAACGCCCAATACCTACACGTTTACCGTGACAGTAGGGGGGCGGGTATGTACCGGTGCGACCGCACGGGTAGGTAACTACTCTTATATGAAAGAGTTTGGCGGGGATGTGTGGACGGGCGGCAGCTTTGCCTCAAGCTGTACTCCGCCGATCAACAGTCCGGGCCGGGCGCTTGGGTTTGCCCGGCAAGCGGGCGCACCGGGCAGCAATGGTGGCACGCCGCACAGCGGCATGTCTACGCAGCTAACGCTGACGGCACTCATGAATATTAACGGCGTATATTCGGCGTCGCATCGTGATGTGGCTGCCGAGACCGTGCAGTCGGTGGGTACGACAGACAACGATGTTCCTGTACAAACGTATCCGCCAAAGGGCCTGACCTTTGCCAATACCGGTACTGGACAACCGGATTTACCATTTGGCGGCGGATTTGGCGAAAACAGCGGCAAATGTATCACAGACTATTTCAATGATACGCGCGATATCACACTGGGTGACGAGTCTTTTACCGGCACTAACCTATCGGCCAGCAGCGGCCGGACGCAATTTGTCATGAACGGGGGTGCTATCGGCGGTGGTGCGCAGATTACCATACTAAACGGGAAGCAGATCGCAATATTTTCCGCCGGTAATGTCTATATTCGCGACAATATCGCCTTTGACACTGACTATGCCAGCCTGAGCGACATGCCGAATTTTGCGCTGATTGTCTGCGGCAGTATCTATATAGACAGGGCAGTGACACGCATAGACGGCTTGCTGGTGGCACAACCGGGGCGAGTGAACTCTGATGGGCGGTGTGTGTATGATCCAGACGATCTGTCGCTAGCTAGCAGCGGAACCATATATACCTGCGCAACAGGGCTCGATCAGGCCTGTACAGCCGCCAATGTGTATGCAGAAAGCAATACCCGCCAGCTCTCGGTGAACGGCAGCTTGGTGGCACATAGGATTAAGTTCCTGCGCACATACGGGTCGTTGCGGAGTGCGACGGCTACTGAAGCACCAGACTTTGCTACCGGGGCAGGTACAGGCGCTGCAGAGGTGGTGAACTACACGCCGCAGATGTATTTGGCGCGGAGCGCGCTGCGTACGCCCGGTTTGCCAGAGGGTGCCGAGTCGGTTGGCAACGGGGCGGGAGCTTACGATTCTTTGCAGGTTTTACCACCAGTATTTTAAGGAAAGAGGCGATTATCCTGTAGCGTGTGACTTGTCACAATGGATTGTCCTTTATCGTGTAACGATTAGCTGCGTGAAGAGTTGATGATTTTTGCAGCATCATCAAGAATCTCTGGGTCCTATCCTGTAGTCTGTCATTCTCACCGGATTCACCCAGTAGTCTTTGTAGAAGTTTCAGCCAATATAATGTTTCGGATGCTTCTTTCTTGGCAATGTAGATTTTGTTCAGGAAGTCTTTTTTGGACGATGCATCCTGTGCTTCAGTGTAGTTAGCCCCAATACTTGTGACTGCGCGCGTCACCTGATCCTGGATCGATCGATTTACTTTCGACTCTTGAGCATAACGAATCACCTCAACACTTAGATCGAGCATTTCTTCAACAATTTGCTTTGTAATGTGGTTCGACATAATTGCTACATGCCAATTGCTAATCTATCGTCACGGGTGACAGGTTAATTGTTAATTTTGATAGTATCAGACATGCTTTTGTAAACCATGAGCGGCTTCTCTCTTTTCTCTTATAACTCCTCTCTCACTTTCGCTTTGTGAAAGCAATGCTTATGGTATAATCTTCAGGTAAGAAGATGTTGCGCAGAGGACATCGGCATAATGAGTGGGCACACATGAATAGAACAAAGAAAGTACTACAGCAAAAGAAGGGGGCGCGATGAGTCTCCTGAACGGTGTATCGAGCTTCTTTGGCATGGACATTGGCACAACGGCTGTGCGTGTGGTTCAGCTGCGCGGATCCGGCCCCACAAAGGCCCTGCAGAAGTACGGTTATATCCCCCTGGACAGCAAGATTGCCATGTCTGACGCAAAGGCGGATCAGCAAAAAGTGCTGCAGGCTATAAAACAGCTCCTGGATCAAGCCAAGATCAGCACTAAAGACGTAGCGGTGGGGCTGCCGTCGAACAAAGTATTTTCGACAGTTGTAGATATCGATAGGCTGAGTCCTGCCGAGCTGCAAAAAACACTGATGTTTCAGGCAGATTCGCTGATACCGACACCAGTGTCGGAAAGCAAGATTGACTGGGCGCTGCTCGGCGATTCGCCAAAGGATCCCGCAAAGGTAGAGGTGCTGCTCAGCAGCGTCTCAAACGAGTTTATAGAAAGCCGGCTGGACATGCTGGAATCGATTGGCCTGAATGTGATTGCTTTTGAGCCGGACAGCCTGGCAATTGCCCGTGCATTGTTGCCGCAGGACAATCCGGCACCGGCTATGGTGCTGGATATCGGCAGCAAAACAACCGACATTGTCATAGCTACTACCGGCGCACCGCGGCTGATTCGTTCGCTGCCGACAGGAACAGATGCAATTATCCGCTCGGCGCTGCAGAACCTGAATATTGACGAAAAACAGGCCCAGCAATTTGTGTTCAAGTTTGGGCTGGGCAAAGACAAGCTCGAAGGCCAGATATACAACGCAATTATCGGCACGGTTGACTTGCTGGTGGGCGATATCGACAAGTCGATTAAGTTCTTCCAGACACGCTACCCGAATACCCCGCTGGAGCGGATTATTGTGACGGGCGGGGCGTCTGTTCTGCCGGAGTTTCCGTTGTATCTCGCCAATAAGTTCGGTCTGAATGTTGAAATTGGTAATGCGTGGCGCAATGTGGCGTTTCCTGCCGACAGGCAAAACGAACTGCTGGGCGTGTCGAACCACTTTGGAGTGGCGGTAGGCCTGGCCGGGAGGGATGAATAGCCGCTATGATTCAGTTTAACCTGCTTCCGGATGTCAAAGTCCAGTTTATCAAGACGCAACAGTCCAAGCGCATACTGATGTTCGCTTCAGTGGCACTATCTGCACTCGCAGTTGTCGTACTTGTTTTTATGGTATCGTTCTCAGCTGTACAGAAGCGCCACCTTGCAAATCTCGATAGAGATATCGAGCGTATCGGCTCGGAGCTGACAGATAATCCTGAGCTGACACGTATCCTTAGCGTACAAAACCAGCTGAATACATTGCCAGACTTGTATAACGGCAGGCCGGCCGTCGACCGGCTGCCCGAAATTCTGGAAAGGACAACACCGGCTGGTGTGGGTATCGGCCGGCTGTCGATCGACTTCTCTTTGAGCACCATTGAACTTTCTGGCCAAGCGTCAACGCTGGAAATGGTAAACAGCTACGTTGATACGCTCAAGTTTACGACCTTCCGTGCCGGCAAAGACGGGGAAGTGCTGCAGGCTTTTAGGGATGTTGTGCTGAGCCGATTCGGAAAAGACAGCACGACAGCAAGCTTTAGCCTGACCTTTGGGTTTGAGCCGCAGCTGTTTGATAACACGCTTGAAGTTACCCTGTCTGTGCCGTCTATCACAACCACGAGATCAGAAAGCAGTCCAACCGATTTGTTCGACGGGAGCAACGCTGGCGCAGCGGAAGAGGAGATGATAAATGGCGGACAATAAGAGTACAAAGCGAGCACAAGTAGACAAAGATAAAACGACGATGTTTATCATCCTGTCGATTGCTGCGATTGTGACTATCGGGTCGCTCGTGATTGCTAAGGGATTCTATAGCCAAGGCAGTTATTTTCGTAAAGTAGCCGTCAAAAAAGAGACGGCCGTAAAACAGCTCAAAGCAAACCAGGCAGCAGTCCAGACGCTGACCGAGGCATATGAAACTTTTACCGACCAAAGTCCTAACCTTCTTGGCGGCGTGCCGGATAGCGTTGATGAGCGCGGCGGGACAAACGCCGACCTGGTGCTGGATGCGCTGCCTAGCAAATATGACTTTCCAGCGCTGGCGTCAAGCATAGAGCGCCTGCTAAACGGTTATAACATCCAAGGCATATCCGGAGTTGACGATAGTCTGACGCAGCAGGCATTTGCAGCCTCGGGGCCGGTCGAAATACCCTTCACAGTGGATGTAAGGAGCAGCTACGACGGGTTCAAACAGCTCATAGGCTCATTTAACAGGTCTATCCGGCCATTCCACCTAAACCGGCTCGAGCTGAGCGGCAGCAGCACTGAGCTGCAGGTTTCTATCCAGGCCAAGAGCTTTTATCAGCCGGAAATGGGCCTCAAGATAACAAAGGAAACGGTCAACTAATATGAAACAACAGGATATTGCAACAATTCTCGTCATTGTTTTCGTTGCCGGCATATTTTCGTTTATTGTATCGAGCAAATTTATTACTCCATCGAACGAAAAGCTGACGGCCGAGACAGTAAGCGCCATTACACCGGAGTTTCCGCTGCCTGACAACAAAGTATTTAACAGCCAGGCAATCAATCCGACTGTGCGCATCCAGATTGCGCCAAACGAGGATGGCCGGCCTTTTGCAGATTCAGAGTAGTCGCTATGCTCCAATTTACAAATAGCAATTTGCAAATAGCAAAAAAGGAGCAATTTGCAATGAACAATGTCGCTGCAGCTAATGGTTCATGGCTAATCGCCAATGTTTTGCCAATAGCTAATCGCCAATCGTTCATGACAAACTTCAAAGGAGGCGTGGTATGAGCGTCCTTTCTGCTGCTACCCAAACCCAAGTCGAAGACCAGCTTGTTACCGATGGTTTGATTTCGCAGGCAAAACTAGACGAGCTGAGGAAAAAGGCCAGCAGTACCGGCACGCCGCTGTTTTCGCTGCTAATTTCCGAAGGCGGGATAGACGGCGAGGATCTCACCAAGACAACAGCTCAGGTTACTAAGGTGCCTTATGTAAACCTGACGAGCGCCCCGATAGACCAGGCAACACTCGAGCTGTTGCCCCAAGAGGTGGCTGAGCGCTACATGGCTGTGCCTTTAGGCGAAATGCAGCACCGGCTAGTAGTGGCCATGCTGGATGCCGACAATGTGCAGGCGGTAGATTTCCTCAGTAACAAAATCGGCCGGCCGCTCAAGGTATATGCCGCGAGCGAGCAAGGTATCCGTGCCGCACTCATGCAGTATAAGGCTAAGTTGGACGATAATTTTACGGAGTCTTTCGGCCAGCAGGATGAAGCCCAGAAACCCGGCAAGGGCGACAAGGCATCGAGCATCAAGACGATCGTGCAGGATTCGCCCATCAGCAAGGCGCTGAGCACGATTCTTGAGTATGCAGCCAAGAACCGTGCCAGCGATATCCATATCGAACCGCTCGAAAACGAACTCAAGATCCGCTGCCGGATCGATGGCGTGCTGCGGGAAATTATGAAGCTTCCCAAGAGCACCGAAGCGCCGCTGGTGTCGCGTATCAAGATATTGTCCAACCTCAAGATTGATGAACACCGTATCCCGCAGGACGGCCAGTTTACGATAAAGGTTGATGCCAAAGAAATCGATCTGCGTATCGCCATATCGCCGGTTGTCTGGGGCGAGCAGGTGGTGATTCGTCTGCTTGACAAGTCTGGTACCAGCCTCAAGCTTGAGGACATGGGATATGCCGGCCGTGCTCTTCGTACTATCCGAAAAGGCATTGCTAATCCGAACGGCCTCATCCTGACATCCGGGCCGACAGGTTCTGGTAAAAGCACCAGCCTGTACGCGCTTATTCAGGAGATTATGGACGACAGCATCAATATCGTGACGCTGGAAGATCCGGTCGAGTATAAAATGGGCGGCATCAACCAGATCCAGGTCAATGCCGAAGTGGGTCTCACCTTTGCAAGCGGCCTGCGTTCGATTCTAAGGCAGGATCCCGACGTGGTCATGGTGGGTGAGATTCGCGACGCCGAGACGGCCAGCCTGGCAGTGCAGGCGGCACTGACAGGGCACCTTGTATTCAGTACGCTTCACACTAACTCGGCAGCGGGTATTCTGCCGCGGCTTTTGGATATGGGTATCGAACCATTCTTGATTGCCAGTACGGTGCGAACGGTGATTGGCCAGCGCTTGGTGCGCAGGATCGCCACCCCCGAGCCGTATCAGTCGGACAAGGCAGAGACCGGACTCATCGAGCAGCACCTGGGGGCACTCATGCCAGAGAAGGAGGCCGATATCAAAGCAGTCAGCGAAGATATCGGATATAACTTGCCTGTAAAGGGTCAAAACGCTTATACTTTGTACAAGGGCAAAGAATCGCCCGATGCACCTGGTGGCTATCGGGGGCGTGTCGGACTCTACGAGGTATTTGAGATATCGGAATCTATCCAAGATCTGATTATGAAACAAGCCTCGAGCGCAGAGATCCAGAAGGCAGCTCAAGCCGAAGGCATGGTCACCATGCAGCAAGACGGATTCCTCAAGGCCTTGGCCGGGAAGACGACGATTTCTGAAATAACAAGGGTTGCAGCCGATGATGCGGCGTAAGGGGGAGGGAAATGAAGAGATTAGCATGTAACTTGTCACCTGTCACACGCGACGGGTTAATTACCTCCAGGGGAGGTGCCTGATGGCTGCCGCATCAACTGTCCCGCGTATCGAGATACTGCTCGAAGAAGTGATCAAAAAGAAGGCATCTGACCTTCACCTGCAGGTGGGTCTGGCACCGATGCTCCGCGTAGATGGATCGCTGGTACCTGTATCCGGCGCCGACCCCTTGACCGAAGAGCACGTCGAGACGCTGATTTTTGCAATTTTGGACGATGACCAGAAGCAGATTCTGCTCAAGGACAAGGAGTTTGACTTTAGCTTTGCATTTGGTGATTTAGGGCGATTTCGCGTCAATGCTTTTCACGAACGCGGCAACCTGGCCGCTGCGCTGCGCCTTATCCCAAACGAAGTTCTCACTGCCGAGCAGCTTGGCTTGCCGCCAATCATGAACAAGTTCACCGAATATCCCCGCGGTCTTGTACTGGTGACAGGTCCAACAGGCTCTGGTAAGTCAACTACGCTTGCGGCCCTGATCCACAAGATTAACGCCGAGCGCTCAGCCCACATTGTGACCATAGAGGATCCGATTGAGTTTACACACAAAAGTAACAAATCGGTGATTGTACAGCGCGAGGTGCACTACGATACCTTTAGTTTTAGTGCGGCGTTGCGCTCCAGCTTGCGCCAGGACCCTGATGTAGTACTGATCGGCGAGATGCGTGACCTCGAAACAATCGCTGCCGCGATTACTATTGCCGAAACAGGCCACTTGGTATTCGCGACCCTGCACACCAACTCTGCCGCGCAAAGTATCGACCGTATGATCGACGTATTTCCGCCGCATCAGCAGCCGCAGATCCGCTCGCAGCTCAGTAATATACTCATGGCCATTTGTTCGCAGCGGCTTATCCCGTCTATTGGCGGCGGCCGCGTGGTGGCAGCAGAGGTTCTTATCGGTACTCCGGCAGTCCGCAATATCATCCGCGAAGGCAAGAGCCACCAGCTTGATGCGGTGATCCAGACAGGTGCCGAGTTTGGTATGCAGAGTATGGACAAGACGCTCGTGAACCTTATTCATGCCGGAACAATCAGCTACGAAGAGGCGCGAAACTTTGCGGTTGATATTGATGAACTTGATCGGTTGATGAGAGGCTAGGGCGCTATGCTCCAAATTGAAAATTACAAATTGAAAATTGCGCCACCAAGGACGTGTCCATGCTGACGTTCAGGTACACCGCCAGAGACAGCCGGACGGGAGAGAAGGTCAAGGCTGAGGTTCAAGCTGAGAGCGAGCAGGCAGCTGCTAAGCTGATACAGCAGGAGGGTCTTGCTCCGCTTGATATTGTCCTAAAAGACGCAGCCAGAGATAACTTTGTCAGCCGCTTCAAAAACAAGGTCAAGACAAAGGACAAAATCCTCTTTGCCCGCCAGCTCTCAACACTTATAAATGCGGGATTACCACTGGTACAGAGTCTGCGCAGCGTGCTGGATCAGACCCAAAGCGCGCCTCTTAAGGTGGTTATCAGCCAGGTGATTGGCGATGTCGAGGCGGGTACGAACTTTTCTGCCGCGCTGGCGCGCCACCCCAAAGTCTTTAACCAAATATTTATCAATCTTGTCGCTGCCGGAGAGGCGTCCGGTACGCTTGATACCGCTCTGGAGCGTATTGCTTTCCAGCAGGAAAAAGATGCCGAGATTATGGGTAAGGTGCGGGGCGCCATGGCGTATCCGGGCATTGTATTGCTTGTCATGGGCGGCGTGATGGGCTTTATGGTGGTAAGCGTGCTGCCCCAGGTTAAGAATATCTATACCGACATGCCGGGAGCGCAGCTGCCGATTACCACCCGGGCTTTGCTGGCAGTGTCTGATTTTGTGATTGGCTTCTGGTGGCTGGTAATCATTCTCCTCGGCGTTGTTGCATTTGTAACCACCAAATGGGCGCGCAGCGGCCCCGGAAAAGTAGTTATAGACAAGGCCAAGATGAAGATGTGGCCGGTTGGCCCGCTGTTCATGAAGCTCTATATGGCGCGATTTGCCCGCACGGCAACCACGCTGGTGGCCAGCGGGGTACCGTTGCTGCAAGTGCTTGATATTACTTCAAAATCAGTCAATAACGTGCATATACAGGGCTCAATCGAGCGGGCGATTGACAAAGTCAAAGGCGGCAAGGCCTTGTCGGTGGCAATTGAGAACGACGAGAACTTCCTGCCTCTCGTCTCAAAAATGCTCAAGATTGGCGAAGAATCAGGCTCTATCGAGCAAATGCTCGAAAAAATCGCCGAATATTACGAAAAAGAAGTCGACCAGCAGATCAAAACCATATCTACTATCATCGAACCGGTTATGATGGTTATCCTGGGTGTTATCGCCTTTATTATGGTAGCGGCAATTCTGCTGCCTATCTATGGCTTGGCGGGCCAGAGCGGCATGGGCGGGTAGGCCTAGGTAGCTTTTGAGGGATTTTTGTTTACAAAAAGCCAAGCTCATTTTCTTGAAACCAAGAGGCGAATCGTAGACGTTTTTTCTCCAGTCAAAGAACCAAAGACCACTCGCACTTCACCCCACGAAACAGGTTTCGCGGGGACCCTGCTTTTGATGGCAAAAGCGGGGCAAAACCACCGGGCGAAATTATCCCTTGACTCGTCTGTTGTCAAAAAACACAATACGCAAAGCGGACTCCTTTCAGTCGGCCCCAGTAGTTTTATATCAGAGTACTGGGGCTGGCGCTTTGCTTTCTATTGTGTTTTTTGACGAACATCCGAATCAGGGAATAATTTCATGCCCGGACCCGGAAGACCAAGGATAAATCGCTAAGACGATTTGGTTTTTCTGATTAAAAGCCGGGGCAGGAGCCGAGACCACGGCCTTGGCTGGGGTAACGCTTAAGAATTTGGCCCATAAGGGCAATGCATTAAGTCAAGTATACCAAAAAGCTCATGCTTTGTCAAATTTAGGCAGCACTCTTAACAGCAAGACAGTTCTGTGCTGGACTGGGGTAGGGCGGCTGTGGATACAAATGGTTGGGGTATGGTAGCGAACTGTGGAAAAAGCTTGTGTTTTGCTGTCAGGGGTTGTACTATTTTCACATGTTAAGAAGTAAAAACGTTTAGTCAAAGGGGGCATTTGCGCTATGTTTAAAGAATTAAAAAGTAATCAAAAGGGCTTCACGATTATTGAAGTCTTGATTGTACTGGCAATCGCCGGTCTGATCATGTTGATTGTGTTCTTGGCTATCCCAGCCTTGCAGCGTAGTCAGCGTAACAATGCACGCGATGCAGAAGCTTCGCGTATTGCATCGGCAGTTAATGAGTGTCTGAGCAACCGAAACGGATCGACTGATGCTACAAATGGTTGCGGTAATGCCGCCAATGTTCAAGCTGGCAGTTTGCAGCGGCTCGACGGATTCGTTTATCAGACGGGTACCGGGGATGATCTGTTCGGCACTGGTACAAATGCAGCAACCACAAGTACTGCAGCAGTTCGTTTTGGGCGTCAGTGTAATGATACGGGGGCTGGGTCTGAAGCGAGTACAACCGGTTCTCGTACCTTTGTTGTTCTCTATCAAAAAGAGAATGGCATAAATCGTTGTATTAGCGCGTAGTGTAAGTATATCTAACACAAAAAGGCCCTCGCTACTCGAGGGCCTTTTTGTTAGTATAGGCAGTAATGGTTATTGCGTTTCTGTTTGCAGTGGGGTTGTGCCTGGGGAGCTTTGCCGAGGCTCTGACATGGCGGCTGCATGAACACGGTAAGAGGCCAAAGGCAAAGGGCAAAGAGAGAGCTGCAGAGAGCCGGAGATTGTCTATGGTGCACGGGCGCAGTATGTGCGTCCATTGCCGCCATGAGCTGGCGCCAAAGGACCTGGTGCCGCTGTTGAGCTGGCTTTCCTTGGGCGGCAAGTGCCGGTACTGCAGGATGCCTATCGGCTGGCATGCGCCTATCATGGAGCTTGCGCTGGCCGGGCTGTTTGTTGCGTCGTATCTGTTCTGGCCGGGAGCGGCTGAGCCGTTTGCAACGGTGTTTTCGGGCGTGCAGTTTGCGCTCTGGCTGGTTATGCTGACCGGGTTTATGGTGCTGACAGTATACGACATCAGGTGGATGCTGCTTCCGAACAAGGTAGTGTACCCGCTGTTTGGTTTGGCGCTGGTTATGACACTATACGCAGTTCTGGCTGGGGAGGCAGACTTGGCTTCTGCGGGCTTTGGCGTGCTGGTGGGCGGCGGACTGTTCTTGCTACTGTTCCAGGTGTCTGCCGGCAAGTGGATTGGCGGCGGCGATGTCAAACTGGGGGCGCTTGGCGGACTGGTGCTGGCAGATGGCTACCTGGCATTTTTGATGCTGTTTGGTGCCTCTGTATTGGGAACGTTGTTCATTGTACCGGGGCTGGTGAGCGGACGCGTTAAACCAACCAGCCGTATACCATTCGGGCCGTTTCTTATCATTGCGATATTCATTGTGTATCTGGGCGGGCAATCTATTGTGGATTGGTATCGTACGTCGCTGCTTGGCGTGTAGCGAGTTTGTTGCTGCAAGGCCCTATGAGTTAACAGGGATGGCACAGGATGGGTTTTTACTAGTCACACGGTACTGCTTACGCTATACTGTGTAGCATGAAACGCTGGCGTGGGCTTGGGCGGCCGACTGCAAAAAACGCACAAGGAGGCTACACCATCACAGAGGTAATGGTGGTGCTTGTGGTATCGAGTGCGCTTTTTGTGGCAATTGCCTTTGTATTTCAGGGCAGACAGGCGCGGACAGAATTTACGCAGTCAGTCAGGAATCTCGAGGCAAAGCTCCAGACAATTGCCACGGAGGCCTCAAGCAGTACCTATCAGACGGCTAACTGCCGGGCGGGATCAACGGGGCCGCCAAGCTTTGCGGTTGCGGATAATAATGGCAGCTGTATCTTCTTGGGCAAGGTTCTTTTGCCCTCTACAACCAGTACAGAATCTTCAGTCTTGACCATGATCGGCCGGCGTCAAGAGGGTGATCCGCCGGTGGACGTCGTCTCGATTGATCAGGCAAGCGGGGTTGTACTGAGAGATGCCGGGGGCGAGCGTATTGTAGAGAGGGTGATACACAGTTACGGCCTGCAAATCCGAAAGATGGTGCGGCAGGGGAGTATAGATACCAGAGTGTACGGTATTGGCTTTATGAACGCCCTGTCTGGTTCGGCGCGCAGTACGCCGGCTGCAGGGATGCAGCTGTACGGGTTGCTGATACCTGATTTTGTAAATAATGAGATAAGCCTAGGCCCCAACGGCTTTGTTTCCCTTAGTGACGGGGTGCTTATATGCCTGCAGGGGCAGAATGGCCAGCGCGCCGAAATACGCGTTGGCGGGGTATCAAGCCAGTCGCAGATATCAACAGAGCTGGATACCGGTAATGGAGGGGATTGTGATGCCTAGTCGTCTAAAAGCCCGGCACCAGTCAGGGGATACCATTGTTGAGGTGCTGATTGCTATAGCAGTTGTCGGCAGTGTGCTTGGTATCACATACTCGATAATGAACAGGAACCTGCTTACCATGAGGGATAACCAAGAGCGTACAGAGGCGGTTAAGCTTGCACAGGGGCAAGTAGAGGCACTGAAGACCATGTGGTCGACAGAGCCCGGACGGGATAGGCTAAAGACTCTAAGGGATGCTGATACGAGATTCTGTATCAATAGCGCAGGCGCTACTGTACCCTTGGGCGGTAATGCCCCCCACGCAAACTCGGCAGAAGATGATTTTACGAATTATCACCCAGAGGCCGAGGACCCGCTTGATAGCTGCCAGTTTGACAGCCTGTATCACGTGGGCATACTCCCGGAAACAGTCGGCGGCAACGAGCGCCACCGGATATACGTCAGATGGGACAAACTTGCCTCGTCGAGCAGTAGTGATAAAAATGAAGTAATAATCACCTATAGGGTCAAGTAGATGGCAACGAGATATACCAAGGGCAAGAACCGGCAAGAAGGCTTTACCATAGTGGAGTTTATGATAGCAACGGCGGTATTCTCTATGGTGATCTTGCTCTGTTCGTACGCCATTATCCATGTCGGACGTATGTATCACAAAGGAGTGCTGACCAACCGGACTCAAGATACAGCACGCCGGGTGGTGGATGATATGGTTGCGGCCATACAGTTTGGCCAGCATTCGACTGATCCTCGGCAATTTGCCCAGCATTCAGATGAGGATGATGATCTTGATATTGACGGGGTGGTGATACGTGCGCTGTGTCTTGGTACTGTCCGGTATACGTATGCACCAGAAGCGGTCTTGAGTACAACAAGCGGCGAAGACGGGGAGATTATCCGTAGCCGGCATGTCTTGTGGCGGGATGAGCTGACTGGCAACGGCAACTGTGCGCCGCTGAATATTACAGAAGCAGAGCCGATAGGCAGCAATAATGGCAAAGAGCTGCTTGGGCATAATATGCGCCTGCCGAAATTTACAGTGGTGCCACCTGAGCCAGGACAATCCTGGCACGTATCGGTCCGGGTGGTATACGGCGACGAGGCTGATTTGTTTGAAGACGGCACGGAGTTTGGTATCTGCAAGGGTGCTGTGGCGGGCGGCCAATTCTGCGCGGTGTCGGCATTGACTACAAACGTGACAAAGAGGCTCTAGATACTTTATGCTTAAGGTAATGAAAAACAGGCAATCAATCACATCAGCCGAAGAAGGCCTTGTTGCTATATTTACGGTTCTGGTGGTGATGGGGATCCTGACGCTACTGACTCTGGGATTCTCTAATATTACCCGACAGGCACAGAAGCGTACGCTGGACGACCAACTGAGCACGCAGGCCTTCTATGCGGCAGAGACAGGTATCAACAGGGCGTGGAATTTGATTGATACTGGCGTGCTTACGAGTGATAAGACAGAGTGCCTTAACGAGATGGGGTCGATTGACTTCGGGTATGCTATCGATAGCCCGCTTGGGATATCGGTGAGCTGCCTGCTGATTGATTTGAGTCCGTCGTCTGTGCAATTTAGTTCGGTGCCCGTTGGAGAGGCTCGGGCGTTTTACATAGGACGCTCGACTGGACCCGAGATTAACCAGTTTACTTTTAACTGGGATAATACGGGCGAACAGAGCCCAAGCAATGACGATCTGTCGCCAGATGCAGTCTTTGATAACGGAAGCCCCCGCCTATTGACTGATGCAAACTGGGGAACGCGAGTGGGGATGGTTCGGGTAGATATTATTCCAATTACAGCTGATATGACCGAGACTCTGGCTAGAGACAGGATGGCAGAAGACAGCTACAGTGTCTTTTTGTATCCAAGTGCGGATCCGAACGCCGACGGCTCGGATGCAGTCCACCACATTCATACGGGTATCAATGGACAGGGTATTGTGCTCGGCAGGCAATGTACCGGGTCAAATCCCGGCTATCGCTGTACAGCCACGGTCCGGATGGCAGACGGGACTTCTACCGGATATTACATGCGGGTACGATCATACTATAATGCGGTATCTCTTGAGATAACCGCCAAGGATACTAACGGAGATTCGGTTGAATTTCATAACACCCAGGCTGTGATTGATTCAACCGGCAAGGTCAATGATGTATACCGGCGATTGAAAGTAAGTGTTCCGATAGGTCCGGAGTTTCCTGGCTACCATGAGCCATTTTCTATATTGAGTGCAAGCTCGTTGTGCAAGCGGATTATCGGCGTGCCGGATGCAAGTGTTATTGACACTGCTGATGGAGCTGGATCTGACCCGGCCTGTACGATAAGCGACCCATAGGGGTCTTGTAGATAACTTAGCGTTCTTTACTGTGGAATTTCTGATGCACTTCACGCAGGTGTGGGTCAGTGACGTGTGTGTAAATCTGAGTCGTAGCGATATTGCTGTGGCCAAGCATTGCCTGCACCGAACGGATATCGGCACCATTCATAAGCAGATCGGTCGCAAAGCTGTGGCGCAGCGTATGAGGGCTGACCTGCTTAGTAATGCCCGCTAGAAGGGCATAGCGGGCCACGAGGCGTTGGACCGAACGAGCGGTGAGGCGGAAGTAATCACCGCTGGTATCCGTCCTTTGGCTAGTTCTCCCGACTCGTATAAACAGCGGCTTTACTGTATCTTCCCGTTTGCGTAGGTAGGCGTCTATCCACTCGGCTGCCTGCGGGCTGATAAAGATAGGTCGGTCTTTTTGTCCTTTACCTCGCACCATGAACTCGCGGCGTTTTAGGTTGATATGATCCCTGTCTAATCCCACGAGCTCAGAGACGCGAAGACCGGAAGAGAACAGCAGTTCCAGGATTGCCCGGTCGCGGAGGCCGCTTGTTGTGGCGAGATCAGGCTGTTTGAAAAGACGTTCGATTTCTTCAGGGGTCAAAAAGGTCACCTGCTTGCGTACAACACGTGCGAGCTCGACCTTGTTTGGCGCAAGGGCGGGGATGTCGCGTTTGCTGCAGTATTTGAGGAAGCTGCGCAAGGCTATCAGGTGATAATTCTGGGTGTTCTTTTGCAGTTCGTCAGACACATTTGTTCCAAGCCGGTTGAGCCACAGGCGCCACTTTCTCAGAAACTCCGTATCAATTGCCGCAACCTGCAAGTCGTCGCCTCCAAAATCGAGCAGACGCGTGAGGTAATGATCGTAGTTTGCGATGGTTTTTTGCGAGCGATTTTGCTCTATCTCGAGATATTCTAGAAAATCGGTTTTAAGTCTTGCAACAAGCATAAAGGTATTGTAACAGATGAATAATTTCCAAACCTTTCAATTTCCAATGACATAATACGCAGGGTGTTTGGGTATTAGAGTATTGTGATATTGAATGAAAATTAGAAATTGTAAATTAAGAATTAGCCACTAACAGGGGTGAGACTGTATAAAGAATGTGTTCGATATCACTCCTGTTACAATCAAGAGCACTCTGGTACAATTAGGTGAAAGTAAACAGGAACGCATATGGAACGAACGTTAGTTATCCTAAAGCCAGATACAGTACAGCGTGCAATTGCAGGCGAGATTATTACGCGGTTTGAGCGGGTAGGCCTCAAGATTATCGGCATGAAGATGATGATCCCGGAAATGGAGCTGCTCAGAAACCACTATCCTGATGATCTCATTCCAATCGTCGGTAACAAGACCAAAGAAGACTGGGACAACTATGGTGTTGAATACAGTGAATCAATCGAAGAGATTGGCCAAATGATTGTCGATGCAACCCGCGAGTTTATGAAAAGTTCGCCAGTCATTGCGCTTGTACTTGAAGGAACCCAGGCTGTTGAAATTGTTCGTAAGATGGTTGGTAAGACCGGGCCAAAGGACTCTGCTCCCGGCACAATCCGCGGTGATTACGCCCATCTGAGCCTCGGCCGGGCATCACTGCAAAAGAAAGGCGCGGCCAACATTGTGCACGCATCAGGCACGGTTAAAGAGGCGGCGCACGAAATCACTATGTGGTTTGATGACAACGAATTGTTTGACTACAAGACAGTCCACGAAGTCCTTACCCAGGTGTAGTGCCCGCTAGAGTCTTCATCTTGTGAGAAAACCAATAAATAACCCTAGTCTGTGACTAGGGTTATTTATTGGTGCCCCCGCCGCGACTCGAACGCAGAGCTTCTCCTTAGGACGGAGTTGTTTTATCCATTGAACTACAGGGGCGTAGCAGCGTATATTCTAACATCTCTCATCTATAATCTAAAATCTTGCTACAATATCCTTATGTCTAAAGACAGCGAACCAATTCGCTATTTCAAAGAACAGTTTGACGACGAAGAGGTCATGCTGGTGTTTAAAAAGCACCCGGTTGTTATGAGGAAAGGGCTTGTATTCGGCGCGGTAGGGCTATTGATACCGATGCTGTATATCTTTGTGGCAGAGGCGTTGTTTAGCCGCGAGCCTACCATGAACACGCTGTACGCGTGCCTCGGGATAGGGTTTGCACTGTTTGGGCTGATCCTGCTGCCGTACTGGATTAGCTGGAATTACAGCGTCTATATCATGACTGACCAGCGGCTGATTCAGATTACCCAAAAAGGACTGTTCAAGCGCAGTATGGTGGCTATAGGACTGGACCAGGTACAGATGGTAAACTACGAGATCAGCGGCCTCGAAGAAACACTCCTAGGGTTTGGTACAATAGTAGTGCAAACATTCGTGGGAAGCTTGACTATCCATGATGTTCATCACCCGGCCAAAGTACAGAAAAAGATGCTGCACCTGCTGCGTGATCTCGGGTTTACGAACCCGCAAGCGCAGATGATGCAAGAAGGAAATAATGAAGGATAAAATAGCCAAAGTTAAGCAGTCGGCAGCAAAGCCGGTCAACAAGCTCATGCGCAAGCAGCCCGACCCAGTAGAATCGGCCAAGGTGCCGTATATTACCAATGACACGATTGCCGAGCACCGTGAAGAAGTTCTGGCTGGTGCCCGTAAGTTTATCCTGCCGCTCCAGCATTCAAAACGGCGGGTGGTATTCTTGTCGCTCATTATCTTTGTAGCAACAGTAGTGGCTTTCTTTGCATATTCGATGCTGTCACTCTATAGATTTCAGAATACTTCGACCTTTATGTACCGCGTGACTCAGATTGTGCCCTTTCCGGTAGCGCGTGCCGAAGGCCAATTTGTATCTTACGAGAGCTACTTGTTTGAGCTGCGGCACTATATGCACTACTACGAAACTCAGCAAAAGATGAATTTCTCGACGGAAGAGGGCAGGGCGCAGCTCGACGAATTCAAAAAGCAGGCAATGGATCAGGTTATCAACGATGCTTACATCAAAAAACTGGCCAGAAACAACGGTGTCAGCGTGACCAATCAAGAGGTAGACAGGGAAATTGCCATTGTCAGAGACCAGAGCCGGCTCGGAACAAGCGACCAAGTGTTCGAGGATGTGCTGCGTGATTTTTGGGGCTGGTCGGTCAATGACTTCAAGCGTTCGCTCCGGCAGCAGATTTTGGCCCGCAAAGTAGCCAGCAAGCTCGATGCCGCGGCCCACAGTACTGCTCAGGAGGCTTTGGCAGAGATTCGGGCGGGCGTTGATTTTGCCGAGGTGGTTACTAAATACTCCGATGATGAAGCGACAAAGCCATCGGGAGGCGAGTACGGGATTGCCATAGATAGGTCTTCTCGTGATATTTCTGCCAAGGTAACAGACGCTATATTCAAGCTGAAGCCCGACGAGATATCCGGAATCGTAGATACGGGGTATAGCCTTGAAATCATCAAGTTGCTGAGCCTCGACAACGGCAAAGCCCGCGCTGCACATGTGCAGGTAACGCTCAGAGACATAAATGAATATGTCAGAGACGTACGCGAAGAATCGCCGCCAAGGCAATTTATTTCGAATTAGTATCTGTTATCTGAGCCAGCGGATTCGTTTCTCGTCAGACCAAACGAACCAGATATAAAAGCCCGTTATTGGGAGGGGTTCATAATTTGGCGCACGAACCCTTAAGAGTGGTACAAATCTATGCAAACACCCAATGAAAATACCCCACACAAGGTGGGGCACTTTCATTTGGCGCGCTCGACCGGATTCGAACCGGCGATCTCCTCCGTGACAGGGAGGCATGTTAGGCCTCTACACCACGAGCGC
>CAZXOA010000008.1:0-58480 GCA_964642275.1 uncultured Candidatus Saccharibacteria bacterium | reverse complement strand
ACTAGCGGACGGTACGTGGCACTTCCGGGTTCGGGCTGTTGATGACGTCGGGAACATCTCTGTATACAGCGATACGGGGACAGTGTGGGTTGATGCGAGCGCTCCATCAGTCCCTGGTCTTCCTGCAACGCCGACGCCCACCGTTAACGACACGCCAACCTGGACGTGGAGCGCGAGCACTGACGGAGCCGGCACGGGCTTGGCGGCAGAAGGATACATTATTGAATGGTCTACCGACAGTGATCTATCAGTAGATATGCAGACTGCAACCTCGACGACCAATAACTTCACTCACTCAACATCTCTAGCTGATGGAGTATGGTATTTCCGGGTTCGGGCAGTGGACAAAGTAGGCAACGAATCAGGCAACTCGCCTGTGGGCAGTGTGGAGGTGGATGACACGCCACCATCGATACCCGGCGAGCCATCTACGGCAACACCGACACACAATAACCAGCCGATATGGGCATGGACAGCCAGTACGGACAACGGTGTTGGTTTGCGTAATCCCACCTACGATGTCGAGTGGTCGCTTGACCAGACATTTACGTCAGGGGTGTTCTCTGATCAGGTACACGCTAACAGCTATACGCACACGGTGGAATTAGCTGACGGTACTTGGCACTTCCGGGTGAGAGCTCTCGATAGTCTGCTGAATGCCTCGGTCTATGCCTCGTATGGAACGGTTCTGGTATCGACGGCCGGACCATCGACGCCCGGCCAGCCGCAGACGACGCATCCGACAACCAATAAAACTCCGAAGTGGACGTGGGAGGAAAGTACATCAGCGGCCGATCTTGCGAACCCGGCTTACTTTATTGAGTGGTCGCAAGATAGTGACTTCTTGATCAGTACTCAGAGTGAAACCGTCAATACGAACGAGTTTACCCACAGCGACGAATTGGCTGATGGTCTATGGTATTTCCGAGTCCGTGCAGAAGATAACACAGGACTCCTGTCTCTATACTCAAGCAACGGTATGGTGCGAGTTGATACAGCTGCGCCAACTATCCCCGGTGCACCCGAAACGACCACACCGACCGCTGATCGTACACCAACCTGGACATGGGACGCCAGCACCGATGCAGGCGTAGATCTCGCGGATGAGCCGTACAGCGTAGAATGGTCCCAAGACAGCGGCTTCGGCAGCGGAGTATATTCTGCCGAAGCAGCGTCGGCAGAGTTTACCCATACCGATGAGTTGGCTGACGGTACGTGGCATATACGTGTCCGTGCGGTTGACGCACTTGGAAACCAGTCGAATTTTTCACCGCTTGGAAGCGTTGTTGTTGATGCAAGCGCGCCTACGATACCCGGTACGCCAAGCACGGACACACCGACCGCTGATCGTACACCAACCTGGACATGGGACGCCAGCACCGATGCAGGCGTAGATCTCGCGGATCCTGCGTACTCTGTACAGTGGTCGCAGAGTGCAACCTTTGCGAGCGGTGTTTCATCTGATACTACTAATGGTGCTAACTTTACACACGCCGCAGATCTCACCGACGGCACCTGGCATTTCCGTGTCAGGGCTGAGGACAAGGTGGGCAATACAACTGTTTGGTCGGCACACGGTACGGTTATCGTCGACGGCTCGGTGCCAACAGTACCGGGCACACCATCAACCGGCACGCAGTCAACCAACAATACGGCGCCAACTTGGACTTGGGCCGCCAGCACCGATAGCGGCGTCGGGCTTGGCAACCCAGCCTATCAGGTACAGTGGTCGCAGGATCCGGACTTCTTGACAGGCATTAGTTCTGCAAACTCGAATACTGCCAATTACACACACGGCAGCGCTCTCGCCGAGGGCTACTGGCATTTCCGCGTGCGTGCAGTAGATCTCGTAGGAAATCTGTCAGGATACTCTGGTATAGGCACAGTGTATATTGATACGGATACGCCATCACCGCCTGGCACGCCGACGCCAGCCAGCACTCCGACAACTGACACAACACCGTCTTGGACATGGAGCGCGAGCAGTGATGACGGCTTTGGTTTTGGTGATGAGCCGTACGAGCTGCAATGGTCGCAGGACAGCGACTTTGTTTCTGGGGTGCAAGACGGTACTGCTGCAGATGAATCGTTTGTGCATACCGTGCCGCTGCCGGATGGTACCTGGCATTTCCGCGTGCGTGCAGTAGACGATGCCGGCAACGAGTCGGCATGGTCGGCGCATGGGTCGGTCTTTATTGATGCGACTGCCCCAACCAGCCCCGGCAATCTATCTACTTCGACGCCTACCAAGAATCCTCTGCCGGTCTGGACCTGGGACGCCAGCACGGATGCAGGTATTGGAATTGCTCATCCGACGTACGAAATTGCTTGGTCTGACACAAGCGATTTTTCAGCCAATGTGACTAATCTGACGACCGATGAGCCGACCTTTACACACGGTACCGAGCTGGGCTTTGGCGTGTGGCATTTCCGTGTCCGTGCCGGTGATGAGCTCAGCAACAAAACTGCTTGGGTGACGTCGTCTGTCTACATAGACAGTGATCCGCCGGTCATTTCGCAGGTGGTTGCCACGCCGGGCAGCCAAGGCGTGCTGGTGACGTGGCAAACCGACGAAATTGCTTCATCCCGGATAGAGTATGGGTTTGGCGGCACTTTTAGCGAAACCACGCCAGAAACCAATACCGCGCCGCGGGTTACGTCGCACTCGGTGCCAATCGTGGGGCTGACAGGCTGTAGCGCTTACCAGTTTAGAATCCGCAGTATCGATCAGCTCGATAACGAGGCAGTGAGTCCGCCATACAACTTTACGACAACCGCCTGCAGCGGCAACGCTGCTATCACGGCACAGAGCCAGCAGCCTGTTTCGGAAGACGGCGGACAGGCAAGCCTCAATACCGGGACAGCGGCGCTGAACCTGCAGGTGCCTGGCGGTGCAATCGATGAAGAAACAAGTTTCCAGATCAAACAATTGTCTCCCGCACCGGCGCTCGGTGGTATCGGGCAGCCAGAGGGGCGGATACTTATTGGCAGTCATGTGTATGATCTGAAGGCTCTACGGGGTGAAAATACACAGGTTACGAGTTTTAACGGCGCTCTGACAGTGTCAATTACCTATGCACTGCATGAAATTGCCGGATTCGATACGAACAGTCTGGCAATTTTCCGCCACAACGGTTCGTCGTGGCAGCAGCTTGATGGCTGCCAGGTCAATACTCAGGCACGCATCGTGTCGTGCCAGACCAGCAACTTCTCGGTGTTTGGGCTGTTCGGCACACGTCTTGTTCCTACTGCACCAGCACCGAGTATCCCAGAGGGCGAAGGAACAGTCGAGCCCGACCCGGTACCAGAGATTGCTCCTACTCGGCCGGAGCCGCAGGAGGAGGGCCATATCGAATCCGTGTCAGAAAAGCGGGGTCTCAGTGCGGCAGTAACGCGTATCGTCAAAACGGTCGTAAGCCGTCCTATCTGGTGGGCCAGTTTACTGCTGCTTATCACCGCAACTATCACGCTGCTTGTGCTCAAGAAAAAACGCGGCAACAAAGGGCATGTTCCGTACGGAATCCACAAGGACGATTAGCAATGGGCGATTAGCAATGAGCCATGGGCGATGAAGCCACAATTGCTCATAGCTCATCCACTTGTCCGCTATACTGATGAATGAACATGGAAATACTTCAGGCAATTATCTTAGGTATCGTTGAGGGATTGACAGAATTTTTGCCTATATCCAGCACCGGCCATCTGATTGTTACCCAGGATGCGCTTGGATTCTACGATGCCAGCAAGATGTTTATGGTTGTCGTGCAGATGGGTGCAATTGCTGCTGTCATGTGGTTCTACCGCCGCCAGCTCCGGCTGCTTGTACGAGGTCTGGTACGGCGTGATCCGTCGGTCAGCCGGTTTTGGCTGCTCTGGACTGCCGCTACGCTGCCAGCCGGTATAGCGGGGCTGCTATTTGATACTAGGATTGAAGCAATTGCAGCCACAACGGTGGTGGCAGCCGCGCTTGTGATTGGCGGTGTCATTATGTGGCTGATCGAAACATATGCACGAGTACCTGCATCAAAAGATAAGGAGCAGTTTCAGACTCTGTCGCCAAAGAAGGCTCTGGCAATTGGTGCATACCAGATGCTTGCGCTCATTCCCGGTGTCTCGCGGTCTGGAGCGACTATCATGGGTGCACTGACGCTGGGAGTCGATAGAGTGACAGCCACAGCCTTTTCGTTTTATTTAGGCATACCGGTGCTGCTGCTGGCCGGCGTATACAAGCTGTTAACAGAGGATACCTCAAGTATTGCCGGGGGCGCACCCGCGCTGCTGGCCGGCACCTTGGCAGCATTCTGTACTGCCCTAGCTGTTGTCGGGTGGCTGCTCAGGTATGTTTCGCGCAACACCTTCAAGCCGTTTGCGTATTATCGGATTGCTTTTGGATTGCTTTTGTTCGTCTTGCTGGCTGCAGGCGTGCTCGACTAGCTTGGCACAAAGGTTGTCCACCTCTGCGCCATAGGTGGTAAAATAAGGCGTAAGCTTTATGTACCAGCACGGAAAGAGATCAAGGAGACAGAAAAACCCGCGGGTGTATGTGCAGGCGGCCGCATTACTCGGCGTGTCTCTGATTGGTGTTGCCTGGATCCTGCACAGGGATCTCAATATTGACTCCCAAGAGAAGACCGCAGTCCCCATCATAACCGAGGTGTTAGGCGCCGAAGAAGATACCATCACTATCAACGAACCACTCTTTACTCTTGCATTACCGGTCGATTGGAAGCAAACCAACCGGGTACAAAACCATGTCTCAAACTTTTATGAATGGCACTCGACAAAGCGGGGCGGTGATGACCGTCTCCTGCGGCTGCATGTTGATACCATGCCGCCTTCTTACAAGATTGTGCGTATGCAGCCGCTGTATGTGAATGGCAGGGGGTTCCGCTTGGGAAACCTCTCCGATAACTGTATGAATTTTGCCAAAGATGCCGGTACGCGTCAGCGCGCCCAAGGCAATGCGCCGGTTGAGGCTAAATGGGAAAACGTGACCTTTATGTGCGACCCAATCAATGCAAACCAGACTGTGGGCACCGGTATGTTCGAGAGCGGTATAGCCGCCACGTTAGTTGGTTCGGACGGCAGGCCGCACAGCTTCTTTTTCTACTGGGAGGACCACAACATCCGCCCGGATGACAAAATATTCCAGAACATCCTCAAAAGCTTCACGGTTCGCTAAGCTCTAGCATTGTAATAGTACTTACTTGATTATATCGCACTATTTTGTTATAAATAGTAAATATATGGCGTTTGGTAGAAAAGCAGCGCAAATAGCGGAGCTACAGGCTTCGCTTGCAGAAGCGCAGGAACGTAATGAGCAGCTCAGCGACGAGATTGCCCTGATAAATGTGGTCAATGGTGTTGCAAGTGCAGTCAGGACAAAAGTAGAAGAGCTGGAAGGTAGAGGTTTGTTGCGCGACGAAGCTGCCTCAGTTGCTGAGGTAGCAGTTTACGGCGAAGAAGAGGCTAGACTCCGAGAGGACCTAAAAACAAGAATGATTACCGATATGAGGCGCCGACATGCGGCTACATTTGTGGCAGGGCAGGGTTTGAGTGTACGGGCCTCTGTAAGCGAGACTTTGGAATCAGATGGTACATTTGATCGCATTCGTGCTGAAGTGGAGGGTGAAGAGACTCAGAGAATCTACGATGAAGTTATTGCTGAATATCAAGATTCAGTCAGGAAGGGTTTACAGGAGCCAGAAAGCGAATCCAGACTGAGGGAACAGGCTAAAGAAGCCTATAGTGTCTCTGATGACGCAGTTCAGTTCAGGGATCAGGTAGAACGTGAGCTTAGAGGCTCGTGGCATGCCGAAGTACAAGACGAGGTGAAGGCAGAGATTCGTCAGGATGTCGAGAGTACGGAGGGAGAGTATCGTCAAAGTATCAGACCAGGGCTTGCCGAAGGCCGGGAAATACAACATTATAGGAATCAAGTGACTAAAGATCGTCAGACACACTGGGCTTCCGCGGAGCTTGAGGTACTCAAGGCTGCTGTCTTAGGCGAGGTGGATCGTGCAGTTATCGAAGAGAGAACACAACAAATCAAGGCCGAAGTAGAGGCCAAAGAGAAAGAAGAAGCACAGGCCGATTTTACTAGGGCATTCGAGAGACTGGGTGTTGATACAACAGCAATCCCTGAGGGTTCGCGGGTATATTTTGCTCTCGGAAGAAGACAAGCGTTTACAGTGAAGCGAAAGGACTCACGTGGCTATCAAATCGATGTAAGTGTACCCGGTGCTGTTTATGAGCGTAGGATCACAGCGACAAGTATTGATAGCGAAGGCCACTTTGTAGTTGAAGAAGATACTATGGCAAATTCAAGTTCACCTCATGAACAAAAAATCGCACTCAAGAAAGGTACGGTTGTTATATTCGGACGTCAACTCATGAGAAATGGAAAGCCTGAGTTTGAGCGTAGAGTAAGTGCAGATATGAATCTTCTATATGATGACGACACAACGACTCCAGATATACTAACGGACACTCATCAACAGCTCGTGAATATGCAAATCGAGGACATGAATGCAAGACAGTTTGAGCATATTGAACGAAAGTACTGAAGATAGAACATGCTGTGACTGTAACACCATATATAGCGTGTGTACTCTAGCGGTAGCGTATTGATGTAGTAAAAGACACTATATCTAGCGTGTGATGAGTCGTGTACACTACTATTATTAACAAAAACAAGCCGGAAGTGAGGTGAGATTCCTCCACAGTGCCGCTACGGTAATTCATCTATAAGGTGATAAGTCCGATCTGGCAGTAAGTAAGCCCCGTAGTGAACTTGTTCTACTACTGGGGCCTCCCGAGCAGGAGCAAGCGTAGTAACGACTCGTAAGGTTATTATGCGGTTACCCTCGCTCGTGAGACGAGGGTATTTTTTATGGCCGAAGCAGCCAGGGTGTATCAAGAAGAACATGCACATTCACTCACATCTATGAGGGGTGTGGGACGTGTGGCTGTGCGTGGCTGTGAGATCGACTATGGGAATGGATATATTCAGGAGGGCTTTCAGGACTTCACGACCGCTGTTGGCGAGAATCTTGCAACCGATGCTACATTTGGTGAAAGACTCATATTTAATCCGATGCGCTCGTATAGGTATCGAGACGGACGCACTTTAGCAGATAGCGGGCAGCCTGTAGTAGAGCTTGTTGAGGATGGGCTACAAGCGTCCGAGTACGCTGCTCAGACGGATCCTGAGATGAGAATTCATGCTGTTCGGGACAGGGGCGATGTCAGGGTTATGAAAATAGTTGATGGCTTGGCAGTAGGCGAGATGTATGTGGTGACAAGCTTGGATCCAAAAAAGGCTTTGGCTAGAAATCGCGCATACTGGGAAGCAAAGGGCTATCGAGAGGGTATGGCGGTGGTACAGGTGTATTACCGGGCGAGCGAGACAGAAATGCTTGCTGGAGCTTACTCGGTAAAAAATAGCAGCAAGCAAGCACTTGCAAATATTTTTGCAAGGTACGGCACTCACATTCCGCTGGATGAGTCCGATAATCACTGGATCAATCATGGCATTCGTATGCGGGTAGACAGAGAAGATGCAGAAGAGTTTGGCAAAGGTATCATCAGAGCTCATCAAGCTGAGATTGGGCAAGGTGGTGAAGCACTTTCTGTTACTGAATTGATTACAACCCACGAGCGACTGGTACGGGCGTGTTTTGAGTCATATATTGTACCGCTTGCACGATCATTGGAGACAAGTGTCACTGACTCTGCCATCCAAGAGCTTGCACAGCGGATGCTTCAAAACGGAGCGCACTACAAAGCAGCTGATGTACACGGATTAATGCGCCTCGCAAATGGCGGTCAGACGTACGAAGCTGATGTTCGTATTATGGAGGAAAAAGTCCGATATGCGCTGGTGGAGGAACTGCGTAAACTGGTTCCCCATTACCTCTCTTCGGCTAAAGCAGAGCCGTCTCTCATAGGTGATGTGCAGCCAAGAAGTGTACGTCCGCATGTATTTGAACAGGCTGCTTTTATGCAAAATATGGGTCACATCATGGCTGGCAATGTAGCCAACGGGATGGCTGCGAATCGTTCATACGGTGGCTGTGCTTCTGCAGGTGGAAGTGATGGACTAACGCTTGGTAAAGATTCAGAATATGGCGCCGAGCAACAAGATACATTTGGAGGCACGGCAAACTCTACACGTAGCGATAAGTTTGGACCACTTAGGTTCAAGTGTCCCAAAGGTCATTGGAACGAAAGGCCAGTTGCAAGGAGTTCTAAGGATTTTCTTACTCACTGCAAACAGCCAGGCTGTGGGGTGAGTTTAAAATGTTAGGACGAGTATGTCTAAGCTAACCAAAGAACAATACGAACATCAAAAAGCTAATTGTGATGGCCTGTGCGATATCGATCATGATCGGGTTTCGGCTGATGATCCCAACCTGATGCCGTGCGTGACCTGTCCGTTCTGCAAAGAACTGGTCGATGCAATTTTGACCCCAGAAACAATCAGCTGCCCTGCATGCAAAGTGACTGTTTCGCGCTAAACTGTAGTAATGACAGACGAAGAGCAGAACATCTTTGAAGAGGTGACCAAGAATCGGTCGCCGGAGTTTTTCTGTGATAACTGCGAATATTATCCGATTGTCCCCGTTCACGGGCACTTTGAATGCCCACAGTGCCACTACAAAACCAAGTGCTGCGAAGGCGCCGCGCTCAATGAGTAGCATATGGATCTGAACGTCGTCCAGCTGGTGATTTACGCCGCCATCAGCCTGGTAATGTCGGCAGCCAGTGGTATGGCCGGTGCTGGCGGCGGTTTCATCATGACGCCGCTGTTGATATTCCTGGGCCTCAGTCCGGCACAGGCAGTTGCGACTGGCAAGCTGAGCGGGTTGGCTGTGTCGGTTGGCTCCCTGCAGGGGTTGAAGGCGCACAAGGTAAAGAACAAAAAACTCATCTATATCGTGATGGCTCTGGCATTTGCTATTGGTCTGGCCGCGCCGGCCGTCATTACCAATCTCGATAGTGATCTGTATAGAAGGTTGCTTGGCGCTATCCTGCTGCTCATGGTTCCCGTACTGCTTTTGCACAAGCCAGGTCTACAGCGGGGCGAGCCTGGCAGAGTGATGAAAGCAGCTGGTTTCGCAGCACTTGTCTTTGCCCTGGCGCTGCAAGCTGTCTTCAGCGGCGGCTTGGGCGCACTGGTCAATATTGCGCTTATCACACTTTTAGGACTCAGCCCGCTGGACGCGAATGTTACCAAACGCTATTCGCAGGTGCTATTGAACGCCGTTATAGTGCTGGGAATTTTGAGCAGCGGCCTGATAGTTTGGAAAGTGGCAATAATCGGTATCATTACGTGTCTAATTGGCAGTTATCTGGGTTCGAGGATTGCGGTCAAGAGGGGTGATGAGTTCGTGAAGCGGATGCTCATAATATTAGTACTAATAGCGGCAGTGGAGCTACTCTTTGGCTAGGAAGATCGGGATTTTTTCTGGGACGTTTGATCCCGTGCATGCAGGGCATATTGCGCTGGCGCTGGAATCTTTGAAGGCTGCCAAGCTGGATAAAGTATATTTCTTGCCTGAACGCAGTCCACGGCGCAAAGAGGGCGTGACGCACTATGCGCACCGGGTGGCGATGCTCAACCTGGCGCTTAAACCCTATGATAAGTTCGAAGTCCTGGAATTGCCTGACAAACAGTTTAGCGTCAGCAGGACTTTGCCTCGGCTGCGGCGCATGCTGCCCGATACCAGGTTTTATCAGATTGTGGGGTCTGACGTGCTCGAGATGCTGAGTTCGTCCGACGCAGCAGGGCAGTGGCCAGGCTTCGCGCGGTATCTACAAGAGGTCACATTACTTGTCGGGATACGAGCAGGTGCGGATCCAGACAAATATACGGATAGTCTAAAAGACATTCAACCGAATGGTTTAATAATAAAAGGATACCTACCAATCGTGTCATCTAGTGCCATCCGGCTGGCAGTGGGTAGAGATAAAATTCCCAAAGAACTACTGACAAGTCTCCGCCCATACGTCAAAAAACACTGGCTCTACCAGGACCTTACACGCTTGAGTGCAGCCCGGGATGAAAAGCGAGCATCGTAAGCGAGGCGTATTAAACATACGGTGAGTGCGAAGCACAGCTTTTCGCCCGGGATGTGCTGAGCGCGAAGGTCCTCAAGCTTCGATAGATGGGGTAGCGGCAAACAATTCGCTGTGAGACTGCAGGTACTGCAGATGTTTTTCGCGGTAATCTTTGAAAGCAGATTTTTTAAGATCACTCTTCTTGATAAATGCACCGATTTTTTCTGAGCCGATGTAGTGCGGCAGTATGACATAGGCAGCGCCCTTTTCGTAGAGCTCGGCTGCCTCTTGGGCACTGTCGGCAGTAGCTACAAACACGGCGTACGGATTATTAATGTCAAGCCAGCTGGCGATATGCTTGTTGGTTCCAAGGTCGGTAATGGTGCTGACAATAAGCTTGCTGTGCTTGAGGTTGAGCTCGTCCAGCAGATCGGGATCAGTGGCATCGCCGTACATGTATTCGATATCTTTTTGCTCTAAGAAATCAACGACGGACGGATCATAGTCGACAACAATAAACTTCTTGCTGATAGATCGAAATACCGGCAAAAATTCATGTCCGCCGCGCGAATAGCCGAACAGCACCATATCGTAGCGCTTGCGCCGCTCCGACTCATCTTTGGCCTTGCGCCTCTCAAACATGCGGAGGTATTTCTCAAAGAAAGAATAGAGCTGGTCGGAGTACATAATCATGTAGGTCGAGACTCCAATAGTGAGCAAGGCGACAAAGGTAATAAGCGAAACGACGTCAGCACCAATATAGCCGCGGTGCATCGCCACCGCCAACAAAATAAGCGAAAATTCGCCGACTTGGGTCATGGCGATACCGGCCTTGAAACTGGTCTTTTTGGTGTAGCCCATCAGCCCCATAATGATAAGTACCGAGATGGGGTTGACAATAAGGACGATCAGCGAAAACAAGATGGTCCGGCCGGGCGCATCCGCGACCACCGCCAGGTTGACAAGCGTACCCAGCATGACAAAGTGCAGGACGATGAAGAAATCGCGCAGCGGCTTTAGGCGGGAGGCCACTTCGGTTGCGTAGGGCATAGAAGCCAGTGTCATACCGGCTAGCAGCGCGCCGATCTCAAGCGAGAAACCAGCCGATTTCGACAGTGTTGCAACACCGAGCGCCAGGGCAATTGAAAACAGGAATAAGAATTCCTGGCTGCTGCTGATGATGCTTGTCAGATGCGGCAGCATGAGATACCGGAACACGATCAGGCTGCCGAGCAGCAGTCCGCCCTTTATGGCCAGAGGCATAAAATCAGCCAGCGTGATTGACCCGCCGTGGCTTGACGATACGAACAAAACGGCTATGGTCACCAAGAAGTCCTGGACGATCAAAAAGCCCACCGCCACCTTGGCATACAGCCTGCCGGTTTCTTTTTTGTCCGACAGGAGCTTGAGCACAATAATGGTGCTGCTCAGAGACAGCGCCAGCGCAATATACATGGCGACTGTCGGCGTGTAGCCGATGATAATGGCCGCCGCATAAGCAGCGCCGCCCACAAAAACCACTTGGGCAAGGCTTGCCAGCAGCGCCACCTTGCCGATATCTTTCACGATGTGCAGGTTCAGACCGAGCCCGATGATAAACAGCAGTAGGGCTATACCGAACTCAGCGAAGATTTCGATAGTCTCTACGCTGTGGATAATATCCAAAATCGCGGGCCCCACTAAGATACCGGTCAGAATGTGGCCGATCATAAGCGGCTGTTTGAGCGCACGCATGACTAGACTCACCGCGACTGCGACAACGATTACGAGCGTCAGTTCCTGGAACATCTGGTACATTAGTCCTGGTTTCTCCTGTATTCTGCTATGCTTATACGGTATAGGGTGCTGCGGGCGCATGACCCGTCACCCAAAAATGCGGCAAGACTTATATTTTGCTCTTCCACTATAGTATAAGCATAAGCTAAAACGTAAAGAGGTCAAAACGTATGAAAGAACGATTCCGCCGGGTTGCGAGTACCGTCTCTACGGTCGCTGGCAGCGCCTGGGTGTTTTGTCTGGCAGTACTCGTGGTGCTCATCTGGGCCGGCAGCGGCTCAACATTCAATTATTCCGATACCTGGCAGCTGGTCATTAACACCGGCACGACCATCGTGACGTTCTTGATGGTGTTCTTGATTCAGAACACTCAGAACCGCGATGCCAAGGCCATGCAGCTCAAGTTAGACGAACTGTTGCGCGCCACAAAAGCCCGCGATTCTTTCATAGATATAGAAGATCTCAGCGACGCCGAGCTGGCGGAGCTTGCCAGCGAGTTCAGCCGTATCCAAAAAGCAGATGATGATAACGTCGTACTTCTCAAGTTCCACCAAAAGCTCCAAGCCACACTCACCAAGCGGCGCAGAATTCCGGGCGAACAGGTGGTAACCCAAGCAGTGAATCTGCTCAACCCGTTTTCGGGCAGCACCGACCAGAAGAAAAAGAAGTAACACCAAAGCCTACACGTTTGGCACACCGTGGGCGAAAGCCTGAGCTCGTGACCTTTCGGGGCAAGCCGGACTTGCTCCGGCCTTTCTGAGAGGATACTGCCGGCTCCGGTACTCACCGTACTGAAAAGTACGCTTCCGTTCCGCAGCTTTACCTCACGCAACAGGTTCCGCGGGGACCCCTTGTGCTCGGCTTTCACTTCAAGTTGCACCCAAGCGCGTAGCCTGTGCAACAGGGTTAGACGAGAGATTTTTGCCCATACCGAGCAAAGAGTTATTGCAAGTATATCAAAAAAGCTTATGCTTGTCAATGCCTGCTGCTTTGCAGAAGTAAAACCTGTGCAAACAGATCTGCATCAGGGTCGGGACCTGATGCACTGATGCAGCAAGTATGATTAAAAAGTGCTTGACCATAGGCATAAGCATCTAGTATAGTTAGAGGTATCCAAGAGCAGGTGCGAGCTGCAGAGTTGGAAAATAAAAATCTTAAAATCAAGAACTTGCGAGAAACACCACTAAAAAGCGGATGTTTTCTTATGAGTTCAGAAGAGGTCTACACCAACATGCCTATCAAGGTAAAAATCGTGAGGAGCAAACCAGAGACGGTGTCTGTACGTATCAAACGTGCGCCGTGGCAGCAATTTCTCCATTACTAAAATCCGCCCCCGTTACGACCCTGCCCTTAGCGGGAGAGTTTTGACGAAGGCGGATTTTATTTTAGGAGAGATCCCCTCGGAGATTATTCGCTTATTCCTTTAGGAGTCGCTGTCTTCATTTTGGCCCGATTGCAGGGCTTGGTCGATGAGGGCACTGAACGCGTCAACCGAGTTGACGGGGCTGGGGTCGAGAATTTCTCCGTTGAGCATAAAGGTTGGAGTGGCGCTGACGCCTTTGTCTCTGCCCTCTGCAAGGTCGGCATTGATGATTGCATTTACGGTCGAACTCTTGAGGTCTTCGGTGAACCGATCAATATCCTCGATGCCGATGGTGCGTGCATAGCCTTCGAACACGCTGACTGGGTCTGAGGCGCCTTGCCATGCAGTCTGGTTTTCAAACAGCATGTCGTGCATTTCCCAGAACTTGCTCTGCTTGCCGGCTGCTTCTGCTGCCCGGGCTGCTGCCCGGGCGTTTTTGTGGATGCTCTCGAGCGGGAAATGACGGAACTGGAAGGTAATTTGATCGCCGTATTTTTCTTTGACCTGTTTTAGAACCGGAAAGTAGGCAGCACAGCCCGGGCATTGAAAATCACCGAACTCGGTCAATAGTACATCTCCCGTGCCTGCGGTGTGATTTGACACTTCGCCCTTGGTTTCCGTATCCTCTGCAGGCTGGGTCAGGTACAAAAATGCCCCGACAGCTAAGATTGCTCCGGCAACGAACAGTAGCGCACGCTTATTCATAGAACTCCCTCACTTATTTTCTAGCAGTAGTATAACGCATATGTGCCCTTGTTGTCATAGTGGCCGAGGGTGGTGCTACAATAGGCGTATGATACTGGCTCTTATTATCGGACTGATACTTTCAGTGCTTTTGACCGCGATGTCGCTGAGCCTTCGGAGTTTGTCGGTGTCTCATCTGCGGTACTGGGCGCGCAAGGGCGATGCCACCTCGAAGAAGCTCTATCCGCTGAAGGCGCGCGGCTCGGCAGCGCTGCTGACAATCGAGCTTTTTAGGTCGCTCTTTATCAGCGGTACGCTGGTGCTTCTGTCAGTTGCCATGTGGGGTGTGCTGGCTTGGCTGGTCGGTGCTGCTATATTGTTTGTCGTTTTTATTGTGTTGAGCGAGCTGTATCTCATGCCCGTCGGTACTTGGCTGCTGGCGTTTTTGGCAGGACCGCTGCTGGGCTTGTCGCAGGTACTCAAATTTATAACAAATCCGCTTGGGCGTGTGTTTGACCGTTTTCTGGAAGAAGCTCCTGTGACGCTGACGCGCGCGGAGTTGAGCCATATGATTAGCTCGGTACAGGTGGCAGATACTGATTTGTCCGCTGACGAGGTGCGTATTGTAAAGCATGCGTTAACATTCGGCGAAAAAACAGTTCGAGACATCATGACGCCGCGAAGCGTTATAAAAGCAGTGCGCGATGATGATGTGTTGAGTCCTATCCTGCTCGATGAGCTTCATCAAAGCGGTCATTCGCGCTTTCCGGTGCTGGCTGTTGACGGCGAGAGTGCAACGGGTATTTTGTACCTCAAAGATCTCATCGATGTTAAAGGCCATATGCGCGTTGCAGAGATAATGCGCGGGCCCATGCAGTACGTCAACGAAGACCGTGAGCTCGACCATGTGCTGCAGGCCTTCATCCGCACCAAGCAGCATCTGTTTTTGGTAGTGAATCCTTTTGCTGAAATCACGGGCCTTATTACTATCGAAGATATTGTCGAACAGGTTCTGGGCAAACCGATTATTGATGAGTTTGATCGTTACGACAGCATGCGCGAAGTTGCCGAAGCCCGCGCCAAAGTTGTACGAAAACAGGTAAAGATGGTAGAATGACCTCTGTAATGTGTTGGTTCAATAACGATAATGATTTTTGGGTCCGCAGCTAGGCTTGGCGGCCTAAGTTTGTTTGACCCTGAAATAGCCAGAAGAAACCAATCAATCTTAATTCTTGAAGGAACAACATGGAACGCGTTTTTACTATCGACGCACTTACAAAAATAGGACAGGAAATTACTGTCAAGGGCTGGGTCAACGCCCGGCGTGACCACGGCGGTGTGGTTTTTATTGATCTGCGCGACCACAGGGGTGTGCTGCAGCTGACTTTTCACCCGGACAGAGCCGGAGCTTTTACGCTGGCAGAAGGCCTGCGCGACGAATTTGTACTGAGCGCTACTGGCCGGCTGGTCGAGCGCGAGGAGGGCTTGCGTAATCCAAATCTCGAGACAGGATCAGTTGAGCTGGTAGTAGAATCCGCCATCATCCTCAATCGGAGTGAACCGCTCCCCATCCAGGTCAACACAAATCAGAACATATCCGAGGACAACCGTCTGCGCTACCGCTATCTTGATCTACGCCGGCCAAAGATGCAGTACATGCTGAGCAAGCGCGATGAGCTGTATGCTCGTATGCGTTCCTACATGAACCAGCACCAGTTCACAGAAATCTCTACGCCAATTTTGGCCAACAGCAGCCCCGAAGGTGCGCGCGACTTTTTGATTCCGTCACGTGTCCATCCGGGCAAGGTGTATGCATTGCCGCAGGCTCCGCAACAGTTCAAGCAGCTGCTCATGGTCGGCGGCGTACACCGCTATTACCAGATTGCGGCTTGTTTCCGCGATGAAGATCCAAGGGCCGACCGTCTGTATGGTGAATTCTATCAGCTTGATCTTGAGATGAGTTTTGTCGAAGACGGCGAAGAAGTCCGGGCAACCATGGAGCCACTTGTCAAAGAACTGGTGACAGATTTTGTCGGCAAACAGTTGTTTACCGAAGAGATCCCGCGCATTCCGTACATAGAGGCTATGGAGCGTTTTGGCTCTGACAAACCCGACCTGCGTTACGGCATGGAGCTGATTGATTTGACAGACGAGACACGCAACACCGAGTTTGGCGTATTCAAGAATGCTGAGTGCGTGAAGGCGATTACAGTCAAAGGCGCCGCGAGCTTGAGTCGCTCACAGATTGATTCATTCACTGAGGTCGCTAAGCAAGAAGGCGCCGGCGGTTTAGCCTATATTATGGTTGAGAACGGGCAGTTTAACTCGCCAATTACCAAATTCTTGAGTGAAGAAGAGCAACGTGTGATTCGTGAGAAAACTGGTGCAGAGGATGGTGACGGCATCTTCTTTGGTGCTGATACAAGAAGTAAGGTCAACAAAGTACTCGGTGCGCTTCGTATAAAGTTTGCTGATCATTTTGAACTCAAAGATCCACATGTTGTGGCGCTGGCCTGGATTGTAGATTTTCCATTTTATGAGTGGGATGACAAGGCTAATAAGCTTGATTTTGGCCACAATCCGTTCAGCATGCCAAAAGGTGGTCTTGAGGCACTGAAGGCAGAGGACAAGCTGAGCATTCTGGCCGACCAGTACGATATGGTGATGAACGGTTACGAGATTTGCTCTGGCGGTGTTCGCAACCATAATCCAGAGGTGCTGTATGAAGTCTTTGGCGTGCTTGGCTATGATAAGTCGTACGTAGAAGAAAAATTTGGTGCTATGCTAAATGCCTTCAAGTATGGTGCGCCACCGCATGCGGGTTGTGCCTTCGGTCTGGACAGAATGTTTATGGAGCTAATGAGCGAAGATAATATCCGCGAAATTGTAGCTTTCCCAAAGAACGGCAGCGGTGTTGATGTCATGACCAGCAGCCCTTCCGCACCCGATGAGCAGCTACTCAAGGATCTCAAAATCAAGTTTGTTGACCTAGAGTCCTAGAGTAAGAATTTGTTGGTAGTTTCGAATATCTCGTCACGTGAGGTGTACGTTCTATATTTTTTTGCCCGGGCCTTTCTCATTAAGATTTTCCCAGTCCCAGATACGATCTTTATTGTTACTTAATTTGCGCAAAACCGCCTTTTCAATATCAATATCTAGCAACCTTGCAAGGTGCAAGATACGTTGGAGCGCGTCGCCAAGCTCTATTGCTGTCCCATGTTCGCCATCTGTATCCTTCTTGCGATATGCTTCAAAGGCTTCGGATACCTCAGTGTGTATAAGAGCAAACTTCTCAGGTATGTTTACATCCTGAAGATCAACCCCAAAGCCCTTTATTCGTGCCTGCTCCATGACCATGTTTGAAATTTCTTCAAGGGATAAACTTTTCATAGCTACAGTGTAACAATCTTTTGATATAGTGTGAGCAATGAGAGTATATATTTTTGGTGATAGTATCACGCAAGGTTACTTTGATACTCAGTCCGGCGGTTGGGTCAACCGTTTAGCGGTGGGATATTTTCAGGAAAAAGCAGCAGAACCGGACAAGGAGTGGCTGAGTATTTTTCCGCTTGGTATTGCCGGAGATACGGCAGCAGGCGTGCTAGACAGGATAGAAGACGAGGTAGAGGCGCGGCGCCTGTTCGAGCAGGAGGAGTGCATCGTGCTGGCCATTGGCATGAACGACACCAAGCTTGTTGAAAATCTTCCTGTCGTTGAAGAGTATGCCTTTCAGAAGACCTATGAAGAACTTATAGATACAGCATTGTCGCTGTGCCCGCGAGTCATATGTGTTGGCTTAAGCTCTGTTGACGAGGCCGTTGTCAACGCTGCCGGTGCGGAATCGTTTCATAACAACCGTATAAACCTGTTCGAGGACATTATCAAGCAGTCCGCCATACGCAAAGAGGTTGCGTTTGTGCCGATCCATGACGCATTTTTAGCCGCCGCGGCCGAAACCGAGCTGCTGGCGGCCGACGGTTTGCATCCCAATGCTGCCGGACATGCCTTTATTGCCAAAGAAGTACAGGCCGCTATCGAAGCTTTGCGCTAAAGCTTCGGTGCGTTGTCGAGTGATTGCCAGATGTACCAGCTGGCGACGGATTCGTACGGGTGCCAGCTGTTCGTCTGCGCGATTTCACGGATTTCGTCGGGGGAGGGCAGGTGGTCGAACCCGTACAATATCCGTACGCCGTTTTTGATGCCAAGGTCACCTGTGGGCAGTATGTCCAACCTGCCCATGCAGAACATCAGGAACATGTGCGCTGTCCATTCGCCGATGCCTTTGACAGCGGTGAGCTCGTGAATAATGTCCTGATTGCTCATTGCATCAAAGGCTTCAAACTCGAGCTTCCCGTCCAGCACATGTTCTGCGAGATCCTGCACGTAGCGTGCCTTTGCACCAGAGAGTCCGGAGCCTCTTAATTCCTCAATAGTTTTACCCAGTATATGATCTGGTGCCGGGAACCGCCCTCCAAACAGCTCGACAAACCGCCGGTTGATACTGGCTGCTGCCTTGACGCTGAGCTGCTGGCCTACAATGCTCTCCACGAGCTCCCGGTAGTAATCCCTATGAGGCGAGATAGTACACTCGCCAAACATGTCTATAAGCGGTGCAAGGGTGTGGTCGGCACGAAGATGATTGGCCGCGAGGCGTAGCTGGTGCTGATATGGTGGCATTATTCTCATATTGTAGCGCTTCCGTGGCGCACATGGGTATTGCTTATGGTAAGATAGGTACGAAGTACTAAATCAGGAAAATAACAGTGGATAATACATCAAACAACTCACAACCAAATACCGCTAATCCGCAGACGGCCGTGCCTGCAGACGGCGCTAGCAATGCGGCAGACTTTCAGACAACTGCCCCGAGCGACACACTGCGTAACGAGGTCGAGAATCTAAGCGTCCAGGAAACTGGCGAACCCCTTGCAAGCTCTGGCGTACAAGCTGCAGATACCGGCTGGCCGATAGGCTGGGTTATTACCGTGGGTATTATGGCGGCTATAGCGCTATTTGTGCTGGTGAGGCTTATCAAAGAAGCAATCGAAGAAGAAAAGACAAGCACGCGTTCCGCCACCGTAAGTGCTGCTTCACGCAAATCGACGCCGAAGAAAGCCGCCAAAAAGAAGCCGGGCGCTGCCCAGAATAAGAAAAAGAAGCCAGCCAAAAAGCGCCGTTAGCACGCAGCCCGGTTTGACTATAAAATAACGGGTGTATTTCTGTTATGCTTAAGTGGTCATGAGTCAATCAAACAGCGCTCCAGAAATATCGGACGATGCCGGCCAGCTTCCAAAAGAAGACAAGATTATCCTTGATGATACGGTCGAGGCTATTCCTGATGCGCTTGCGGCAGACTTGCAACAGGATGATGAGGCTGACAATACCGAAGAGGTAGTTGCCGAGCCCGTTGCAGTGACCGATGCAGAGCCTCCAGTTGATCCGGCCAAAGAGCTGGCAGATGACCCTGTGATTGACAAGGCTGTTGATGAGATTATCGCCGCCGATGCCGACAGAGTGCTCGACGCAGAAGACGAAGCCCGCGATAGAGAGCGCGAACCAATCGAGCCCAAGAAGGCCGAGAGCCCCATTGGCGCATTCCTGAGGCGCATGTGGGCAAATCCGTTGGCTCGCTGGGGTATTTTTGGCGGTGCCTTTGTGCTGGCACTGGTGCTGGCAGCCGTTCCGACGACTCGTTATTTTATCCTCAATACTGCTCAGGTCCGCGCTTCACTCGAAGTCACAGTTCTTGATAGCGGCACGCTCCAGCCGCTCAAGAACGTAACGGTGCGGGCGGCCAACGCCGATGCAAAAACAGATAGTGACGGCTTTGCTCGGCTCGAGAAGGTCAAGCTCGGCAAAACTAATCTGATTATAGAAAAACGCGCATTCTCGCCCATCTCGCGGCCTGTGACAATTGGCTGGGGCAGCAACAAGCAGGGCGAACACAAAGTAATTGCGGTCGGTACGCAGTACACGTTGTATGCCCGCGATTTTTTGAGCGGCAAGCCGATTGAACGCGTCGAAGCCGCGTCGGGCGATGGCAACGCCAGCTCTGATGCAGACGGCAAGATTGTCCTCACGCTCGATACCGCCAACCAAGAGGACAGCGCCCAGCTCAATATCCAGATATCGGCCGATGGCTACCGCGACGAAACAGTGCATATTACCGTCAACAACCGGGAGGCACAGGATGTCGGGCTCGTACCGGCAAAGAAGCACGTCTTTGTCACCAAGCGTTCGGGTACGTACGATGTCTACGCCATAGATGTCGACGGCAAGAACGAAAAGCGTGTTGTCAGCGGCACCGGAACGGAGCGTGACGATGTTGCAATCGTACCGCACCCAAGTGAGAACATCTTTGCCTACGTTGCCACGCGTGAGAACACCCGCAACGCCAGCGGCTATCTTCTGAGTACCATTTATGTGGTAGATATCGATGCAAACGACATCATGAAGATCGACCAATCAGAGCAGATACAAATTATCGGGTGGTCGGACAATCGGCTGGTATATGCCAAGATTGCTGCCGGTGCCAGCGGCACGGATCCAAAACGCCACCGGCTCATGAGTTTCAATAATGATGATTACGCAGACACCAAAGAACTTGCCAGTGCAAACTCATTCAACGATGTACTGCTTGCAGACGGCAAGGTATATTATGCACCGTCAAACATCTTTAACGAGGCAGACCCGGCCGTGTATGCCGCCAGCGCAGACGGCAGCACGCAGCAAAAGATACTGGATAAAGAAGCCTATGCGCTGATGAGAACAGAGTACGAAAAACTGTCTATCAACGCAAATAATGAGTGGTACACCTATACGCTCGGTTCGCCGCTGGCCACAATCGGGCAGGCACCAAGCGTGCGCGAAGGCCGCGTCTATGCTGACAGCCCGGACAAAAAGTTTAGCCTCTGGTCAGACCGCCGGGATGGCAAGGGCGTGCTCCTCAGTTACGAGCGTTCCAATCGGCAGGAAACCGTACTTGTCGAACGCGGCGGGCTGAAGCTGCCGGTCTATTGGCTAAGTGAAAACTATATTATCTACCGCGTGGCAGACGGCCGCGAGACGGCCGACTATGTTTTGAATCTCGAGGGCGGCGAACCCCGCAAAATCACCGACGTCACCGACGCGAGCGGTTTGACAAGATGGTTTTATTTCTGAAGACATTGACAAACCACAAGCTTCTTGCTATAATTTGACTTAACGCATTGCCCCTATGGGCCAAAAATTCTTTCTCTACCTCTGTTTATCAGCTGAATGTGAACTTCATCCCTTGCCCCGTAGTGAGCTTTCGAGACTCCGCCTTTGGCGGACTGGGCCTGCCCTTCAGGCAGGCAACTCGAAAGTCTACTACGGGGGCTTGCTCGGTATGGGCTCGAATTTTGTAAATCACCCCGGCCTTGGCCGGGGTTTCTGCTTGTCTACCCGGCTTTCAGAAAACAGATTACGAAGCGGCTGTCCGTTCGGGTAATTTCTTGTTCCGAGGACTGTTTGAAATGCGGTAGCATGAGTTCCACAGGAACAACTTGAATGGACAGCTGGTTTGTAGTCTTGTTTTTATGAACCGCCGTGTCGGTTTTTGGGTTCCGTTTTTGTCGAGTCAAAAATGGAACAACTTGCTTCTTGGTTTCAAGAAGAGGGCCTTTGGTTCTTTGGCCAGAGAAAGAACATGGGATTAGTCTTTGAGTATGCAAATCCGGATCTTGCCATCGGTGTGCAAAATGCCGCCAAGGACGCGGTTGGGGATGCTGAGGCCCTCGTGAACCTTTTCGGTAAGGGTTTTGGCAACAGAGTGGCTCATCCGCAGATCATGGACTATCAGGTCGCGCTCGGCGTTAGTGTCCGGGTCAATCATATGGGTGAGCTGTCCGTTCCAGCGGATTGGCATCACGCCCGTATCTTTTGACGCTGCGCCTATCCAGAGCTGCCGGGATTTGTTGTCGGTGCTTGGGCGGTGAAACCGCTGCCAAAAATGGACATCCTCATGGAATGATTCCGGCCCGTCAAGATGGCAGGCCCAAAACCGTACGTGGTGGCGCAGCGACGAGCTACCGTCGATTTGCTTTTGAAACCCTATATCCTGGCGGCGGCCAAAAAGATAGAGGGTGCTAAACGGGGCGGTGGGGTAGCTTTTTTTGCGTAAAAAATGGGTAATGAGCTTGATCGACGACGCGATAGTCTTGCGGTCGGCTTTGTGCCAGCCAGCCTTTTGCATGGCTTTTTCTATCTGGCGCTTTGACCCGATGATGCCGATGTTTATTGGATCACTGGCAAAACCATCAGGGGTGACGCAGTAGAGCGGGATGTGTTTTGGCCGCACAAAAATACGAATGAGACGAATGACAAACGGGATAAAAAAATAAGCGGTAAAGATATAGGTTGCAAACAGGGCAAAGGCCAACGGGATACGGTTGTCAAAGAACGGAAAAAACTTCCAGACAGCAAGGTATACGATGACGAGGCCGAGACCCAGCACAAACAGGCGTTTTGCGAGACGAATAAGACGAATGAGCATGATAGTTACGGTATAGTATACCAGATGGCAACAGATAGGATGATTGTAGGCGAGGTAGTAGCTTACTACGATGCGCACGGACGCCATGATATGCCGTGGCGGCAGCCTGAGGACGGGGCCTTTGATCCGTACAAAATCATGGTCAGTGAAATCATGCTGCAGCAGACGCAGGTTGCGAGGGTGATACCAAAGTATCAGGAATTTTTGCAGGCTTTTCCGGGCGTGCACGAGCTGGCCGGGGCGCCGTTATCAGAGGTACTCAAGCTGTGGGTGGGGTTGGGGTATAACCGGCGGGCAAAATACCTGCACGAGGCTGCCAAAGTCCTTGCTCCCAAGGACGGGCCTTGGACATACGAAGATCTGGTGGCCCGCAAGGGGATCGGGCCGAACACGGCCGCGGCGGTGCTGGTGTATAGCTATGATGAGCCACTGTTGTTTGTCGAAACAAATATACGAACGGTGATTATCCACCACTTCTTCGCAGACAGGCAGGCCGTGACGGACGTAGAAGTTTTGTCGGTACTTGGGCGAGTGAATACCGTGGCTTTTGCTCGTTCGCATCCCCGGCAGTGGTACTGGGCGCTGATGGACTACGGCACATATCTGAAGGCGAGCGCCGGTAATGCAGGCAGGCGGAGCAGCAGCCATGCTAAGCAGTCACGGTTCGAGGGTTCAAACAGACAGGTCAGAGGAAGGGTCATCCGCGCTTTAGCAATGGGGCCTACATCAAAGCGCGCTTTGCAAAAGCAGCTTTTGGACCCGCGTTTTGATACTGTCCTTGACGCGCTGATGCGTGAAAAACTTGTAAAACTGTCGGGTAATGTGCTTATGCTGTACAATGATAATCAAGATACCAAGTAAGCAAAGGTCTATTGTATGAATCCAAATGAAAACCCAGAAGCGCCAACAACAACGCCCGAGGCAGAGGTAGCAGCCAGTCCGGCTCCAGCCGATGCGCCGCCGGCTTCTCCTGATGTTTCTTCTGTCAGTTCCCCTGAGGTTGAACAGGTTGTCACTGAGCCAGCTGTAGCTCCCGCCGTGGATGAGCCAGTTACAGATATGCCCGTTGCAGCTCCAGCCGATGCGCCAGCCGTAGCTACTACGCCGGATCCAGTCAAAAAGAAGAGTCCAGTGCTGCTTATTGTACTCGTGGTGTTGATTGTTGCTGTGCTCGGTGCTGCTGCCTATTTTGCACTTGCGGGTTAGATAAGAATCCTTTCGCTCTATCATGAGCTGTCTCGCATGCAGACCTGCCCAACCGAGGTCATCCTTAAAGATGCCTCCTAGACAAAAAATATGGGTAGAACAGATATAGACATTGAGTTTATAACGTAAAGATGATATAATAGCCGGGTTAAAGGCAGCCCGATGGAGTTTCTGTACGGTGAAAATTCAGAACAAGATAAGTCACCAGATAAGACTGGTGAGTCAAAGGCGTCCAAAAAATCCCGCAAAAAGGTAACAAAAGTACCAAAAGCAGTGGTTTTTGGGCAGAGCAAAGAACAGCCTGCGGCAGGAGCCAAGGAGAAACCAGCTCGTTTATTTGAAAAATCTAAAGATGCATCAGAAACACAGGCTAAGCCTAAAGAAACTGAACCAGTACAAGAGCTCGAATTGCCAAAGGTAGCGGAGTACGCGGGCGAGCTTGTTATTGACCACTCAGACGAAACCAGGGCAAAGACAGAGCCAGGTAATTCTCGAGGGGTTGATGCCGCTGAGCCGAAGCCTGAGGACATGAGTACTGAAACTGACACGGCAACACCAGAGCGTGCCGAGGAATCTGAGCCGTTGCACGAATCAGACGCACTTCCGGTCGAAGAAATCCCCGAGCCGCCACGGGTTGCGCCCCCGCTGTTTTTTGAATTCCCTCCAGAGGTGCTTCGCCGTCCCGAAGGTGCCGGCCCGGCGATGGCAGGATGGCCGGAAATAACTCCGTTTGACCCAGTCCGGCCAGAGGCATCTGGCGGCGCTCCCGCTATCCCAAGCCATGCACTGCACCCTGGGTATCACGAGCATGTGTCGCGTCCGGAGAAAAATCCTGCTGAGCCGATTATTACTGAGAAAGAGGCTCGGCGTCGTGAGTACAGAGCGCACAAACACGGAGTGAGCAGAGGCGTGACAGCCGGCGGTCTAGCCGGGTATATTTTTGGGAAATACCGCGGGAAGCGGATCGTGGCCGAGCAGATGGAAGATCATCTCAAGGAGCGGGATGCCAAAATCAAGGAGCTTGTCTCCGAGAGGGATACAGAACGTGAAGTATCTCGAGCGTCCAAGGAGCGGCTCTCGGTACTTGAGCGTACCAAAGCAGACTTCGACGCCCGCATGAAGCGTATATGGCAGCAGGAAGTTCTTGGCCATGAACAAACGAAGCAGCCTGAGGTGCCAATGACCCCGCCGGTGGCAGAGACTTTGCAGCCGGTCTTTGAGGTGCGCTCGCAAGTTGAGAAGACGGGGGCTGAGGCACCAGTGCAAAACAGGCCAGAACGGCAGCAGGAACAGATAGAAGACAGCCCTGAAAGCAATGCACAGGATCTGGTACCAGAAAACCATCGTGTCGAGATGAGCGCTTGGCACCGGATCGAGGTTGATAAAACCACGGGACATGTTGTAGAAGCGCCCGCCGTGGCATATGGCGAGGCGTTTGCAAAGGAGCAAAAGCAAGAGAAGCTCGCGCGGGATGCCGCCAAGGCCCAGACGGCAGCTCAGGTGGGCATGACCTTGCTCGATTCCGGTACGCGCGAGTCGAGCCATCCGCTGCTGCCAAAGGATACCGCATACCGGCCTATTTCGCCGCTGGCGCCTGCCAAGTCGATCCGGCAGATTGTGAAAGAGAACATGCCCTTTGTCAGACGGCAGCTGGCGCACCACACCACGAATCCAGTGGTGTGGGCGGCTTCGGCTGGCGCAGTAGCGCTCCTATTGCTCATGGGCGTGCTCTAGGTCTGCTACAATTATGAGTGAAATGTACTAGGAAATAGCAGGCACTGACAGGGTGTCATGAGAAGAGAAGATGTTAGTATGAACTTTATCGATAAGTATGACTCAGCCCGGCCGTATACCGCCTGTCTTGTTATTCTCATGAAAGAGGACAAAATTGCGATGGTACTCCGGAAAAATACTGGCTGGATGGACGGCCACTATGGGTTGCCATCTGGCAAGCTGGAGCATGGCGAAACATTTACAGAAGGTGCTATACGAGAGGCCAAAGAAGAGGCTGGAGTTACTATCAGCCCAGATGATATGCGTGTAGTGCATGTTGCTCACCGCCATGATGAAGGAGATGGAGAGTTCATGGATTGGGTCGATGTCTATTTTGGAGTTGATGGCTGGCAAGGTGAACCGCATAACGCAGAGCCGGAAAAGGCCGAACACCTGGATTGGCTTAATATTAATGATTTGCCAGAAAATATCGTTCCTACAGTGCGGGCCGTCCTGACCGAAGTTGCCAAGGGGAATATCTACAGCGAATACGGCTGGGCCTCGTCCTGAATATCAAATTCTAGTATCAAAGCCTTGTGGTCCGATACAATCTCATCTGATACAGAAAACAGGGTCACCTTGATATCAGGGCTGACCAGTATATGGTCCGGAGTGGACTTGTTTCTGCTTGAGTCACTGGCCCGATGAACCGGGCTAAGCGTGCCTCTCAGGCCGAATTCCTCCCCAAGGTCAGTAAGGCCTAATCTCGTAAATTCACGGAAAGCAGGGCTTTCTGGCCAGATGTTCAGGTCGCCTGCAAAGATAAGCGGGCGCGGCATGTTCGAGAGCCGTTGGGATACCTTCCGCATAGTTTCAACGGTCCGTTCTGTGCCCATGCCAAAAACGCCCGGCAAGTCTTCAAGGTATCCATGGTAGTTGGCGAGGCTCAGCCTACGGCTGTCCGGAAGATGCAGCGTACAGGCTTGCCAGGCTTGGGCGTTGGGAAGGGCATCTTCTCTATTGTTCGCAGTGTGATGGTGATTAAACGGGTGGAATTCCTGGTGGTCAGAAATCGGGTAGCGGCTCAGTATGGCATTACCAGCCTCGATAGTAGTTGTGCCTAGTGCAAAGTTCCAGCTCTTGGCAAAAAACTCATGCTCTAAGCCGCTGGCGTGTCTAACTTCTTCTAAAAAGTTATATTGATTGGCAAGCCCAGGAATCACTTCTGCATTGGGCAGATAAACTTCTTGCATACAGATGATATCCGGCCGCTCTTTCTCTAAGAATGCAGCCAAAGAATCACCGAGCCTGCCCTGCCAGGCATTCACCTGAATCAGTTTCATGTTAGAACCAGCCCCACTTTTGTTTTCTGAGCCACTCGTCGAGCGAGTGGCCGCCTCCGCCGGACAGGCAGAGAACCAGGCCGCCGTGCCGGCGGTGCCATTTGATGGCCTTTTTCAGCGTCTTATCCAGTTCTGACGGTACAGCATTGGCCCTGACATCAGAGCTCAGATGCTGGATAAGTTCTGCAGGCGTGAGAATAGGCAGGTCTGGGTCTTCGCGGGCAAGGTAGCTCGGCACCCAGTACAGTTTTTTGACTCCGTTGAACAAGTCTTTGTGCTGGTCGATAGTGTGGTGCATGCGCCGATTGGTAAGCGGCTCATAGACGACAATAAGCTCGCGTCCGTGCTTGCTGGCGATTTCCTCCGCGATTTGGAGCGCACCTGCAACTTTTTCGACCGTGTGGGCATAGTCGGTGTAAAGGTTCTTGGCAATGGGCTCCATGCGCCTCGAAACCCCGGGGAAGGCATTCATGAGTTTTATGAGCTCGTCGACTGGCTTTTTAGTGACGTTATGAAGCGTCGTGATAACAGCCCAGGCGTTCTTGCGGTTGACGGCTCCGTCAAGCGTCAGTTGTGCAAGCTCAGGAACATCATCGTCCATGATGACGTAGCTGGCGTCGGTCTCGTGGTAGCCGAGCCGTTTGAAATCCGACTGCCAGAGCAGCTTCCAGGCGCTTTTGCCGATGTATTCGCGGAAAGCCTGGCGGTAGGCCTCTTCAGTGGGGTAGATTTCGTGGTGGTCGTAGGCGATGCCGCTGATCAGTGCCATATATGGGCTGAAACTTAGGAAATTACGGTCGAACTCGTCGGCCTCAAGCACAAAATACTCGCTTTTTGGGTCGTACTGGCCCATATCGCCGAATCCAAGCTTGGCCCCGACAGAATAGCTGATTGGAATACCAAGCGCCTTAAACATATAGACTGCCATCGCTGTTGTGGTGGTTTTACCGTGGGTTCCTGCAACACCAATCAGTTTGAGTTGCTTGTCCTTGATGAGGTGATTGAGGAGCAGATCACGCTTACTGTGCTTAATAGTATTCTCGGCGACAAACTGCAGCTCGGGGTGGTCGGGGTTTTCTTTTTGCACAGCCGAACTGAACACGTACCAATCGATAGGTTTTTGCTTGTGCGTATAGGCAATAGCTTCTGCGGTCTGGCCAATGTAGATATTGGTGATGCCATGCTTCTTTAGATACTGAATGTACTGGCTATCCTGCTTATCAGATCCACTGATTTCGTGTCCGGCTTGTTTTGCGATTAGAGCAAGCGGACCAATACCAGCGCCGCCGATGCCAGAAAAGAAGATATGCATAACTTCTATACTACAGATTACTAGGCGCTTCGTACAGAGTGCAGGCGGGGTATCCTGCTAGATGTTAAGTCTATGAATGATTACCCTCTCGGTAGCAAACCGAACCGCAAAGAGCATGAGCGAGATTCCGGCAAATATGAAACTCCAGCCAGCTAAATCAAAAGACCAGCGCGGCGACACAAAGTCAAACTTGTACAGTTCGCTTGGTATATCAACCTCTTCTGTTGTTTGTACGCCATGAGCATCCAGGTAGTCGCGTATACACGGCAAGCGGTCGCGTCCATAAAACGCACCTGGCTGCTGCCGTTCGCAGTGTCGCTGGGCTTCGGTGTACAGATCTGTGTTTCCTGATTGACCCTGTGCCTGGGTGGTCGCCACTAATCTTTCGTAAGTGTATTTGAGCTGGATGGGCGGGCGGATGGCATTCTCGCCAGCCGCGAGTTCGGTATTCATATGGGCGTACACATGTTCGCGGAGCGCACGGAGCGCGCCTTCAACATCGCCATCCTGCTCGTCGGCTTGGAATACAGCCTCTCGCAGCTCTAGCATGCGTACATTGTTCTGGCGGTAGGCCAGCACCCCGACAATTAGAAAGAACACACCCGCGCCCAAAAAACCCCACCGCGGGACCGCGCGCAATCGGACAAGGAAGGAGTGTAGTTTGCGCTTATGCATGCATCTATAGTACTCAGTACTTTGTGCCAAGTACAGAAGCTACAAAAAAATCCCCCGCGAGTGCAGGGGATTTTGGTGTGACCAATGTCGTATCTTTACGATGCGGCTGGTTCAGTACACTTCTGACCGTCCGGATTCTGTTTGACGAATTCGGCAATTGCTTTAGCTACCTGGCCGTCATCCTTGAGGTTTTCCCAGAAGGTGACTTGTTCGCGGTTGATAACCATCTTGTCCTCTGGCCCATGCAGCTCACAGCCAAGCTTAGCAAGACTGATATCTTGGCTAGCAGTTTGCTGCGTTGCATCTTGGCCTTCCCCTGCTTGTTCATTTACCCGCAGGTAATAGATACTGTCAACGACAAGGAATCGATTGTTGAGGTCTCTGACTTTACCAAAGTATACTTGACCGCCGTTTAGGAAGACAGCCTGGTACTTACCCTTGTCAACGTATTCTTTTTCTGCTTTGGTTCCGCCATTGGCAATCATCCAAATCATGCCGCCAATAAGCAGCGCTATTGCGACAAGAAGTACAACAGACACAATATTTAAAAGTTTGCCACGAGGCTTTCTGCCGGATCGTGCAGGAGCCGGAGCGACTGGTTGTTGAGCACCGCGGTTTGAAAATTCCATAAACCCTCTTCCACCTTTATATGTTACTAACTACAAATGATATCTTACCGCATATGGTTATGGGGAGGCAACAAGCTTTTTTTACAAATGTTGTGGATGGAACATACATGCAACATCGGTCACCCCTGTTATATCTTTTTACAAGGGCGATAAGGTGAAGAATTGTGTTGACAAACAAAATCCAGCAGGGGTATGGTAGTGGTACCATTAGTAATGCTAAGAGAGGGAGTCATAAGACAATGGCAGCATATAAGCACACAAACTCAAAGGGCGTAACGTACTACTTGAACTCAAAGGCCGTAGTTCTTCGTGGTGGCAAAGAGCAGACAATTTACTACTTCAGCAAGGATGAGCGCCCAGAAGGCACTGACCTTCCTGCAGGTTTTACCGTCAACGAAAACCCACGCAACGGTTTCTTGACTGTCAAGCGTAGCTAATCACTCTTTAGTGCTTAAAAAGCCCCCTAGACTGGGGGCTTTTTTGTTTTTTGGCTAGTCACTCGCCCGTATCCACTGTAAAATTAAATGTGCATATGGGAAAAACAATCGTAAAAGCAGACAATCTGACCAAGAAGTACGGTAAAAAGGCCGTGGTCAACGGGATAAGTTTTGAGGTTAAGGAAGGCGAGATTTTCGGCATTTTGGGCCCGAACGGTGCCGGTAAAACCACGACTCTCGAAATGCTCGAAACTCTCAGGCCAATCGACGGCGGCAGTGCAACTATTGATGATATCGACGTTGCGACCAATCAGGCAAAGATTAAATCAATCATTGGCGTTCAGCCGCAAACCCCCAGTTTTGAAGAAAAGACTAAGCTCACTGAGCTTATCGAGCTCTTCTCGGCATTTTATGGCGAGCGTGTTGATGCCAAGAAGTTTTTGAGTGATGTCCAGCTCGAGGAAAAAGCCGACGCCTATCCAGAACAGCTGTCTGGTGGCCAACGCCAACGCTTCAGCATCGCTGCCGCCCTGGTGCATGGGCCGCGCGTATTCTTTCTAGACGAGCCGACCACTGGACTCGATCCTCAGGCCCGCCGCAACCTCTGGGATTTGATCCGTGACGTACAGAAGCGCGGCGTCACCGTTATTATGACCACTCACTACATGGATGAGGCCGAGCTGCTCTGCGACCGGGTGGCGGTTATGGACAAAGGCGAGATTATCGCGCTTGACACACCGAAGGTACTTATCAAGAATCTGCTTAAGAAAGGTTTTAAGAAAGAACAGCACGTCGAGCAGGCCAACCTCGAGGATGTGTTTATCGATCTGACCGGAAAGGCGCTACGGGACTAATGAAACCTACATATTTGGCACATTTTGACTTTTCTTTTTCCGATACTCAGTCACTGTATTGGAATACCGCTCCTTCCGTTTCTCAAAATAAAACCCAAACTACACTCAAATATGGAGGTTCCGAGTGAGTAAACCAGAACAACCAGACAAACTCAAGCAGCTGCTGCTGCCAATTACGACCTACGTACCGATTGACATCAAGCGGCTTTTTCGCGATAAAGTCGCAATTTTCTTTGTATTCTTGTTTCCGCTCATCTTCTTGCTCGTCTTTGGCTCTATCTTCAGAGGCGGCAATGATGTCTCGTTCCGTGTTGCACTTATCAACAACGCCGACAATGAATTCGCAACCCAGTTTGTCGAAAACGTTTTCCCGAGTGACGAGGCAAAAAAGAACGACGAAGAAAAGGCCAAAAGCATCTTCAAGGTAGATAATGAGGTAACCAATCTCGACCAGGCCAGGGAAAAAATGAACAGGGGCCAAGTAGACGCAACCATCATACTTCCCGAGGATTTTGGCCTCGTTCAAGAGGGGCAAGCGCACCCAAGCGGCGAACTACAGGTGCTCTACGATCAAAACAACCAGTCGGCCGGCACGACGCTTGGTTCGGTGCTAGAGGGGATCTTAAAGGAGTTCAATCAGCAGTTTGTCGGTAGCACTACGCCGCTCACGGTCACAACCGAATCAACCGCCACTAAGGGTCTCAGCCAATTCGACTACACCTTTACCGGTATCATGGGCTTTACGCTCCTCAGCCTCGGTATCTATGGCCCTACCAGTGTTTTCCCGCGGCTCAAGCAGCGCGGCGTGCTGCGGCGTTACCAGCTGACCAACCTCAAGGTATGGCAGTATTTTGTCGGTAATGTGCTCAGTAATGCCTTTGTCGGGCTGCTGTCTGTTGCGACTATGTTTATTGCTGCAGTCCTGATTTTTGACCTTAATATGCGCGGCAGTTATCTCAATCTGCTAGCTGTCGTCGTGCTTGGCGTAACCTTGCTGTTTGGGATTGGTCTGGCTATCGGCGGCTGGGCGCGTACCGAGAACCAAGCCGCGCCGCTTGCCCAAGTTGTCACCTTGCCGATGATGTTTCTCTCAGGTGTGTTCTTCCCAACCTTCCTCATGCCGGAACTTTTGCAGAATATCACCAGGTTCATCCCGCTGACGCCGATTGTCGAGTCACTGCGTATGATTGTGACCGAGAATGCCAGCCTGCTGGATCTTGGCCCGCAGCTGGCTATCATTGGCGGCTGGACGGTCATCATTTACCTCATCGCCTTCCGTGTCTTCCGCTGGGAATAATCACTAGGTAGCGCGCAACCCTTTTCGGAGTGGTAATTTGCCCTAAGCTGAGGACATTCTTTCACCGTATTTCACTATACGTCTCCAGAATGGAAGCCTCATCTTAGGAACAAATTACCCTTGGCCGAAAAGACTTGCTTAACAATGGTCATGTGCCCCGCCTTGGACGAAAATTACCCTTGGCTCAAAATCTGTGTTTAGTCTAGTCAGGTGTAGGGCGAATTTCTTAGGCGGCGCGCAGATGCCTGTGCCTAGACGTCAGTGATTCGCTCTTTGGTGCAAGCGGCACGAGCAAGTTGCCAAGAAAAGCACAGGTCAGTTCAAGGGGTGGTTCTTGGGGTGATACTTTCTCGTCAGAGTCCAGCGGGGTAGGAAAATGCTCTCGGAGGCGGAGCGTACCGCCCAGGAAGCCCGCTATCTGTTCTTTTCTCTTGCCAGTTAAAGGGGGGACGGTGTCAAGTAATCTCGCTTGTTCATCTATCGTCAAATCGTGCAAGGCCGCAGCAATTACCAGTGCTTCAGCACTGCCGCGGGGCAGGCAGAGCGCAGAGCCTAGGGCCAGACTCTCGACAATCGCCGTTTGCGAGTGAGTGAGGGCAGGAGGGTCCTCTGTTGTGTCCGGAAGCCAGCTCTCCACCATCGCCTGTACATCGGGCGAAAGGTTTTTGAGATGCTCAGCGGCAAAACTCATGATAACTCTCAGTATACAGCATCTTGTCAATAAACTGTGGACAAATTAGCATAAGTGTGATATAATGGGGATATGAGCATATCTCACGATGTACCACGAATCTATCTCGACAATGTGCGCACCAATCAGATTGGTGGAGAAACTGACGGCATACCAGAAGAAGTGGCTGCCGATTTAGGCTACAGTACATGGGAAAAGGCGGTCGCTCTATTGTCACCACATACGCCAGACCAGTTGGTGATAGATGATGGCGCATCAATGACACTTGCCCGGCGTGACGAACTCTTAGAAGAGGCGTTTACTGCTGCTGCCTTAGCTAAAAAAGCTCAGGGTCGAGCGGATAATGTACATGCTCGCAGCCAAATCGCACAGCGCATAGGTACGAGTGTTGCCGGTGTTAACGAACATGGTGAAAAAGCCAAATCAGAACACATGAGGCGTCTGAGTGCAGCAATGCTAGGGTTGTCAGGCAACTTGCCTGCCGATGATGCGACAAAGCCCTACACAGCTGAAGATTTTCTAGAAGCATATTATGATGGCTCAAAAGGAGCTAAGCGCGCACGTAATGCAACGAGGCGTGCTATAAATCGCCGAAATAATGGTTAAGTATGCGCCAGCCTGACTTTCCTTTTGCAAAGTTTAGAGACTGGGGTGAGACGCCACAGGTTGCCCCCGAGATAGACCTCGAGGATCTTCGCGAGCTTTCCATATGGCAGGCCTCTATCTATAAAAGGCCCATAACAGATGAAATTACGGGTGATGGGTACCAGTTTTATCCGTCAAGAAATGGCGCTAATTCATATGTTACCAGGGCGCACGCGAAGCAGTTTGCCGGTAAAACCGCACTAGGCATGGCAATCTCCGAAAGGGATTTTGAGGGACGAAAAGCCCGTCAGCTACTTCATATTGCCCGAAGTGCAGAGCTTGCAACGGCACTGTTTTGGACGGTGGCATCCCTGCGAGAAGAAAGGCTAGAGAATGCACTTAGCAGTGCCCAGGCGGGTGATATACCAGACGAGGATAATACTCCCTTTGCCGCAGATGCCATAGCTGACTATGGTTTCTGTTTGGCATATCCTTTTGACAAGGATGTAAGAGGTGAGGATCATGGTCCGGGGCTACGACTACAGATAGACAGAATCGCACCAAATATAGGTGAGCAAATATTACAGTTTGGCCTATTGAGCGGTGACGAGCCGTGGCATTTGAGGTCAGAGGTAGGAATAGCGCTCATGCAAGCCAGCCTTGAAGAGCAGAGAAGACGTGTTGCTTTTTGGGCGCCACGCCACACAGCGCTCCTGGAAGCATTTCCTGATATTGAAGTGAGCGAGGAAGTATTGCTACAGCGCATACCTGCGTATGAAATAATTGGTTTGAGCCGGGATAAAGGCCGTCTTGCATGAGAAGTCGTCCGATGTTTATCCTTGCGCCGATGGATGATGTGACGGAGACGGTTTTCCGTCAGATTGTTCATGCTACCGCACCGGCTGATCTATATTTTACCGAATTTGTGAATGTTGATGGGCTGATGAGCCCCGGGCGGCCAAAACTTATGAAAAAACTGCGCTTTAGCGAGCACGAAGGTCTGCTGGTGGCGCAGCTGTGGGGGTTGAAGCCCGAGAACTTTGAGACCATCGCCCGGCAGATTGCCGACGGCACCATCGCCCGCGAGCTTGGTTTGCCAGAAGGTGTGAACTTCGTTGGTATAGATATCAATATGGGCTGTCCGGCTAAATCTGAGGTGCAGAACGGTGCCTGCAGTGCCCTCATCAAACCAGAAAACCGCGAGCTGGCCGGGCAGATTATCGAAGCGACCAAACGCGGCGCGGGCAGTGTGCCCGTGTCGGTAAAAACACGGCTTGGGTTCAATCAAATTGATCTGACTTGGCACGAGTTCTTACTAGGGTTTGACCTGGATATGCTTACTGTACACTGGCGCACGCGCAAGGAAATGAGCAAGGTACCAGCACATTGGGATTTGGCGCCAGAGATTGTAAAACTTCGTGATAATATCTCGCCCAAGACCAAGATAGTCGGCAATGGTGACGTTATGACGAGAGAGCAGGGCGAACAGTTGGTCGCACAGTATGGCTTGGACGGTATCATGATCGGCCGCGGCGTGTTCCAGGATCCGTATGTGTTCGCTAAAGAATCACCGTGGGCAGGTATCGGCAGAGAAGAGCGAATTGCTTTGTACCGCAAGCACGTGCAGCTGTTTGCCAACACCTGGGCCCCAGGCGAGCGCAACGTAAAAACCCTCAACAAGTTCTGCAAAGTCTACATATCAGACTTCGATGGTGCCAAGGAACTGCGTGAGGAACTGATGAACTGTAATTCTACCGCAGAACTGCTGGAGAAACTCCGCTAATCTCTGGACAAAACCAACCCAGAGAGGCACAATAAGCACAAGCAATAACTCCAGGAGTAAGATTATGTCGCGGAATGAAAAGGGCTTCAGTATCGTCGAGGTTCTGATAATCATCGTCATCGTCGGGCTTGTCGGCACAGTGGGCTGGCTGGTATACGACAGGCAGAGCAGCCGAAGTAGCACAAATCAGAACAACAGCCAGCCGTCGGCCGGCGATGAAACTACCCCGGCCGACGAAGCACAAGAGGAAATAGACTACGACACCACAGATAACGGCTTGAAGTACCCAAAACTGACAGGGTGGACCGATAATCTGAATTCATCTACCTATCTCCATTATGGCGCCGTTAGCTTAAGGAGTCCAGACTACTCAGAAACAACTGGACACGTTTCAATTACTGGTGGGGCACAAATCAGTTTTCAGGAGCTTGAGTGGACGGGGATTGGTGCAAACACCTCTGCGAGTGACGCCATAAGCATCCTCAAAGGCGAGGGCTGCTGTGCCTATTATGATCCTGATTCTATCAAAACTACAACGGTAGGCGGCAAACAGCTGGTTGTATTTGACTCTGGCCATACCTCTGATGGCGTTACCTACTGGTACAAAACAGCTGAGAATAAATGGTTGGATATCGGCTTTAGCGTAGCAAACAATGCGCCTGGCTATGGCGAGTACAAGTCCAGCCCTCACTACCAGACATTCCTGACTTGGCTTGAGAACTTCGTCAAGCTCAACAGTTAGGGCAAGCTAATCTTTCGTAAACAAACTTATCTTGAGGCCCTCGGGATCTATGATTTGGAACGAGGTGTCGCCCCAGTCATTATGGCGTAGGCCAAACCCGGCAAATGGTTGGTATCCATCTTCGGGCGAAAGCAGCTCCAGCGTTGTTCCACTGACGTCAAACATAACTCCCCGGTCGTCGTGACCGCGGTTCCACTCCTTCGTGATGGAGAGGCCGAGGGTATCCGCGTAAAACGAGTGGATCCTGTCAAAGTCTTTCGGGTATAGCATGAGCCGGAATTCGCCGGTTTTCATTCAGGATTCCTGAAGGCAGCAATTTCCTCAAGCAGTTTGTCCAAACTCTCAAGCTTGCTATGTGCAACGAGAACTGGGTCTAACTCGTCAAGAATCTGCTCCACCTCGATATCGCTGAGGGCGGCATAGAACTTGTGTTCGTTTGGGGCGCCAGAACCTCTATCAACAAGCACCGAGCCACACCGTCCACCGGTAGAGTTGCCCATAAATAGATCAAGCTCATGAGTATCCTCGCCGGTATGATTTGGTAAGTACCCATAATCAACAGAGTAGGTAACGCCCCTAAGCGGATAAGTGCTATCGGGCGGCAGCTCAAAGTCTTTGTATTGGTTTGCTGGCAGATCAACGACAAAAGTATTCAGAGGGTTTGGCAGTTCGCGGGCGACATTCATAAAGTACAGTATACTTTAACTTTTATTGACTTAATACCTCCAGGGGGTATAAGATGAGAGAGTGAAATACACTTATCATCAGCGCGTGCGGCATCGCAGCAAGATTATTGCCGGGCAGATTGAGGGCTTGCAGAAGATGATTGGGTCTGACGCCTACTGCATGGATATCCTGACGCAGAACTTGGCTATCCAGCGTGCTGTGGCCAGCTTGAACAAGCTGGTAATCGAGCACCATATCAATACGCACATCACGGCCGACATGGAGTCCGGCGATGAGATCCGCCAGGCTCGGGCCCAGAAAGAGCTGCTGGCCCTGTACGATCTGCACAATATAAGAGGCAAATAGCTATGAATCACAAACACCACGATCATGCGAATCATGTCCAGCCGCTGGAGTCGCCTGTTGAGTATCTGAAGTTTGCGGGTGTTATTTTGGGGATCACTTTTATGTCGTTGCTGCTGAGCGAATGGCGCGGCTGGGGATTGATGGAATTTATGGCAAATTTCATGGGCGTATTTTTCATCGTTTTTGGCGCGTTCAAACTGGTAAATCTGCAGATGTTTGTGCTGACCTACCGTGGCTATGATATTCTTGCGAAGCGTTTTAGATTCTGGGGCTGGCTGTTTCCCTTTGTCGAGCTGGCACTCGGTGTAGGCTACCTGCTGTTTGGCAGTGCAGTGTGGCTTAATCTGCTGACGATTTTTATCACAGGGCTTGCGGGCATTGGCGTCATCAAGGAGCTGCGGCGCAAATCGGCTATGAAATGTGCCTGCCTGGGTACGGTGATCCGTTTACCCCTGAGCAAAATCAGCTTTGTCGAAAATTTTGCTATGCTGGCGATGGCTATCATTATGATTGCCATATAGAATAGATTGTATGGTAAAGCGGAGTTGGTTTGATAGGCACGTGCGCAAGATAAATACTGTCTTGCTGGCTTTGATCATTCTCCTTAATGCTTACGTGATTGTAACGCCATTTTTGCCGCAGGTAACATATCAGGTGGCGCAGGCCTTCCGTGAAGAGCAAAAGGTCGATACCCCCGAGGCCCGGGCCGAGATTGACCGCAGCTTTGATCATGTAGTGATCCCAAAAATTGCCCTCGACGAGAAGATCTGGTTTGGCGATAACGAATGGCTGGTGAACAAAGGTGTCTGGCAGATACCGCACAGCAGCACGCCAGACAAGGGCAGCAACACTGTGCTGGTGGGCCACCGCTTCAGCTACAAAGACCCGGCGGTGTTTTATCATCTGGACAAGATTGGGGTAGACGACCCGATTGTGGTGGCATACGGCGGCAAGCTCTACACTTACAAAGTGTATGAGACTAAAATCGTCCAGCCCTCGGACGTGTACGTCGAGGATGCGACAGAAGATGACATCTTGACCCTGTACACCTGCCATCCGCTATGGTCAACGCGCGAGCGGTTGGTTGTAACGGCAAGGTTGGAGACGGTAGAATGAGACTCCGATTGCCGTGTAACGATTATCCTGTCACGATGAATTATCGATTATCCTGTCGCTATGCGGCCCTAAATTGTCACACGTTACAGGTTAACTCATTGTCACAGAGGGCATGTGACACGTTAATTGACTCCAAAGGAGGCTTATCGTGAGTGATAGAAAGCGCTTTGTGTTGCTGCTAGTGCTGCTGATTGCATCGATTGCGCTAGTGTTTTTTGTGCGAAGCAGTTTTGGGCAAGGTTTTGTACAAAATTTGTAAGAACCTGTACACTAATACCAATGATTGAGGCACAAAACTTATCTAAAAAATACAAAAAGAAGCTTGCAGTCGATGATGTTTCATTCCAGGTACAAACTGGCAGAGTGACTGGTTTCTTAGGACCGAACGGCGCTGGCAAATCCACCACCATGCGCCTGATGCTCGGACTTGATAACGGCAGCGGTACAACCCTATTTGATGGCAAACGCCTGTACGAATACCCCAAGCCGTCGCAGCTGGTGGGGATTTTGCTGGAGGCTAAGGCTTTTCATCCAACACGGACAGCTCGTAATCACCTGAGTGTTTTGGCTACAGCCGGGGGTATTTCGAATAAGCGGGTTGATGAGGTGCTTGATATTGTGGGGCTCAAGGAGGTTGCAAAAAGGAAGCCCGGCAAATTCAGCCTCGGCATGAGCCAGCGGCTTGGTATTGCGGCGGCTATCTTGGGCGAGCCAAAGTACCTGATGCTTGATGAGCCAGCCAACGGGCTTGATCCCGAGGGCATCCACTGGCTGCGTCAATTCCTCAAAGACTACGCCGACGAGGGCAATGCTGTGTTTGTGTCGAGCCACCTGCTGAGCGAAATGTCGCTGATGGCTGATGACCTCGTGGTTATTGGCAAGGGCAAGCTGATTACCAGCGGCACAGTGGACGACTTTATCAACGCATCATCTGGTGCAGGTGTGTTCGTGCGCAGCCCGAAGCTGAGCCTGCTGGAGCGCGTGCTGAAGCAGGGTAAGTACGAGGTGACCAAATTGAATGGCGGCCTGAAGGTGACCGGGGCTAAGACCGATGCAATCGGCAAGCTGGCGTTCCAATCGGGTGTGCCCATACTGGAGCTTGCCAATCAGGCAGTGACGCTCGAGGATGCATTCCTAGAGGTGACAGCCAGCGCGCAGGAGTATAAAACAGGGGAGAAAAAGAAATGATAGCGACCCTGAGGGCTGAATTCAAAAAACTTTTGACGGCGCGCTCCACATATATCTGGACGGGCCTGACGGTGCTTCTTATCGGATTCATGTCGTTTTATGCATTTGGCTATAGCGTGAGCGAGCCGGAGATCCTCGAGCCAAATTATATGATGACTATGTTCTCGACGGTGCTGGCAACTTTTGTGACTATCGCAACAATCCTTTCGATTCTTTTAGTCGCTCATGAGTACCGATATAATACTATTATGTACACGCTTACGGCTTCACCGAGCCGCGTGCGTGTGTTGTTGGTAAAAATCATTGTCATGATAACCTACGCAACTGTTGTTGGGGCCGCGCTGCTTGGTATATCGTATATAGCTACCAAACTTGGTCTTTCGATCAAGGGCGTTTCTATGATGGCCCAGGATGTTCCTGTGTGGGATACGCTCTGGCGCTTTGTGTCGTATACCTGGGGCTATGTGCTGGTTGGTATTATTATCGCTACCATTGTGCGTGGATTGGTAGGGTCTATTGTACTGTTCTTTTTGTTCCCTACCGTCGAGCAGCTCAGCACCCTTGTTATAAAGGACAATGCCAAGTTTTTGCCGTTCAGATCGCTTGATTCTATCATTAGCTTCAACATTGATACGGGTATGGCGGAGCTGACCTCAAAAGCTGCGCTCGGGGTTTTTGCAATCTATCTTGTGATTGGCCTGATCGTGGCAGCTGTCTTGTTTGTGAAACGTGACGCAAACTAAAAAATCCTTGAGACACCAGTCTCAAGGATTTTTGGTGGGGGTACTTGGACTTGAACCAAGGACCAATCAGTTATGAGCCGACTGCTCTAACCACTGAGCTATACCCCCGAGTGATTAACAGGGATGAGTATAGCAGAAATACCCAAGTTTGTCTCTAGTATTGCCGTGTGCATCGGCGTATAGTTGAGCTTATTATGAGTGTTCGTACGAGCGCTAAGGACTTTCTTGAAATCTACAAGGGTGATGTAGAGGCGGCTGTTGCTGCGCTGCGGGCTGAGGCGGCAAAGAAGCCAGCCGCAAAAACAAAACCAAAAATCGACGGGCCTGTGCTAATTTCGGTAGAAAATCTGACAAAAAGTTATAAGGTGGGCAGGCAGAAGGTCGAGGCGTTGAAGGGCGTGTCGCTCGATATCAGGCAAGGCGAATTTGTGGCCTTTACCGGTCCGAGCGGTAGCGGTAAGAGCACGCTACTGCAGCTCATCGGCGGCCTAGACAAGCCGAGTGATGGAGCCGTGACCGTAGATGGGAAGAATATTACCAAACTCAGCGATCGTCAGCTATCTGTTTTTCGTAACCGTACCATCGGTTTTGTATTTCAGTTCTTTTATCTGCAGCCTTTTCTCAGACTACAGACAAACCTAGAGGTGCCGGGCATGTTTGCGCGTACCAAGCGGAGTGAACGTGTGGGTGTTGCTAAGGATCTGGCGACTGAGGTGGGGCTTGAAGACCGCTTACGTCACCTGCCAAAAGAGCTCTCTGGCGGACAGATGCAGCGTGCGGCAATTGCCCGGGCGCTCCTGAATAAACCCAAGGTGATTTTGGCAGACGAGCCCACAGGCAACCTTGATACGGCCAATGGCCTGGCAATTGTTGAGTTGTTTGAACAGGTGCGGCGGGATTTTGGCACGACTATTATCGTTGTGACGCACGATCCAAAGATTGCTGAGCGGGCTGACCGCGAAATAACCCTCAAAGACGGAGTAATTGTATGATTCGTTTTACTGATGCCACAACGCTTGCTCTGACCAAACTGCGAACCCGCAAGATCCGACTGCTTGTGACTATTCTTGTATCAGGATTACTTTTCACCGGACTCGCGGCAGCATCAATTGTAGCGCGCGGTGGGTTTCATAGCATTGAATCATTCGGCGACGAGGGTTTTGGTAAGCGCTACATAGTGGCGGCCAATGGCCTTGTTCACTTTGACTTCATGCAGAACAAAGAGATTCAGGATCGTGCGGCCGAGCTACAGAAGGACCTTGTTGCGCGTAAAACGGTAGAGGCTAAGCGGCTTGGGCTGACATATGATCCAAAATCCGAGCAGGGGCCTTTGCAGGAATATGATATGCCGGGCGGCTCGTCTTCCTTTCTTGATACCTCTCATCCGGCAGCAGTTCAGGCAATAAGTGAGTATCAAGCTGAGCAGCAAAAGCCGGATCTGGATAGCCTGAAGCAGGCAAGTAGCGGCTACAACGCCATAAATTACTATCAAGGCGCGACTCTGCCTTTTGGCGGCAATACAGTACTGAAGGTGCTAAAAGACGGCAAAGAGAGCTTTGAGCAGGGCGACAATAATATGTATAACATGCCAAAGGGAATCGACTCTTTTGGCCAGATGTGGCAATCGACGAGTAAGGGTTTGCTTGAACCATTCACCTTGCCCGGCGAATCGCTCGAAAAGTCGGAGACAGGTGAAATTCCTATCATCATCCCTATCAGTGCTGCTGAAGAGCTACTTGGTATGACAAGCCTGCCGGACACTGCAAAATCAGCAGATAAGCTGGAGCGTATCAAGGAGCTGCGTGCCCGAGCTGGCAGTATCAGCTTTGAGATTTGTGTGCGCAATCAGGCATCGAGCAGTCTCATTAACCAAGCTGTGGCCACCCAGCAAGAGATCGAGCGCAATAAAGATAATCGGGACTATGTACGCCCCTCGCTGATATACGGCCTGCCTGAACAGGCTTGCAGTGAGGCACCGATTATACGCGATGTCAGAACGCCTTCTGAAAAGCGCCAAGCAGCAAATCAGGAAGAATTCGATCGTATCTTTGGCGCCACAACTCCGGACCAGAATAAGTTTGGCTTCAAGGTGGTTGGTGTGGTGCCTGATTTTAGCGAGGGTGCGATGAGCACTGTCGAGCAAATCCTTGAGGGGCTGGTCATGTCATCGCTGGGTACGGGTTGGTTCACGCCGCAGGAATATATCAATGAGCGGCCCGAGCTGCAGGCATTATTTGATAGCTCGAACGACATTTATATGGCAGGCCCAACATATTATGTCGAGTTTGCCACGCCGGACAGCGCGCGAAAATTTCTCGATGAACAAAGCTGCAATCCTGACTTTGGAATGGAGCACAATGAGGCAGGCAGTAACCCATTTGAAGAGTGCTACGAACAGGACAAGTACTTCTCGCTCTACGCCTACGGAAGCAACAGCCTTGCTCTCGACAGTGCCAAGCGTGGATTTGGCAAAGGATTTCGTTATGCCGCACTGGGCATCGCGCTGATTGGGGCCATCATCATGATGGGTACCGTTGGCCGGATGATTGCCGACAGCCGGCGCGAGACAGCCGTGTTTCGGGCAATTGGTGCTAAGAAGCTAGACATTGCCCAGATCTACGTGCTGTACACCATCATGTTATCGCTACTCATCTGTGCTTTTGCAGTTATAGCGGGCATGGTGTTGGCAGGGTTTGTGCATGGTCGCTACGCCAGTGATATCACCGTGGAGGCTTTAGTAGCGTACAACGCTCAGGATCTAAGCAGAGAATTCAAGCTATACACTTTTTACTGGCCAGACATGCTGCAGCTCATCGGCCTTGCACTCATGGGCGGTGTTATCAGCGCGGTGTTCCCACTGATACGTAACCTCCGCCGCAACCCCATCCGCGATATGCGCGACGATACGTAGGTAGTTCTATGCCGTTTCCTGTTTGGCTGCATCTTTTTGTAGTGCAATTTTCCTTAATCGTCTCGCTCGTCTTATGCTTCCGCCCCTCTCGCCTTCGCTCAAGCCGCCTCGGACACCAAAAGAATTTTTGTCTTGGAGGGCATCGCTCAGGCACGCTGCCTGAACGTCGCATAATTGACAAATGGCCTTGGCTGCCTCTTCACGTGTATCATCATGGAAAATATCAGCCTTGTCCTTGCAGAGGCCATGAGTCATCCAGTCAGAACTCGTACCAGGTACGAGGTTGAGATTTCTGATTGCAATAGCCGCAGCCTCCGCATGAGGGATGACGATCTTCTTTGGCTGCTCAGGTTTTGACATACAAATAAATGTACACCATAATATGATTGCACCAAAGCACAAGCATGAAAGAAAAAATAAAAACTTTAAAAAATACCGTACCGATGTTCCTTTCTGATGTGAGAAATATCGGTCTTCTAATTTTTGTGCTGATTGCGCTGCTGGTGACGTGGAGCGGCGTCAAGGTGGTGCAAACCAACTATGATCTGCAAAAACAGATTTCGGTCATGCGCCAAGAGAATGATGTCAAGCGGCTTGCCAATGCTAATATCGAACTGAGCAACCAGTACCTTCAGACCGATCACTATCTGGAGCTGGTGGCCAGAAAACAGTTTAATAAAGCACTGCCAGGAGAGAAGCTGCTTATCATACCAAGAACGGTTGCAGAGTCACATACGGTAGAAGTACCGTTGCGCCAGCAAGACGATGAGCCGCAGATTGAAGCTGCGGGTCCGTGGTACGAACGCAACTTCAATGCGTGGCTGGATTTTTTGTTTCGAAAGTAGCTAGTCCTACACTGCCCTGCTCTGATACTATACAAAATACGAACTTAGTTTGCTGGCGAATCATTGCAAGGTGTTGACAGTACCACGAGCGTCATATTATCATTTAACCATATGGTTGAATATACTTTTGACTTAAATGCAGTCTTTGGCTGTTTGGCAGACGAGACGAGGCGCGACATCATAGAGCGGATATCTCTGGGTACTCTCACTGTTGGTGAAATTGCCGATGAATACGACATGTCGCTGGCGGCGGTGTCCAAGCATCTCAAAATACTTGAGCGTGCAGACCTTATTATCAAAAGGCGCAAAGGCAGGCAGCAGCATATTAGCATTGCGCCGCTGGCCCTAAAGGAAGCCGGTGAATATCTTGAGCAGTACCGCCAGATGTGGCAGGGCCGCTATGACAAATTGGACATGTTGCTGCAGGAGAATGAAAATGAAAAAGAATAAGCAAAGTGCTGCCACTGTGCAGCGGTTGTTTTTGCACCTAGCGTCATCTGCGTTCGGGTGAGGCTTATTATTTCAGAGACGCATTTCTCATACGTCGAAAGAATGCTATCAACTGTGCATAAATGACAACTTGTAAAATGAACCGTGTGCATAAACTAAGCGGAGAATAAGCATGGCAAACGTCAAAGTAACTAAAAATTTAGAAAACAAAACGCTCACTATCGAATACGTGGCGAACGGGCCGATAGATAAAGTTTGGCGTTTTTATGCGGACAAAGACTGGTTTGAAAAATGGTGGGGCCCAGAAGGTTGGGAGACCACGGTCAAAGAATTCGATTTTCGTCCGGGCGGCCGGATCCACTACGACATGCACTGTGTCGACAAGGCTCAGGGCGAATGGTACGGCCAGCATTCATGGGGACTCATGACTGTCCAGGATATCATCGAGGGTAGCCGGATTACTTTTGATGATGCTTTTACAGACGAGACTGGTGCGCCAAATAGTGAAATGCCTGTGATGCAAAACACAGTTGAGTTCAGCGAGACGGATGGCAAGACAAAGATTGTGACGCGCAGCGTATTCGAAACGCTCGAACAGATGGAAGAAGTGATCAAAATGGGTGTCGAAGAAGGCTGGAGCAGCCAGCTGGACAAACTTGAGCTGCTCCTGCAGAACTAACGAGTCACGAAGGTGAGCGCGTAGCCAATCTGCCCTGCGCGGCCGGCGCGGCCGATACGGTGGATATAGTCGTCGTACGCTTGGGGGATTGAGTAATTGATGACATGGGTAATGTCCGACACATCAATACCGCGGGCAGCTACATCTGTTGCCACAAGTATTTTTATTTCGTTCTTTTTGAATTTGTTGAGTGCCCGCTGGCGTTGGCCTTGCGTCTTGCCTCCGTGGATTGCATCGGCAACGAAGCCGCGAGCGATAAGTTCGTTACTCAGCCGCTCGACACTGCGCTGCGTTTCGTCAAACAAGATAACCTTATTTACCTCTTCTTTGAGCAATAGATCGTGAAGCTTATCAAGCTTATCGCTGTTTGCTTGGTAGTGAATGACGTCTTGGTGCACGTTGTCGCTGGTAGTACTTGGCTTGAGCGATACCGTGAACGGGTCGCTGGAGTAATTGTCTATGAGGCTGCGAACCCTCGTATCCATAGTAGCTGAGAAAAAGAGCGATTGGCGGTCTTGATTGGTGTGGCTCAAAATATAGGTCACGTCATCGACGAAGCCCATGTCTAACATGCGGTCGACTTCGTCCAGGGCAACCATATTAACGTTTTGGAGCTTTAGGCTGCCGCGTTCGATATGATCCTTGATACGGCCGGGCGTGCCAATAATAATACGCGGGCCATAGCGGAGGTCGCGCAGCTGATTGCTCATGCTGGTGCCGCCGATAAGCAGTACGCCTGAGAGGCCACTGCCCTTGCCGAGCTTTTTGCATTCGTCTTCGATTTGCTGAGCAAGCTCGCGAGTCGGTGCAACGACGAGTGCCGCTGTGTTTTTGTCGGCCATAAGACGTTCAAGCATAGGCAGCGCAAAAGCCGCTGTCTTGCCGGTACCGGTGCTGGCAATACCAATCACATCCTTGCCTTCAAGGGCAACTGGAATGGCCTGATCTTGAACTGGTGATGGCGCCGTGAAACCTTTGGCTGCAAGGTTAGCCTGCAGGGTGCTGTTGAGTGCAAAGTCGGCAAAGCTGTGCTGAGGTACGTACACCTCCGACTCGGTAATAGTCGCCACCCGCACGAAGCGGGCGGGGTCGATGTACTGGCCGCGCCGCCTCTTGCCAGTGCTCGAATGGGTTTGGTTTCTGCGCTGACCGGTACGCGTACGTGCATAACGGCTCGCAACAGAGGAGCTTTTGCTCCCGCGATAGGAATAAGACATAAAAATAGATCCTTTTGGTTTAAGTATTACTGTGGCTTGTGTAGTGAAGCCTTAGTAATACGTGCGAACAAAACCATAGGATCCAATAAACAATTATTCTAATTCTAGCACACCGTAAATAATTTGTCAACTAGCCGCCAGTTGGTGCCTTTTGAGACACCAACTTGTTGCATGGCCCATGGCATAGCAAGATAAACTGCGATTATTGACAAAGCATAAGTAATTTGGTATAATGGAGTAAGATAGGGGTATTGTGTGCCCACATCTTGACATGAACAACTTCTTAGGATAAGATAGAGGCTGTTTCATTTTTGAGCTTAGCTCAAGCCAGATATCGCGGGGTGGAGCAGTGGCAGCTCGTGTGGCTCATAACCACAAGGTCGCCGGTTCGAGTCCGGCCCCCGCAACCAAGAAAGACTTTTCAGGTTCTGGAAGGTCTTTTTTGTTGCTAATCACCCTGTAAAACGGACTAATCTCACCGGTTCCAAACCTAGAATTGATACTGTCATACACCAAACCTCTTGGGAATAATATGCTTTGGAACCTTTGCTTTGATTTGGGCGATGCCACAGTCCACTGCTGGTCTACGTCTCGCATGACATCAAGTGCTAGAGTTATATCTGACTCTCTTATGCTCTGCTGCTTTTCAAGTTTCTGCAGCTCTTCTGCGAGTATAAGTTTCTCCTCATCCAGTGAGGCTATAAGGTCTGTCTTTTCTTCTACAGTTAGCTGGTCAGCATTGAATTTTCTTATTGCAGAAAGGCGGTCATCCGCGATTTTATTAAGCCTGCTACGCTCTTGCTTTATCTTCCCATTCAGTGAGCCAAGCTGAGCGGCGGCTTCTGTCACTAAGACTTCTCTATACAGCTCTAGTAACCTATCGTCAGGCTTTACTTTCTTAAGCATGTCAGTGAAGTCCTCATGTATCACGGATGCTTTGATTGATTTACTTACTCCTTTGCAAGAGGTGCGAGCGCAGTGATAGCGAGGCGATTTACCGCCCGCTCCAGTCCTTGGAGCTGATGCGTACATTGGTTTTTGGCAGTGCATACATAGAACGAGACCTTTAAGCGGATAGTCAGGATTGAGTAGCTGATGAACCTCTCCAAGCCGACTCTTCTTGCCGAATAATAGCGTCTGGTTTATCTCATATGTATCTTTTGATATAAGAGGTTCGTGCTGTGCCTCCACTAGCTCCCAATTAGTGTGGTTGTCGGCTACGTAGCCCGCGTATGCCGAGTGCTTGAGCATACGATTGACGCTATCCTCACCTACTTTCTTGCCGTAGCGACTACGTAGACCTATGCTGACGGCGTAACGAGTAAGCTCGGCCTTACTTATATCTCCCTCGGCGTACCGTTCTAGCACTTGCTTAACTAATGGGGCTGCACTATTGGGTTTTAGTGTAGGGCGTAGCTTGCCTATATCATTAGGCTTCTTGTGCGCATCATAGCCAAGGATGGGAGGGTGTTGCCACCAGCCTTGTAATGCTAGGTTTCGCATATTGTCTTTAGTAACGTCAGACTTTCCCTCGTTATCCAGCTGTCCAAGTGCGACGAGTAGAGTCTCCATAAAGCGTCCTTCTCGCGTATCATCAACCGCTGGTTCAGTAGCAGAACGAACAGTGATGTTGAGTGCTCTCAAGATGGTCGCTACTTGGTTGGAGTAACTATCTATATCACGGGACGCTCGCTTCATATTGTAGACAATCCAGTGCTGCACTTTACCCCGATTTTTGGAGCAATACTTCAAGAGGTTCTGGAGCCCCATTCTATCAGCGTTTTTTCCGGACTGAGCGATATCTTGAAACCATTCCACTATCTCTATACCCTGAGCGTCTGCGTAGGATTGAATGGCCTGTCTTTGTGTAATAGGGCTCTCATTATTAATCTGTCGCATACTCGATATGCGAATGTATGCAACAGCTTTCTTTGTGGTGGATGAGTGACCTAGACTATTCATTGTTTGCTTTATCTTTGGAACCATTATAACACAACTGTTCTTTTGCTAACAGGCGTAAAGTATGAATCAATCCTAGTACTTGGTCATCACTAAGAGGGGTTGCAAGTGAACCCAAGATACGTCTAGCCTTCGCAACGGATACAGTCTCAGCCAAGTTAGTAACCTTGCCATATTAGTTAATAGACTTGGTCTACTGAACCGAGATAAAGCTTCAAAAGAAAAAACGGTACAGAAAGCTTTGTTTCGGCTCAATAGAGCCCCTTTCTGCACCGCTGTGCTTCGTACATTATACCACCTCGTCCTTAAAATGCTATGATAGAAGGGTCTAGGTTTACAGTTCACGCAGTGAGTAGTTTCTCGCTATTTCGGTTATGCCCAGTAAGGGCAGCCGTAAGCAGTAGGCGTAACCGCGTTTGCTGTAGACCTAGACAGTCCAATTTGCGGCTGTCCTTTTTGTTTATTTGGGATATGCCGCAGGACAGAAAGGCGTATCCCGTGAGTAGCAAGCAACAGAATAAGTCAGTTGATAGACAGTTTGATGAATTGAAGAAGTCCTTAGGTACTGAGGGTATTTTTAGTGTACGAGAAAATTATCAACCCGTTCAGTATAAGCGTCCCAGTAAAGCCAAGAAGGCACTCAGGGACGGTATTGATATTATCAAAGCCCTTTTACTTATTGTCGCTGTCTGTTTGGGGGTGGTACTTGTAGGCTACCTGCTTGCTAGAACGCAGCCTGAAACCATTTGTAAACAGATACCTGATGATGGTGAAACCGTATGTAAACAAGGGGAAGATGGTGAATATGCACCGCCACGTTATCAAGATTAAGTAATAAGAGGGGAGTGAATACATGTCAACGGCTAAGAAAAGGACATTAAAGAAGAAACTTATCATCACGAGTGCTGTAATAGTGGTAGTAATAATCGCTGGTTTTGTACTGACCGCTATTAATCGCGTTGCTATTGATAAGATGCAAGAAAATCAACGGGAGCAATTTAATAAAAATAATGCACTGCTTGAAGAGACGCAGGCAATGGAGGAGTATTTAGATAACTGTACGAACGACACGGCGAGCGACAAGGAGAAGCTAAGGCGGTACTGTGTTTGTACTTGGGAGGATGTCGTAGACGCTAACGGTTTGCAAGCAATGTATGCAGAGTATGAGTACTATAACAGCACTGGAGGCTATACGGATGGATTCAAGGCGGTGGCAGCTAACTGTGTAAGAAAAGTAAATCCAGCAGAGCTATAATTATTTTGTGAACATCTACCTAGACATAGACGGCGTGCTGCTAGCAGACAAGGCAATTCCTGCCTACTATGCAGATGAGTTTCTACAAGTTGTCCTTACCAAGTATCCTGATAGTACCTACTGGCTTACTACGCACGCCTGGAATGGCGAGAATGTTATAAGCCACTCCCTAGCACCATACCTAAAGGCGGACACCCAAGCCCTGCTAAGCAAAGTAAAAGTAGCTGAATGGGGCAATGATAAGACGGACGGCATAGACTTTAGCCAACCGTTCCTATGGTTTGATGATGACTTGTTTGATGGCGAGCGTAAGGCACTGGAGCAGCACAACGCCCTTACAAGCCAAGTACGTATAGACTTGGCGGGCAATCCCCGCCAGCTAGAAGAAGCAACTAAGCAACTTTTTGCTAATGTATAGACACGCTAGGGTCTTTACCCACGCACACGATACATATACCCGTATAGTATCTTGCGGGATTGAGGGGGCGGGGGTAATTAGCACTAGCAATATATACGAAGAATCTCCTGAGGTATAATGTAGGTATGCAAAATGACTTTACGAAGGTGGTGAATGCCTATTTTGATGAGAGCCGCATAGATAATGTTGACTCAAACTTCATGGTGTTTGGCGGACTATTTATTGATAGAAAGTATGTCAAGGAAATTCGGGAAGGGATAAAGCAAATCCTAAGAGAGCATGATTTTCATGCCGAGATAAAGTGGGTTAAGACAGACAAGCTACGTGAGGAGGTCTATAAAAGTATCATAGATTATGTTCTTGACCTACCGGCATATAAGGCAGCCTATACCTGCATAGTAGTGGACAAGACTAGAGTAGACTTTGCAAAATACCATGACGGTGATGCTGAGTTGGCGTTCTATAAGTTTGTATACCAGCTATTGAAACAACGAATCCAAGATAACTTTAAGTATTACTTAATATTTGATTTCAAGCCCAACAAGACAAGGGACAGGCTGAAGGTGCTCAAGGGGTTTCTTGACAGCACGATATATGTAGACCACCACAATACTGCCGTGATAAAGCATATGCAAGGATACGACTCAAAGGAGAATGTATTACTGCAAGTGGCAGATTTATTTACGGGTGCAGTAGGTTACGCGTACAATGTAGCAGACCAAAATCAACAACCTAAAAGTAAGCTTACTAGGTACATTGCAACTAAGCTGAACAAAGACACCCTTGCTTTTAAGAGCACGAAAAGTGAAAAGAAGTTCAACATATTTGCAATTGACTTAGCCCCTAGATAGGTTAAGAGAATGTCTACCCCTTCAGTACCATCTCGCCTCAGCTACAGTACCGACAAGCAGTTTTATGTTGATGAGCTTAGGCGAATGTATAACGGGAAACGATTACAAACGCCAGATGGCTATACGGTCAGTTTTTACTTGAATAGGGACTCTGATTGTGAGCATGTTATTTGCGGTAAGGGCAAGCAAAGCGTAAATCATGACAGGGCTCGCAGGATTCCGTGCATTGAATACATGCTGTTTTATCCTGAAGTTCGTGAACTTAAAATAAACAAAAAAACTAGGAACATCTGCTTTGTCTCCAGAGTGTGTGGCTGTGTACTAGTTTGTTCGGTCGTAAGGAATAAGGAGTTAAAGTTTGTAACTTTCTTCTACGACGGCAGTAAGGGTAAGAGATACATCAATGAGTTTGACGATAGAAGTAAATATACAGATGTCTAAAAGTAAAAGAGGGCTGTTGATTATGCCTCAACAACCCACGAAACGGTGTGGTAACAAGTATACCTAAGGTATACTCCCTATTTCATCCCCTGATTCGTGCTAGAAGTACTCATCTGGGGCACTTGCTAGTATAGACTAGTCAGTATAATTTGACAAGTCATCTTTTATATTTCAGATATACATAAACACAATTACTACCCCTGTTAGGATAAGCATGATTAATATTGCTTATGGTTAAATTTACAATACTTTGACAAAAATAAACTAACCTATCAAAGGATAATAGGATACCTTTAATAACACTCTTGGAAGAGTGTTGACAAATTATGGGTATAGCAAACGGCACAATTATTTATCGCACTGATGCCTACCCACAATCATCATAACCTTTGTAGGTTGTTTGCGGAAAGTCATACACTTTACCAACATCTAAGAAGCTATCTCATCTCCTTGTAGTGATTCTTCTAAATGGTGACATTCTCAACGGCGGGGTATTGCCGCCCAGCATAAGCCGTGTTAAATGCAGAATAACAGATGAGAAAGCTGCCAGATTGTACAGAAATAGTATCCTCACAACATAAGCCAAATGGTTAGATGTCCTGTCATGCAGTACGTCCAATGTTTCATTCTTCGAAAGAGAGCTCCGATGAGACTGTTTGATACAATCAATATATGCCAGGGAGACAATTTTCAACTCATGTAAGCAATCCAGAGTTTGTTGACGCTCTTCACGATGGCGTTCCCGAGTGGATGAGGCACTCAATTGATGCTTGGATACGTACTCAATTGGCGGTCGGTAGCGGCTATGGAGGAGAAAGTGTTCCTAATATAGATTCAGTGCGGAGACTGGAGAGGCTGCTACGGGTTAGTTTAATTGGAACGGATGTTGTGGGGCGGATGTTTTCAAGTGTGTTCGGTCGACTGAATGCTGACGAGGGTCTTAAGCTGGATGTTGTTGATGGGATTTTGCAGGTAATGCATCCCACAGTCAGTCATGTTGATGGGCTGGAGCAAATACTGGAACAGTCGGGTTCAAAGTGGAAAGTAGTAAGAGTAGACAGCAGCATGGTTTATAGGCTTGAAGAGCGTGTAGACGCCAGCGTTGCAGAGGCTATGGATAACCTTTTGGAACAAGGCGGAGACGCCAGTAACTATATGAAGCAGGCTTGGTTAAGCGCCTTTGGACGTAGCCCCAATCCATCATCTGCGTACAGTAGTGCTGTAAAGGCAATCGAAGCAGCAAGTTGGCAGACTGTTACTCCCAACAATAGTCGGGCAACGCTAGGTACGATTATACGAGAGCTTAAGGACCATCCCGAAAACTTCTGTGTAGTCATAAGTGAGAGGACTGCAAATCTAGGCATCGATTCTGTAAGGTACTACATGTCACTTGTTTGGGAAGGACAAACAGACAGGCATGGAACTTCGAATCCTGTGTCGCCCTCACAGGAAGCTGCAGAGCAGGCTGTCTTTATTGGACTATCTCTTTGCCAGCAGTTTACCCGAAGTCTCGTAACAGTTATTTAGAGGGGGTTGCTGGGATAGAATAACCTCACTGCGTTCGGTTAGTTCTAGTCCCAGCTGCCACCGTACTGTAACTGAGGCGGCACCCCTAGTAGTTGCTTCCAGCGTAGAATCTCATTACAGATATCGTTCCAATGCAACTGTACTTGGGCAACCAAGAAAAGTGCCTTGGCCTTGTGCCAGGGCTTTTTTCATGGTTATGGACAGAATTTGAACTTGCGACGTTGAAAAGGTCGCGGAACGTGACCGAGTCCGACCCCCGCAACCAGCAGAAGCTTCATCGAGAGATGAGGTTTCTGCTTTGTTTGCTATGCTGTATTGATGAATAATGATAAGAATCAGCCGCAAGACCCCTTTACCGTTAATTCAGGAATGTTAGATGTAGGTGGTGGGCATCAGATATATTGGGAGGATTGGGGCGATCCAAATGCTACGCCGGCAATGCACTTTCATGGCGGGCCGGGCGGCGGTACGAGCGAATCGCACAAACTACTTTTTGATCCAGAAAAGCACCGTGTCATTTTCTTTGATCAGCGGGGAGCAGGCAGGAGCACGCCATTTGCTGAAACGAAAGACAACACAACAGAGAAACTGATTGAAGATACCGAGAAGCTGCGCCAACATCTAGGGATTGAGGAAATGTATGTTGTCGGAGGGTCCTGGGGTTCGACCATGGTACTTGCTTACGCGATAGCCCATCCCGGCCGCGTAAAGGCCATGGTAGCGTGGGGCATTTATCTTGGAAGCCAATTCGAGAATGATTTAATTGCAAATGGGTACGCCCGCTATAACTATCCCGAGGCTTGGGAGCGGTTTATAGCTCTCGTGCCTGAAGAGCACCGGACAAACGGCGATACCATCACAAAATATTATTCTGAGAAATTACACTCTACCGATCAAAGTGAAGCTATTAAGTATGCCGATGAGTGGTCGTTATGGGAGAATACCTTGACAACGATCTTATATGACCAAGCCAAAATGGAAAGAGATTCTCTGGGTGAAGAGAAGAACCTGGCGCTTGCAAGATTAGAGACCCACTATTTTATAAACGGCTGCTTTATGCCTGAAAACTATATTCTGGATAATGTAGACAAGATAAAGCACATACCGTTATACGTTGTCCAAGGCCGTTTCGATAACTGTACGCCGCCAGTTACTGCCTATGAGCTTGGCAAGACTTACGGCAAAAACATGACGCTTCAAATGGTCAATGCTGGCCATAGTAGATCTGATCCGGAAATGAAGGCAGCACTACGTGCGGCCATTAACTCCCTCTTTATTTAAGGAATCTCCAGGCTTGGCTACTGCATTAATTCCCCGCGGCTTCTGTCCGCCAACTTTGGCATAACACGGTATACTAATGCTTATGCAGAGAGTTCTTTGGGGCAAGCGGCCCGGATTATTTGTACGTAACAGCCGGTTCTATATCCTGGCGGCTGCGGTCTGTGTGAGTATAACCATCCTCTGTTTTTTCAGAACACAATATGTATCTGACGGTCTGTTCCTCATCCGTGTACAGCAGATATTTGGTTTTATAGCGCTTGGACTTTGGTACCTAGCACTTCTAGCTACACCGCTCAGTGTCGTGTTGGGAAAACAGGGGGCTATGCAGCAGTATTTGTATGCACGGCGGGCGCTTGGCGTCGCGGCCGCTTATTATGCTGTTTTACACATGGGATTCGGTATATTCGGGCAGCTGGGCGGATTATCTGGATTGACACTTCTGCCTGAGGCGTTCCAGCAGGCACTCATCTTTGGCTTGGTCGGGCTGATTACTCTGCTCGCCATGGCTGCGACCTCATTCGATAAAGCGATTCGTTTCCTGACATTCCCCCGCTGGAAGTGGCTGCATAGGTTTGGCTACGTGGCTGCAGTCTTTGTATTTCTACATGTTTGGATTATCGGCACGCATATGGAGTCGACCACCATTCGGCTGATTGCCGGCTTACTGCTCTCGTTCCTGCTAGTGCTGGAGTCATGGCGAGCAAGCTTGCAGATTGAAAAACTGAGCGGTGACAAGGATCTTCGTACCCGTGTGCTTATATTTCTGAGCCTGAGCGTGTTGTTTGTGGGGGTGGTGGCATATGTTCCGCAGACGGTCAATCGGTTCCACGGCGGCCATACTGGCGGGAGTCATCACAGATGATACGGGCTATACTGAGTTGCGTCATTGCGCTTAGCATACTTTACATGCCAGCAACAACCCGGGCGCACGTGCTTATTACTGAACCGGTGTATGGAGCTGGGGCAGTCGTGCATATCAATCCGAATGATGATCCTGTTGCTGGTGACACAGCGGTTCTGTACTACGAACTGGGTGGCGGGCAGCTGAACGCAGGAGAGTACGATTTCCTGCTGATTGTGCACCGGGAAGGCCGGCTGGTCGCAGAAGCCCCAGCTCAGGTACTAGGCAGCAGCTCGGTGAGGGTAGAGTATGTGTTTCCTGCCCAAGGGCTCTATCAGCTGGAGCTGCGGGCCGTATCAAGGTTTGGGAAAGAGCCCACAGCGTTTACCCAAAGCCTGCAGGTCACCCGAGGTGTTGGGGGCGGGGCAGGTGCCGCACATCCGAGCCACGCGCGGGCAGAAATCGGGGTGGTGATGACACCAGTCGCTTTAATCGCTATACTCATCTATATAGTTAATCATCGTCATGAGATTGCACAATTTTCGCGCGATGAGTCCAAAAGGAGGTCATGAAATTATGAAAACAAAACGTCTACTTGGTGCGATGCTCAGTGCTGCGGTACTGGGCGCCATAGTCCCCGTGCAGCTTGCACGCGCCCATGTGACCGTAAGGCCGGCTGATGTAAAAGCCGCAAGTTACACAACATTTACCGTAAGTGTTCCGAACGAACGCGACGTTGCGACAGTGGGTGTAGAGCTGCGTATTCCGGAGGTATTGAGCAGCGTTATGCCGACAGTAAAACCAGGCTGGACTATTAGCACCGAGACGGCTAACACTAGCGAGGGCACGACTGGCCATGGCGACGGAACGAAGGTGGTGTCTATCAACTGGACGGACGGCGAAGTGCCTGTTGGCCAGCGCGATGAATTTACCTTTAGTGCACGGACTCCAGACACTGCTGGCGAGCTCCAGTGGAAGGCGTACCAGACGTACGCAGACGGAACGGTTGTAGCTTGGGATAGATCAGATGATGACCAGCCAAAAAACGCAGACGGATCGCCTGATTTTAGTACCGCCGGCCCCTTTTCGGTCACAACAGTTCAAGAGGATGCCCAAGCGGCCGCTGCTCCTGAGCCGGATACGAAGACAGCCCAGCGGGCATTCTATATTGCTATAGCAGCAGTCGTGGTTTCATTTATTTCTCTTGTAATTTCGACCAAGCCGCAAAAGCGGAAATAGCACCTCTCTCTATCATGACACCGTTAGGCAGTTTTCTTCTGGGTTTTGCCGCGCTTCTGGCGTTCGAGTATACGCGTAACAATAGCTTTGTGCATATCGCTGAACACGAGTGCAACGGTCACTGGCAGAATGATGGCGATGAGTGCATCGGTGCCGTCAAGGCTGTCGAGGCCAAAGTAACGTTTGACTGGTGTCGTGAACACTAAGACGTTAATAACAATAGAAGCAGCAATAGCAATCAAAAGCTTGTAGTTTGGCATGATGAAGTTATATACCCACGATTTGAACTCAAAGTTCATGTTGAGTGCATTGGCCCACTGCACCACAATGAGGCTTAAGAAAGCTGCCGTCTGAGCGTACTGATGGCCTTTGTCTAAGTTAAGCTTAAAGATGAGCAGCGTACAGCCAGCGAGCGAAACAGCCAGGAGGATAGCACGGCTCAACAGTACGCCGTCGAGCAGCGGAGCACGAGGGTGCCTGGGCGGCTGTTGCATGTGGTGTGATTCAGCTGGGCTCAGGCCGAGCGGAATCACGGATATACCATCAGTAACAAGGTTTACCCAAAGCACCATGACCGCAGTAATCGGCAGCGGTATGCCAAGGGCCAAAGCGCAGAGCATTGTTAAAACCTCTCCCCCGGACGTGGCCAGCAAATAGACAACCATCTTACGTATGTTGGCCAGTACGGTGCGTCCTGCGCGTACGGCATTAACGATAGTATGAAAATTACTGTTGGTCAGTATGATATCGCTTGCGTCTTTGGCGGCGTCTGTTCCCGAGCCCATGGCGAGCCCGGCATCGGCCTCGACAAGCGCTGGAATATCGTTGACACCGTCGCCAGTCATGGCAGTAATCTCGTGTCCTTTCACCGCCTTCAGGAGTGCGTATTTGTGTTTTGGCAGCACGCGGCCGAATACTTTTATATTCTCAAGCCCGCTCCATATTTCCTCTGGGTCTGTGGCATCCAGCAGGCTGCTGTCCGAAACCTCAGAGCTTTGCCTGGCTATTCCCACCTGGGAGGCAATATATCCGGCTGTCTGCACGTGGTCGCCGGTGAGCATGACAACCTTTATACCGGCCGCATGCGCCTCGGCTATGGCTTGTTTGACCCGCGGCCGCAACTGGTCGCTGAGGCCAACATAGCCGTTGAATGTCATGCTGGTAAGCACTTTATGATCAAGCCGTTCCGGCAGCTTCGACAAACGTTTTTGAGCGAAACCGATTGTGCGGTAGCCCTTGGTGGTGAACTTTTCAAGGTGTTCTTTGGCAGACGCAAGCGTCTGCTTGCTTTCTGTGCCGCAATGAAACACAATCTGCTCAGGAGCCCCTTTTACATACAGCGTATAGCCGCCCGCATGCTTCCAAACCATGCCGCTCAGGCGGAGCTGCTGATTGAAGGGGAATTCTTTTACTTTTGTCCACCCCTTAGGCATCTTCAGGTGATCAATTGTCTTGTGGAGAATCTTATCCAGCGGATCTTCCGAGTCGGCATTGAGGCTGGCCAGCATAGCCTCGTGAAACTTGCGCATGTCAGTGCGCGCACTGTAGCTGTCGGCAACAGAGAGCTTGTTCTTGGTGATAGTACCTGTTTTGTCAGTGGCAATGAGGGTGATAGCGCCCATAGTCTCCATGGCGGATATCTTGCGTACCAATGCCTTGTGCTTGGCCATCTTGCGCGCGCTGATAAGCAGTACGAGCGTCATGGCCACCGGCAAGCCTTCTGGTACGGCAGAGACGGCAAGTGCCACAGTAAATTTCAGGGCAGCCGTCAGCTCTAGTCCGCGGTAGAGGGCAAGTGCAAATACAATCGCGGTCACAATACCTATACCAATGAGCAGTTTTCTTGTCAGGTCATCAATCTTCTCTTCGATAGGTGTTTTGCCACCAGTCGCTTCAGAGGCCATGGTATTAATGAGGCCAAGCTGCGTTTTGTTGCCTGTATCGCTGACCATCATAAGCCCGCTGCCGCCGTGCACATAGGTGCCCTTAAACAACATGTTCTCCTGGTCATATATCTGTTTGGTGGCACTGATAGCCGCTGCGTGTTTATGGACAGGCAGCGATTCTCCGGTGAGCATAGATTCATCGATCTGGACATGATTGGCGTTTATCACCCGGCCATCGGCAGGAATCTTCATGCCTTCGTGGACACGCACAATATCTCCCGGCACAAGGTTTTCAATAAAGACGACGTCATCAGCTTTCCCGGGCCTCAGTACAGATACCTTCTGCCTGTCTTGGGACATCAGCGCTTTGAGTGCGCGGCTGGCAGAGAACTGCTGGAAGTAGTAGATCAGTGCGTTGACTACCACGATAATACTGATGATAGCCGCTTCAAACCATTCGCGTTTGGCAATACTCAGTAGTGCCGCAAAAATAATGACAATAACAAAGTAGCTCGTAAACGGCTCGATAATCCGTTTCCAAAGAGGGGTTTTCTTGACAGTGAGCTCATTGTACCCGTAGAGTTTGAGCCGCTTGTTCTTTTCGTGCTCCGATATACCGTCGTGATGCGAGCCAAGCCTGAGCAAGGCGTCTTCTATCTCGAGGTTGTATATATGTTTTTGTGATTCGCCCACCAATTCCCCGCAGTATGTTTTTACGTTTATGCTTGTATAAATTTTATCATACAAAAACCACCCCTGTTGCCAGGAGTGGTTTTTTGCGTCGCAAGCTGTATTACCAGCTGCGGCCGCCGCGGTCGCCACCAAAGTCGCGACGTGGGCGCTCTTCACGTGGACGAGCTTCGTTCACAGTGATTGCACGGCCACCGAGGTCAGAGCCGTTGAGGGCCTTCTCGGCTGCTTTGCCTTCGTCGTC
>CAZXOA010000007.1:0-59032 GCA_964642275.1 uncultured Candidatus Saccharibacteria bacterium | reverse complement strand
ACGCCAGCGGCTGCACCGGCCTGACGGCTCTGCCGGACCTGCCGAATGCCGAGTACGTGTACGCCAGCGGCTGCACCGGCCTGACGGCTCTGATCTTCGGCGGGAAGAACCCTCGCGGCTACGAGGTCATCGGTGCCAAGTTCGGAACCGAGTGGCGGATCATGGCCGGCTGCCGATTTTTCACGATTGAGCAGGCGCGTCACCATTGGGGCGAGAGCGACCGCGCTCATGCTGGCTGTCTTGCCGTCGCCGAGAAGTTGATTTCGGAGATCGATCGGCGCGAGCGCCTGACTATGATGCAGGCAAGCGAGGTGGTGGCGTGATCAAGCCCCGCTATTTCGCTCGATCCGCATCGGACCGCACCGACGACTGGCCGCTCTGGTTTGTCGCCGATCGGCATCAGTCCGACCTCAACGTAACCGTGCGACTGGTCCCGTCCTTCAGAGGATACATGCCGTTCTTGCCGCGCGAAGCGGCAGAACTCGTGGCGGATCGTGCGAATGGGGCGGCCCCGTGACCGTCCAGATCATCTATCCCGCCGACCGTGCTGCTTGGCTCGACGCCCGCAAGCAGGACGTGACCGCCTCGGTGGCGGGCGCCCTGCTCGGTATCCACCCCTACCAGACGCCCTATGCGTTGTGGGCGGAAAAGTCTGGCCGGGTCGCCAGCGACGATGTCGACAATCCGGTTCTGCGTCGTGGCCGCCTGCTTGAGCCGGTGGTGATCGAGATGCTTCGCGAGGATCGGCCGGACTGGACGGTCGAGTACCGCCGCGACAACGCCTACTTCCGCGATCCCGAGGCCCGCATCGGCGCGACGCCAGACGCGTTCGCGACCCGGCCGGACATCTTCGGTCAGGGTGTTGTTCAGGTGAAGACCGTCGCAGACGACAAGTTCCGGCGCGAGTGGATCGATCCGGAGACTGGCGATGTCGTGCTGCCGCTCTGGATCGCGGTGCAGGCTATCGTCGAGGCAACGCTGACCGGAGCGACATGGGCCTGCGCAGCCGTCATGGTGATCGGCCGTGGCATCGACCTGCAGATCATCGACGTCCCGCTCAACACACGCGTGATGCACCGCCTTCGGCGCGAGGTCGCAGAGTTCTGGCGCATGGTCGAGGCAGGCGAGGAGCCGCCGATCGACTGGAACCGCGACGGCGCGGCCGTTGTCGAGGTCTACCGCGACAGCATGCCCGACCGGAAGGACCTGACGGCCGTCGATGCGCTGGACCAGATCATTTCGACCTTCGTGCAGTCGAAGGACATCGCCTCGCATCACGTGAGGCAGGTCGACAGCCTGAGGCCACGGATCCTGCACGCCCTCGGCGCGGCCGAGGCCGGCTTCACCACGAACTGGAACATCACGGCGCGCACGTCGGTGCGGACTGGTCCGAACGGCCAGCCCGTCAAGTCGCGCACGCTTCGCGTCACCCCGAAGGAGAATCCTCATGCGCGTTTCTGATGCACCCTCGATCGTCGGGCCGGCCGACCCCGGCATCGGCCACAACAAGCCTCCGGTCGCTGTCCTTTTCGTCGAGGCCCACAAGGACCTGATCGACGAGGTCGAGAGGTTGGCCGCAAGCGCGAACGGCGCGAAGGACGGGCTGACCGCAGGCAAGATCGCCAACGACAACGAGCGCGATACCTGGGTCAGGATCGGCCTCGACGCCAAGAAGATCGCCAAGCGGGTGTGCGAACAGCGAGATGAGGTTGTCGGGCCGATCCGCGAGGAGTTGAACGACTGGAACCGCCTTTTCGGGGTCAACGCCAATCCTCACCCTGAAAGCCTCCACGCGCGGGCCCTGCGGATCAAGAACGCCGCCGAGAGCCTGGCCGGCGCCTATGCCGATGCACAGCGCGCCGCCGCGCAAAAGGCTGCCGCCGAGGCCGCGGCGCGCCAGCGCGAGGAGGCCCAGCGCAAGCTCGACGAGGCGGCGGCGTCCGGCGACGGGATCATTGCCGACGTCGCGCTGCAGGAAGCCGAGAAGGCGGAGCACAAGGCCAAACACCTCGAGGCGCAAGCCTTTGGCGCCGCGACCGGGCCTGTTCGCACGGATGCCGGCACGATCAGCGAGCGCAAGTCCTGGGACTTCCGCATCGTCGACGTCAGCAAGGTCGATCTGAACGGCGCGCTGCGCGCTCATATCGGCATCGACGTCATCGAGAAGGCCATCCGCGCGCACATTCGCGCGAACCGCGACACGGTCCCGCTGACAGGTGTCGAAATCTTCCAGTCCAGCAAGGCGCAGCTTCGCTGATCGGCGGCGCGAACAGGAGACATTTGCGATGAATGCAGTCGTTGAGAGCAAGGGCCGCGGCGATGTTGCCGTCATCCGCGACCAGTTCGAGAAGATGGGCGACCAGTTCCATGCCGCCTTGCCGGCGCACATCCCGGTCGAGCGCTTCATGCGTGTCGTGATGACGGCGATCCAGAACAATCCCGATCTGCTCAGAGCGAGTCGGAAGTCGCTGTTCAACGCTGCAATGAAAGCAGCTCAGGATGGCTTGCTTCCCGACGGCCGCGAAGGCGCGATGGTGCCGTTCGGCGGGGACATCACCTGGATGCCGATGATCGGTGGCATCCGGAAGAAGGTCAGGAACTCTGGCGAGATCGCGACATGGGACGTCTACGCGGTCTACGAGAAAGACGCGTTCGATTTTGAGCTCGGCGACGATCCGTTCATCCGTCACAAGCCTCACCTCGGCGATGATCGCGGCAAGCTGATCGCCGTCTATTCGGTGGCCACATTGAAGAGCGGTGAGCGCTCGCGCGACGTGATGTCCGTCTCTGAGGTCGAGAAGATCAGGGCACTTTCGAAGGGAGAGAACACGCCCTGGAACAACCCGACCTTCTACCCCGAGATGGCGAAGAAGACGGTGGCGCGGCGGCATTCCAAGGTGCTGCCGATGTCGAGCGACCTCGACGACCTCATCCGCCGCGACGACGAGCTCTACGACCTCAAGGGTGCGAAGGAGGATGCGCAGGAGCGCCGTCCGCGCTCGCTCGCTGATCGCCTCGACCAGATCGCGGATGAACCATCCGCCGACCCGGATACCGGCGAAATCATCGATCACGATTCGGAGCCTGCCCCGTCTCACACGGGCTCCGAACAGCCCTCGTCCGGCTCCCCCCGGTCGGACGAGGGCGACCCTTCCCGCGACGAGGCCTATGCGGCCGGCCGTGAGGCGCGCGTCAAGGGCATGAGCCGCAAGGCAGTGCCGCCGGCGTTCCGCAACAGCGACGAGTTGGTCGAGGCCTTCCGCGAGGGCTTCGACGAGAGCCCGGACGAGGGGGGATGAGCCATGGCCTGGTTCTCGCACCTCGTCCGCAACCCCGACCTCATCACCCTCACCCCGGAGGAAATCATGCCCGATGCCGCGCCACCAATGCTCACCGGCGTCGATCTGGACGCCACCCGTGACGATCTCCATTGCCGCCTGACCCACGCGCGCGGCCGGCTGATGGCGATCGAGGGGGAGATCGGCCGCCTGAAGACGGAAGCGGAGAACACGCGCACCGCGATTGCGGCAGACGAGGCGGCGGCGAAGGTGCTTGGCGAGCCGCCGCGCGGTGAGCTCAGGGGCCTGCCGACCGGCGCGCCCGTCATCCTCACCAAGCACGAGGGCATCGCGTCGTGACCCTCTTCCGCGTCCATTTCAGCGACGGCGACACGATCGACATCGACGCACCGAACCCCACCCAAGCCCGTGACATTGCCCGAGACCGCAAAGGCGGCGGGATCATCACGAAGGTCAAACGCGTGAAAGGAACCTGACATGCCGAAATATGCCATCTTCGACACCGAGACGACTGGCCTCTTCCTGTTCAAGGATCCTGAGACCGGAGCGCCTATCCCCGCTGACGACCCGCGTCAGCCGCGCCTCGCGCACTTCAACGCCATCCTCATCAACGAGGACATGGAAGAGGAAGACGAGCTCGACCTCTACGTCAAGCCGGACGGCTGGTCTATGCCGGCCGATGCGGGCGATGTGAACGGGCTCACGACGCAGTTCTTGCAGGACAACGGCACGCCAGTTGCGGCCGTCCTCGACCTCTACAGCAACCTCGTCGCCGGCGGCTATGTCATGGTCGCGTTCAACGCACAGTTCGACTGCAAGATGATGCGGGGCGAGTTGCGGCGGGCAGGACGGCCGGACCTCTTCGACGACACGCCGAACATCTGCGTCATGCGGGCGGCGATGGCGCTTGGCGTCAAGAAGGCCAGCGGCGGGCGCGGTTTCCCGAAGCTCACGGACTGCGCAGCGCATCTCGGCCTGGTCATCGACGACGCCCATTCGGCGAAGGGTGACACGCGCGCCACTCTGGCCCTGTTTCGTCACCTACACGCCGTCGGCGCACTGCCGGAAGCCCGCGTGCACCTCGCCAAGGTTCCGCCGACGGCTCCCTCCTCGGTCGATCCTCTTCCTGAAACTGCGATGCCGGAGCGGTTCTGATGTCTCGCATCTACGTCGCGTCGTCATGGCGCAACCACCATCAGCCTGACGTTGTCGCTGCGCTCCGGGCGCACGATCACGAGGTCTACGACTTCCGCAACCCCTTCAACGGTGTGAAAGGGTTCGCGTGGTCGGAGATCGACCCCGAGTGGCAGGCATGGTCGGCGGCTCGCTATCGCGAACTTCTCACGACGCATCCCATCGCGGCGCGCGGCTTCGTGTCCGATCTTCGCGGTATGCAATGGGCCGATACCTGCGTGCTTGTCCTTCCCTGCGGCCGGTCGGCGCATCTTGAGGCGGGCTGGTTCTGCGGTCAGGGCAAGCGCTGCATCATCCTGACACGCGACGGCGAGGAGCCGGAGTTGATGGCCCTGCTGGCTACAGACATCTGCATTTCCGTCGAGGAAGTGCTTTCGGTTCTCGGAGGCGACCATGGCTGATCCCTTCACCCTCATTCGCGTCGTGGACACGGAAACGACCGGCATCGACGATCCCGCCGAGATGGTCGAGATCGGCTGGACGGACGTTCGCCTGTTCCCCGACGGCTGGCAGATCGAACGCGGGCCGGAGGCGGTCATCGTCAATCCCGGCATGCCGATCAGCTTCCCAGCGATGGCCGTGCACCACATCACCGAAGACGAGTGCCGGTTCGGCGCTGATCCCGATGAGGTCCGGGCGCAGGTTGCCAGTGGTGCCGACATCTTCTGCGCGCACAACTGGCAATTCGACAGCCGGTTCATCCGGACGCAATTGCCGTATATCTGCACGCTCAAGGCGGCGCGCGTGATCTGGCCCGACCTGCAAGGCCATTCGAACGGCTCGATCCGGTATGAGCTCGGGCTTGTCCCGCACGATGACCCGCGCGCCCAGCCCAGCCATCGTGCAGGGCCGGATACCTGGGTGACGGCGCACATCCTGCTCAAGCTGCTGGAGACGCACACGGTCGAGCAGTTGCTCGACATCAGCGCGAACCCGATCCGGCTCCTGAAGTTCCCGGGCGGCAACAAGCACCGCGGCAAGTCCTTCAGCGAGATCGCGCGCGTCGACCCGTCTTACCTGCGCTGGGTCATCGACAAGAGCGAGTTCAGCGAGGACGTGAAGTTCTCATCTGAAGCCGCCTTGCGGGAGGCTCGGTGATGTGCCGCTCGTCGATCCGCCGGCGGTTTATCAGGCTCCGTCTCCGGCGCGGGATTGCCACGGCGGATGTGTTCGCCATCCGTCTAGGTGTCTCAGTCCGCACCATCTATCGCGACATCAACGCCCTGCGCGCCCAAGGCATTCGGATCGTCGGGGAGGCCGGCGCCGGCTACATGCTGCGGAGGAAGTCGACATGACCGATGTCCGCACCTGGTCGCCGCAACAGGCCGCAGCCATCGATGCCGTGGCGCGCTGGTATCGCGAGCGCTCGAAACAGGTCTTCCGTGTGTTCGGCTACGCCGGCACCGGAAAGACGACGCTCGCCCGGCACTTCGCCGAAGGCCTCGACGGCCGCGTGCTCTACATGGCCTATACCGGCAAGGCCGCGATGGTCATGCGCAAGAACGGCTGCATCGGCGCGCTCACGATCCACGCCACCATCTACAGCGTCGACTTCAACCCGGAAACCGGCGTCAAGAAGTTCGTCCTGAAGGATGTCGACGAGTTGAGCGATGCCGCACTGTTCATCGTGGACGAGTGTTCCATGGTCGATCAGGACATCGGCCGCGACATGCTGTCCTTCGGCGTGCCGATCCTTGTCCTAGGGGACCCTGCCCAGCTTCCGCCTGTAAAGGGCGGCGGCTTCTTCACCGATGCCGACCCCGATGTCATGCTCACGGAAATCCATCGGCAGGCGGCGGAAAACCCGATCGTTCAGATGGCGACGACGATCCGCGAAGGCGGCAGGCTGGCCTACGGCACCTATGGCGAGAGCCGCGTCATCACGCGCGCCGATCTCAGCCAGGCCGACGTCATGGATGCCGGCCAGGTGCTCGTTGGCCTCAACAAGACGCGCGCCGCCTACAACGGCCGCATGCGCGCGCTGCACGGCCGCAAGAGCCCGATGCCCGAAGTTGGCGACACGCTGGTCTGCCTCAAGAACGATCGCAACAAGGGCCTGTTCAACGGCGGGCTCTGGAACGTGGTCGAGCTGCTGAAGCGCCGCAAGGGCCACCTCAACGATCACACCGTCCGCATGCACGTCTCGTCGCTCGACTTCGAATCGACCGAACCCGTCGATGTGCGCGTGCGGAAGGAATTCTTCGAAGGGCGCGGCAACGAGGTGCCTTGGAAGGAACTCAACGGGCTCCAGCAGTTCGACTACGGCTATGCGCTGACCGTGCACAAAAGTCAGGGCAGCCAGTGGGGATCGGTCTGCCTTTTCGACGAAAGCGGAGCGTTCAGCACCGATCGCGCGAGGTGGACCTATACGGCTGTCACGAGAGCGGCCGAAAAGATCACGGTGGTGATGTGATGCTCATCTCCCCAATCTCCGCTGCCGGCCGCCTGAACACCTACCGCCCCAGCACCCTGTTTCCGGAGCCGCTTCCGCCGGCGCCATCCCGCGAGCTGGCCGCCAGGGTAGCAGCGTGGCATCACCTGACGGCAAAGGAAATCTTCGGTCCATCTCGCAGGCCGGGGATCGTCGCCGCGCGGCATGACGCCATGGCGGCAGTTCGGATGGCCAATCCGGCTCTCTCGTTGCCGATGATCGGGCGAGTGTTCAAGCGCGACCACACGACCGTGATGCACGCGCTCCAGAAGCTCGGCGTGCCCACCGTGCTGGCGAGGCGGACATGAGCGACCTCCCCATCCTTTTCAGCGCCCCCATGGTCCGCGCCATCCTGCGCGAGATCGAGAAGCCCGGCACCGGCAAGACCCAGACGCGGTGCGTGCTCACGGCCGACTGCGACGAGCCGCCAGCTATCGCCTATGACGGCAGGATAATCGCCTATGATGACGGCGAGCGAGAGTATCGCTGGCCTCGCACGTATGCTGTCGGAGACCGCCTCTATGTCCGCGAGGCGTGGCGCAGCGAGGCGGCTTATGACGATCTCGCACCCGCCAGTATGGGTGGCGAGGAACCGATCCGTTACGAAGCTGACGGCTCGCACCAGTCGTGGGGCTATCCGGCCATTTCCAACCTGGGCCGCTACCGCCAAGGCATGCACATGCCGCGCTGGGCAAGCCGCATCACCCTGATCGTCGCCGACGTCCGCGTGCGGCGCTTGCAGGAGATCAGCGAACCGGATGCCCTCGCGGAGGGCGTGGAGCGGCTGCACGACGGCTTCTTTCCCTACGGCATCACGACCTTCATGACGACGGTGGTCGATGGTCGCGAGGTGCCGGCGCAATACTGCCCCACCGCCTGCGGCAGCTTCCGGTTGCTTTGGAACAGCCTCAACGCCGACCGCGGCTATGGCTGGGATGCGAACCCCTGGGTCGCCGCCTACACCTTCCGGCCGATCCTCGGGAACATCGACCAGGTGCGGTCATGACCATCGACCCCACGATCGAAGAGCTTGAAGACGTGTTCCTGCCTGATTGCGCCGATGGCGCCCTGTCAGAACATCCGGTCATGGCAAAGCGCTGCGCAGATTGTGCGGGTCGAGAAGGCTCAGACGCAAGCCGACACCCGATTACCTCGCAAACGCTTGCCGACTGCAAGCGACGTCGGTTCCCGTTTTGGTGCCACTTGACGCAAGATGGTGAGTTCTGCGCGCACCTCTGCGCCGATTGGGCAGAGGCGGTGCGGCCATGAAGGAAGGTCGCACCCCCTGTATCAATCCGCGCTGCAAGCGCACCTTCAAGGCGGACGATGGCGGCGAAGTGGTCTGCGGCAAATGCTTCCGAACGCTGCCCGAGGCCGTCCGCGCTGAGCACCGCGGATACTGGCGAGAGATCAGGAAGTGGGATCGCAGGATCCTACGCACGGCCGACAACTTCAAGATCGAACGCATGGCGTCCATCCGCGACCGCTTGGCGCGACGGATCGAGGCCCATTGGGATCGGGAGATCAAGGCGCGCTTCCTCGCCCCGGAGAAGCCTGATGGCCTCGACGCGTTTCTAGAGGAGATGGGGCTGTGAGACCAACCCTCGTCCACCGTTACGCCTTCTCGATTCGCGACGCGATCGAGGCCCTGCTGGGCGACGCCGTCGGCGACTGCGAAGCCTGGCGCATCCGCGTCGAGGGCGACGAGGTGGTGATCGACGTGATCGGGCCGGCCGAAGTCACGTTCAAGGTCGGCGACTACGAATATACCGTCGATGGCCGCACGCCGCCGGTGGAGCCGACGGTCGCGGACGTCGCCAGCCTTGCCTCAAACGGGATGGCAAAAAGTTACGTCAGTCCCCACGAGGCCACAGATGCCTCAGGATCGGCGTCGCGCGGCATAGGCTCCGACACACCGGCGGATGGGGAAACGCCGCCAGCGGCGCCGCTTGCGCCGCCAGAGCCCGAACTGAAGGGCGGCGACAATGCCAAGCGCGCCGGCATCGTGTGCGGCGAACGGCTGTTTCAGGTCTTCCTCGACGTCGCCGATGAGGCCGCGGCCAAGGCCGACGTCTACCGCCGCTGCGGGATCACGACGCGAAAGATGCTCGACCACGACGAGCGCGCGCGTGCGGTCTGGCTCGAGATCGACCGCATGTACGCTCTCTGGCGCGAGGGATACGATGTCGAGCTCGATTGATGGACGCCGCAAGATGAGCAAGGCTGTCGCCGACATCATGGATCGCATCATATCGCCCGCCGAGGCTGTGGATATGCTGTGCGCGAAGGGTGTGGAGGTTTCCGAGCGGACTTTGCGGGAGCGCGCGCGCGCCATTGGCGCCTATCGTCAGATCGGTAGGGCGATCTTCTTTACGCCCGAGGATCTCGAAAGGATAATGGAGCCCGTCGCATGCTTACCCTCGTCAAGCGGCCAAAGAGCCCGTTCTGGATCGCGCGCGGCACGATCGACGGTATCCGAGTTGAGCGAAGCACGGGCGAAGCTTCGAAGCCTGAAGCGCGGAAGAAGCTAGCAGCCATCGTCGAGGAGTTCCGCGCCCAGTCCACACCAATGGACTGGCGCGGCATGACCTTTGCCAGCGCGGTGACGGCCTACCTCGACAACGACCGTGATCCGCGTTTTCTGGGCCGCTTGCTCGAGCACTTTCAGGATACCCGCCTTGGCGACATCGACAACGCGGCCATGTCCCGCGCTGCCAACGCCCTGTACCCGGGCCGGGCGCCGGCAACGATCCGTCGACAGCTCTACGTGCCCGTCTCCGCGATCATCAATTTCCTGAAGGACGAGAAGTTGCGTGCCCCGAAGGGCGGCGGGGCGCGGACGGTCTTCATGACGCCAGAGGAGGCCGAAAGGCTGATCCGCGCCGCCGTGACCCAGCCGAGCATCTATCTGGCGCCGATGATCACGTTCCTTGTCGGCACCGGCGCTCGCATGGGTGAGGCCATCGCGCTGGACGGAAACGACATCAACCTGTCCGCGCGCTACGCAATCCTGCGAGACACCAAGAACGGGCAGGAGCGGACCATCACGCTGATCCCGCGCGTGGTCGCCGCGCTCTCCAGACTGCCGACGGTCGGCGAACGTGGGCGGGTGTTCCGGCGCTTCGACGGCAAGATGTTCGCCGAGAGGACCGGCCGCGGTGGCCATATCCGAAACCCGTTCGCTTTTGCCGTCGCCGAAGCTGGCTTGGCGTCGTCGATCACGCCCCACGTCTGCCGGCACACATGGGCGACATGGCACTACGCGGTCAACCGCGATCCGTTGTCTCTGAAGCGCGAGGGCGGATGGTTGTCGAACGAGTACCAGCGCTATGTGAAGGCTGCTCCGAACGGCCTTGCGGAGGCAATAAATCGCCACGGTTGGGACTTCACGGGGGAAAATCGGGGGAGTTCTGGAAATTATCAAGCGATTTCAGGCTGATCCGACCCCTTAGCAGGGGAGCGCCTTCGACCACTCGGCCACCTCTCCGTGACGCGCTTTCTAAGGGTTTCGCGGCATTTGGCAAGGATCAATCGTGCAGACCCGCGCACATCAACCCGGAACGGAACGGGAAACTACGGGGGGAAGCGGGGGAAAATCGGGGGAGGCTGTTCATGGCGCGTTCTCAGTCCACAGAAATCGCCGCCTGTGGACAGCCTGACTCATGACTGACCATTGCCACCCCGATAATGCGCCGCGCCGCCGCTGGCCGCCTCGGCGCTCCTGGAACTCACGATCAGCGACAGGTCGCGCGAGCCGCATGCCGAGCAGCGCAGCTTGGGCACCAGGTCGGCATGCAGCGCGCCGTGGGTCGGGACCCAGCAGGCGCGCCAGCGCGTCGAGGTCGAGCACGGCCGAGTGCCGGCAGGCGTTGCACCAGGCGGTAATCTTCAGGTCGAGCGCGATCGCGCCGCCGATGGTAGAGTTGCTGGGCGTCATGTCCGGCAGATAGAGCGGGCCTTCAAACGCGGAAAGGCCCCGCCACCTCTCGGCAGCGGGGCGCATACGTGGCCGCCTACGGCCATGCGGATAGAGAGCAACCGATCAGGCGCTCGGCTCTCTCGGCCGAAACCGTCGCACAATGGCCTCGAACACGATGTCGCTGATCCACATCGCGCACGTGCCGATCAAAAAGGCAGAAGCCAGCACCACCTGCGCCTCATCTTCCGGAATCGGCCAGCCGGCAATCTTGACGTAATGAATGGTCGGCAGCGTCAGATAGGCCGCCGCCAGCGCGCCGCAGATCGGCGAGGCGATCATCTCGCGGAACTTGAACCGCTGGCGCGAGAGCGCGCGGAGCACGCCGCCGAAGCCACCGGCCGCCAGCACGGCGGGGTTGAGACCTAGTGATTGCAGGATTTCGTGCAGGGTCATTCGTCCCGTCCCTCAGATCAATGCGATGACGGCCGCCAGCACAAGACCAGCGGCCGTCCAGTAGACGGGGTTCATGATCCGATCGGCCCGCGCGCGGCGATGCGCCCCCACAGCGCATAGAGCGAGCCGCCGATCGCGACCAGCGTCGAGCCGGCCTCGACCGCCCGGATGATCGCGTCGACGATCTCGCCTTGCGCGGCCACGTCGACATTGGCGCCGAGCGCGCCGGCACCGAGCGCCAGCACCGAGACGATGCTGCCGAGGATGACGCGCGAGCGATACCACGGCTCCCGGTTGGTCGCGTTCGTCACGACCTTTTCGACGGCCGACGAAACGCGCACGGTGAGCGCCGGCACGTCGGCCTCGCTGATGTCGAGCCCCTGGACCTTTGCCGCGGCCGAAAGCTCGCGCTGGATCAAGCGCTGGATATGCATGGTGATGTCCTTTCGAGAAATGCCCGGAAGCCGCCGGGCGCGGGGTCAGGCGGCGAACGGAACGAGAGGAACCGTCTGCCCGGCGAGCTTGTGCGTGCTGTCGGCGAGGAACTGGATTTTGCCGTCGCGCACGAAGGAATGGCAGATCATCTGCTTGTCCTTCGACGTATCGTCGAACTCTTCCGGGACGTCGCTGGGCTCGCTCCATCTGACGAGGATTGATGGCGTGAAGGTCGGACGGTCATGGTCGCCGTTGAAATCCCACGATGGGCTTGGCGCGGGTCGCACGCGCACTTGGTGCATCTCCCGGCAACCGGGGCACATGAAGCCGAGCCGGCCGCCCTCGATGGTTCGCAGCACGCCACGCGAGGCCATCACGCGGCTCCGAGTGCAGCCCACGTGTACGGCCCGACGATGCCGTCCACGACGAGGCGCCTGGTGCGCTGGAATGCCCGAACGGCTGTGTCGGTCTTCGGGCCGAAGTCGTTGTCCACGACGAGACGTGGGCTCGCCCCAGCGGCGTTGAGCGCAGTCTGAAGCCGGCCGACATCGGCGCCCTTCGCTCCCTTGCGGAGCGTTGGCGTCGGCTGGGACGGCTTGGGCGAGTCGGACCCCACCTTGCCGAGGTCGAACTTCCACGCTGCAGTCGAATCGTAGTGCGCCTTCTCCGGGCGCACCGACACGTGGACGTGCAACGTGTGAGGATTGGTGCCCGAATATGGCCGCCACACCCATGGCGACGGGCCTGCCGCGCCGCTGGCGATCCGGCGGTTCGAGATGATGTACTTGATGCGCGGATCGCGAGACGCCAGCAGCGATTCCGCCAAGGCGCCGGCATCGACGCCGCGCGCCGGATCGTGCGTGATGTCGAGCGCAGTCACAACGCCGGTGGTGCCGTCCTTGACCCACGGATTGTGATCGGACGAACGCGAGGCATGAGCTGCATCGCCGACCGTGCCGTCACTGGCCTTGCTGCGATTGGGCGCGGCCGCGTTGACCTGCGACCGCAGGGCTTCAAGGCTCTTGGCAATTCTCCAAGACATAGCTTCTCCTTCCGCCGGCAGGGCCGGTCGGTGCAGGTTTCAGGTGGTGGGGAGGGTTAGGTTAGGCGGTTGAAGCGATGTTGGATCGCAGTTAAGGGTTAGCGATGACCCAGATAGAACGCTTCCCCATGCACAACGCCCCGGAACAATGTCTCCCGGGAATGTTCAACCCGTTTAGAGACACTGTTCGCGACAGGATCCAGCACTTCCGCGAAAAGGGCGGCAATGCGAACGCGCGGCGCGTGGCATTCTGGGAGCACGTCCGCGATCATGTAGACCCTGACGAGCACGCGCGTATTCAGCAGAAGTACCTTGTCGACCGCGCGCGACCATCTATCGCGATGGAAGACAATGAGTTTCTTTCAGGGTTTCTGAAGTACATCGACCCTGTTGTATGGCTGGAAAGCAAACTGTCTGCCGCAATAGCGCTTGGGCTGGATAAGAGCGCACCGCTTTCAATCCTCGACATCGGCACGGGAGGTGGCCACTTCTCGTTTGTTGCGACCTACTTTGGCCATGAGGTGATAGGGGTCGATTTACCAGAAGAGGTGAGATGGTCGGCCACTCGGTATCTCTACGACGATCTTTGCTCCATGTACGGCGCAAAGCGAGAACCTTGCCGAATTTCGCCGGGAGTTTCATTGCCAGACCTTGGCCGATTTGATCTCGTGACGGCTTTCATGGCGGCATTCAACGCCACCAATTTTGAGCCTCTTCAAGGCCATGAAGGCCTGCCCGAGCGGCAACCATGGTCTGTTGATGATTGGCGATGGTTTTTCCGTGAAGTAAGTTCAAAATGGACGAAGCCGAGCGCGCGAATGTTCTTAAAACTATCGAACGCTAATACGCCGGATGACGTTTGGGGTTATCTGGAAAGCAGAGCCATCAAGACTGACCGCAACCTCTCGCAGGTCGAGTTGCAGCCGTCGGCGTATGTTTGAGGGTCAATAAAACGCCGCGAGCCAGTCGGTTTTGGACATGAACGTCTGGCTCGGCGCCGCGTAACGGGGAAGATTCTCAACGCCTGAATAGCCAGTCGGCACATAGCTTACAGCACCCGTGCCCGGCACGTTGATTCCAGGCATTCGGAAGATATGCGCCGCCCATTCGCGCATCCGCGCCTCGCTCGACAGGCGCAACTCAAAGAACGCGGCGCTGGGCCAAACTGTCGTCGAGTTGCCGTCATGGCGGATGGCAGCGAAAGGACACAGTCGCTCCGCATCAAGGTTTTCGAGACCGTACTCGACAACCTCCGCGACCGAAACCGGCGCACCCTGGTGTCTGTACAACCACCCGTTGGGGTCGATCAGTACCCACTTGCCAAGCGCTGCATCCCACAATTCCATGAGGATATGGCCGTCATCGAACCCGTTCAGGTTTGACGGGGCCTGAAGATGTACCGTACGGGTCGTGAATCCGTACTGTGTCAGTGCAAGTCGCAGCACCTTCACGGCCGGCCCACATTGCAGATAGATTGAACCATAGCGCATCTGGAACAGCGCGTCGGACGGCGAATTGATGTGGTTCGCATCGCCGTAGTTGATGCAGTAGAGGATGCACCGGATCAGAAAATACGGGTCCGGAGATAGCCCGCAGAGAATGCGGGTCGTGGCGTGGTAATAATTTGCCACCGGATCGAAGACATAGCACCGAAACACGCCCTCCGCTTCGGCGACAAAGTTAACGTTCTGGTAGATCGTATTGCCGGGCGCGTAGTTAAACGTGCCGGGCTGCATGAATATGGAATTGGCGACGTAGCCTGTCGTCAGCGTTACACCATGTGGAACAAGCGCAATCGAAGCCTCATAGGGTCCGACATATTCGGCGCGAACGGTAAGGGCCATGCGGGTCTCCTGCTGAATTGGACATCATCTTTACCAATCCTGAATCGGAACCGTAAACCGCAAACTGACGACGGTGCCATTACCGAACAGATCATTCCCGTTGCGCGCTGTCAGTCCACCCATGGTTGAGCCGAGTAGCGAAAACTTGACGTAGCTATTGCCCTGAGATGCCATGACGAATGGCTGATTTGCCGTCGTTATGTTGATGGTTCCAAATCCGACCACGCCCGTCGCGCCCATGAGGGTGCTGACCTCCAGTCCACCGTCAACGCCATTGAAACCGAGCGACATCCGCGCTTCAGTTGCGGTCCCGGTCCCGGTCGTAAAATTGCCCATCACTTCCAGAGCGTTGCCCACGCGGCGGCTCAGGGCATAGACGTTGGTCACGGTTCCGAAGCCCGTGAAGGTCGGCGTGTAAGCCACAAACGGGGTCAAATCGGCCGCCGAAGCCGCCCCAATGTTACCGCGCCCTTGCGCCATCTGCCCGTCGCTGAACGACTGCACGATGTCCGTGCGCACCGCCGTGCCTTGAAGGGCCGTGAGCCCCCCGCCGATCCCGGATACCGTGCTTCCCAAGGCATCAAGATCGTCATCAAGCTCGACGATCGCGGTCTGGACGTTCGTCGCGACAAGATTCGTCCCGAACGGGTTGAACGAGACGTTGGCGGCCTCGAGGTTGACCAACAGCGACAGAGTGGTGCCGTTCACGCGAGCATAGAACCCTGCCGACGTGATCCATACGTCGCCGTCGACCGGCGCGTTGGGCGCAACTCCGGGCGATATGCGAAGGCCCGAGCCGGACAGCAGCGATCCGAACGTGATCAGCGGCCCGGTCATGGTATCGCCGGCCCGGTTCACGGGCGTGTAGCCGAGATCATCCTGCTTGGCGACGAACGCGGCATTCCATTGCGCGGCGGTCGGGACGTATCCGTATGTCCAGTTCGGAGCGCTGCCCATCAGACGTACTGCCCGCCGCTGGCCGTTGTTCCGACGGCGTTTCCGGGGATGAAATTCGCGCCTCCGTTAGTGTAGATCACGCCATTGACGGTGGCACTGTACCGTGACCCCTGCGCAGCGCCGCTCATAGTCGCCGGGCTGAGGATGACCGAAGATGCGGTATCCGACCGAACTGTGGCGTCACTGAAAATCGGGTTGCCAGAATAAGTGATGACGGAACCGACCGCCGCGTTGATGGACGCCGCACCCAATGCGAGCATGGACGAGGACCCATTCGCCCCCATCGTGACGGTTCCAAGGATGCGGACCGATGACCCGTATGCCGAGCGGATGCACGCGCTTCCCGTCGTCGCACCAGCATTAATAAACCACACCGTCCCGACATCGGCCGCCGCACCTGAGATGACATCAAGCCAATTGTTGCCATTGACAGTCTGCTCGAGCGTGAGCCCGTCCAGCCGCACGTAGCAGTTCTCGACATCAACCACGGCGTTGGTTGTGTTCTGGATCACATACGCCGTCGCGTTGGCCGGGTCGCCCCGGATCTGGAACGTCGAGCCCGGATAGAGCGCCGAAGGCTTGGCGTAGGTCCCCGCCAACCCGATCTGGATGGTGATCTGTTGCGCGGACACGCCGAACCGGTTGCGGGCATAGGTGATCGCCCCATTCAGCGTCTCGAACGCACTGCCGGCCGTGTTCGCGCTGCCATCATTGCTGTCGCTGCCGTCCGACCGAACATACAGCGTCACCGGGGCCGAGAGCGACGTCAGAAGCTGCGTCCAGCCCGCGCCGCCGGCTGTGGGGTCCGTGGTGTTGTCGTCCACAAGGTTGAGCCACACCGACCCCGGATATTCGCCCGACAGGATGGCACCCTGCGGATAGCCGCCAATCGCGGTCGAGAACGACCCATCATAGGCCGCGACAGCGCCAGCGCCGTTCCACTGGTTCCAGAGCGTGACCTGCTTCAGAAGGCCGTTGAAGTCCTGTCCCCACGGCGGGATACCGCCAGCGCCGACAGGGAGCCAATTCGGCGGCGGGAACCCATCCGTCAGCGACGCACGCCCACCGGATTGTGGAGCTTGCGGAACCGGATAGGTGATGTAGCCCCCACCCGCACCATTTGCGAACGGAATGCTGAACTTGGCCGGAACGTCAGAGAGTTTCATGGTCGATCCTATGGCACGACTACGTACGCCGCGACGCCCGTTGGCTTGGGCAGCACGCCGGAGTTCTGGACAATCGCCAGTTCGACCGGCGAAAGCGGGAAGGTGAAGGTGTAGGTCATCGCCATCGTCTGGATGGTCGGATTGCCTGAGTAGAACGCCTGCTGGTTGAAGCCGTTGGCGTTGGTCGATTCCGCGAAGCCGAACCAAGCGCCGTTGTTGACGCCGTCCGTGACGTAGGCATTGCCCCGGTTTGGAAAGAGTGACATCAGGATGCGGTTGATCGCCGGGATCGAACCGTCCGTGATGTTCGCCGCCGCCTTGGCGAAGATCAGCGTGCGATAGGCTTGATCGGACAGGGCGAAGTTCTCAGTCAGCGACGCGCCGCCATAGAACGGGCCGAAGCCGAAGGTCTGCGAGCCCGGTGACGCCTCGGCGAAGCCGAACCACTCCCCGACCGCGACTTGGATCACACGGTTGACGCCGACGATCCTGCCCCAGACATCGAGCCCGTGCCCTTCGGCCGTGTCGACGTTGAACACCAAGTCGAAGAAGGCTTCGAAGTTCGCGGTCTGGTCCAGATAGTCGAAGATGTCCTCGATCAGACGCGTCAGGATCGGGCTGTTCGCATATTGCGAGATGATCGTCTTCCAGACGTCGAAGGCCGGTATCGCCCCTATCGGGCTGACGCCTATCTGAAAAAGCCCAATGCCGTTGGACCCCGGCAGCGGGCCAGGGGGAAACTCCGGTCCTGTCATGGGATCAGCTCAGCGTGACGGTGATGTAGGCCGGCGACGTGACCGGGATCTGATCGATGTCGACCGCAACCTCATTCAGGGTCGGAGCGACCGCCTCCATGGGACGAGAGCCGACCGATTGACCGTTGGACACGGTATAGTCGCCCACTCCACCGGGCGAGCCTGAGTCCTGGCTGACGATCTTTGTGCCAGGCATCAGGTCGCCGCTCGCGTCGAACAGCGTCTGTCCGGCACCCAGCGCGCCAGATGCCACGGCGGAAACCGTCATCGTCGTCCCGGTGATCGAGCCGGTGAAGGACGCAGCCGGTGCGTTGGTCGAACCGATGGTCAGCGACACGATCTGCGCCCATGGTCCAAGCGCGGCAATGGCGCAGTAGAAGCGGCTGGCGAACAGGTTCGCGCCGATCCTGGCACGCGAGCCGCCATCAAGTCCGGCGAAAGCCCCGATGATCACGGCCTGAATTTGTACCTCGGCATCGGCCGGCACGAGACTGGTATCGTTGATCTCGACTGCGAAGACGATGCCCAGCGCTTCGGGCCGCTCGAACGAGACTGAATACGCCGGGTACGGCGGGACATAGCCTTCGCTGGTGTCCAGCACGGTGACGTTCGTGTTGCCGTTGTAGGCGCAGCCCGGCGCCTTCTTGCGCCATATCGCCTCGGCAACGGCCTGCGCCTCCCCACCGACCACCGCGACATAGAGCGAGTTCGGAAGCAGGGAGACGCCGCCGATCGTCGCCGGGCTGTTGCTGGTGTTTTCGGTCACAAACGCATCGATGACGTCCGGCACCGTCAACACAGACCCGAGAACGGACGGCAATGACCCGATGGAGTTGTGCGCCACCGACGCCGCGCGCCGGGCCTCGAACGCTTCCCGGCTCTCGACATTGTTGCCTAGGACACCATCGGCGGGGTTCGTGATCGAGTCCCAGCCCGGAATGCTGCGATAGATCTGGTTGAGCGTTCCTGCCGGGCACGGGATCGGCCCCGGGATCGTTGCCGCGAATGAGATGGTGACCTGGCCGCCGAGAGGGATGATGCCTTCTTGCGTGGAGATATAGCGCGTTCCATCGGCCGCGACGGCCAGCGAGTTGACCGGGATCACAACACCCGCAAGACCGGTGCACAGCGCATCGACAACGGTCGGTTGGGCCGGGTTGCGCTGTTGAAAATAGATGCGCCCCAGAGCGTCCTGGTACCGGCCGAACGCGTAGGCCGGGTCGAACATCTGCGTCATGAACAGGAACTGGCTGTTCGTGTTGTCCACGACGGCCGCTTCGCTCGACGCCAACTGCCCCTGCGGCGTCTCCAACGCCATGTTCATGCCGCCGCCGAACGCGGCGTCTACGTCCCCCAGAACGCCTGTCAGCACCTCCTGTGCCGGCGGGATTTCAAAGCCGCGCGGCCCGAAGGTCGGGCTGGGAACGTTGGTTGTCGCCATTTGCTTAGAAGCTCGCTGCGCTGAATCGGCCGGCGGAGTCCCAGACCTGCACCTGCCCCCGGACGGTGCGATCAACCCACGACGTGATGAACACCTGCGCACGCACGATGCCGGGAACGGTCAACGCGGCGCGCATCATGTATTCCTTCATCAGGTTGAGCGGCGGGGTATGGCCAAGGACCTGCTCGAAATACGGGATGCCTTGCGAGGTGTCCCAGTAGAGCTCGCCGAGGAACAGTCGGATCGCGCTGGCCGCGTCCTGCGCCATGGCATAGGGGTCCGACGCGACGGCGATGTTGTTCGACAGGTCGAGCGCGATGTCCCATTTGTCGATATCGAGAAGCAGGGTGCGCATCGGTCACGATCCCGGTATCGGAACATCGGTGGGGCTGCCGCCCGGCGTGACGCCGCCGTGAAGATGGTTGATCACGGAGATGTTTTCCGCGCCGAAGCCGGCGACGATATCGCCGGTGACGTGGAGCGTGCCGGTGACCTTGATGATGCCGCCGGAATTCATCTCGATGACGTTGCCGTTCTTGTCGGCCAGAGTGACCCCGTCATCGCGGAAGTGCATGAACTGGTCGGGGTTGGCCGGGTTGAGGAACGCGGCGGTGTAGATGCCGTCGGCAAGGTCGAATCGCCGGAACGATCCAGGGTTCGACTGCTTGCCCTCATTGGCCTTCAGGGCCGAGATGTCGCGATCGGCGACGCTGAGAAAGCCGACATCGCCGACGCGAGGATCATTGATCACGGCATTGCCGCCGCCCTGATTGCGCGACGCGGGGATGCCGTAGATCACCCCGTGCGGGGTCTGGTTCCCCTGCCCGTCCGTCTGGTTCACCAGTGGCTGGACGTCGATCGTCGGCGCCGGGCCGACGCCACCGCCATGGACGGCGACAACCTTGACCGGGATCGTGGTGCGAGTCTGGCCCAGCACCTGCCGGATGTGGAACTCCTCGGCGTTGTAGTCGCCGGATCCGTTGAAGGTTCCGGCCTGCCCAAAGAAGCTTTCCGTCATCAGGTCGTTCCTACCGAGATCAGCTCTAGCACGCTGAACCACTTGCCGTTGGGTGTCTCTGATTCAAGCTCGTGGTGGACGCTCATGACCTGCCACTCACCGTTCGCCGGGGTAAGGTCGCTTTCGACGGTGACGCGCGCCAGTTGGCGTATGGCAGGGTTGAACAGCGTGCGGACGATGACAACGTTTTGGTTGAACATCGGGTAGCCGACGAGGCCCGTCTCGCGTGAAATGACCGGACTTCCCCCCTGCCGCGGTTTTCCGCGCGGGGAGATCACCATCTTGTTGGCTTCATAGATCAGGTCGAAATTGCCGGCCCGCGCGATGGCCTCGGCCTGCCCCCATGGGGACCCGGCGTAATAGGGGTTGGCGAGCTTGACGTTGACGCCGTTGTCTTCGATCTCGAGCCCCATCGTTCCGGCAAGCTGGCGCATCAGCGTCGCGGCATCGGCTGTCCCCTGCACGCTCAGGGGCGTTGCCGGCTTAACGGCCTCATACAGCCCCGGCATGCCGGTCACGCGAAACGAGACAGCGGGCATCGATTGCGCGTCGACGTAGGCATTGAAGACGCTGCCTTGGAAGACGACGGACATCTGGCCGCCTTCCTCACCTGCCATCAGCGCGACGTTGTTCTGATACTGCGCGTTGAGCTGTTTTCCGACCGTGCTCAACTGGTTCATCACGGACAGCGGCAGGCCGAAGATGGCGCATTCCATCGAGCTGTATGCAACGCCGCCGGTGGCATTGACTTGCGCCTGGATCCGCAGCCCCGATGCGGTGTAGGTGTTGCCGCCCCCGCCGAAATTACCGTTCGCGAGGTTGAACTGGACGTCGAGTCGCTTGCGAGTGAAGCTGGGTGCGGTCATGGATGCCCATCCGTTCGGCGAGGACTAGATGAAGCTGCCGACCTCGTCCGCCGTCAGATAGGCGAGATTGAACCGCGATGTCGGACGTGGCCCGAGGCCGCGATATTCGGGGTCCCGGCGCCCCTCATTGTCGATGAACGCCAGATCGCCGCTGAAGCCCAAATAGGCGTCCCGCACGACGGGGTTGAGGTTCTGGCAGATCACGCCCGTCACGATCGGCTCATTGGACACCAGCAGGTCGAGAAAGAGGAAAGCTCCCTTCTGATACACGTTGATCTGGCACGCTTGCTCGGCAAGCGTGATCGATACGGTCTGGTTCGGAACCGGCTGGAGCGGGATCAGCAGCATCACTGGGGACCGGCGAAGGGAGTGGTGAACGATGAAGCCTGCGTCGCCGTTGCGGCGGTCGGCTGGACAGGTCCCACATTGATCTGCGGCGCCACGCTCGGGCTGGCGACATTGTTGGTCATGGCGGCGCCCACCTGCCTGATTTCCGTCGTCCAGACATCCACGGTCAACAGCCCTACACCGGACATCGCCTTCCGGTCGTAGTCGTAATGGTTGATGTTGGCGTTGATGTAGACCGCGTCCGGGGTGACGATGTTGTAGAGGTTGAGGTCCCCGGCGATGGCCGCGATTGAGTTCAGGAACGCCTGCCGTGCCGCGCTGCTGCCGCCGGCTGAGAACCGGAACCGTGCGTCATAGGGCACCTGCACCTTATTGTAGGACGCGAATGCCCCGCGCTCGATCGGGAAGTCCGCCACCGACCACTGGTGCTTGTAGTCGAAGCTGACCACATTGTCGGCCAGCACCACCGGTGAGCCGCCCTGATAGATGCCCCACTGCGGCGTGCCGAACAGGCCAGAGAAAAGCCCCTGCGCATCGCCGGTTAGGAAGGTGGCGAAGTTGGCGAGGGCGCCGATCGCACGTGTGACGGGCGGCACCCCTGGAACATTCGGAACATTGACCGGAAAGACCATCTATTGCGGTCCTGAGTTGGCCCGTTTCGCAACGCTGGTGCCCTGAAGCGCTGGGCCGAGCTGAGACGCGAACTGCTCCGCGTTGGTGACGCCGGGCAGGTTGACCGTGACGTCGCCAAAGTTGGTCTGCGATGTGCTGGTCTGGCTGTTGTCGTTTGAGACGCTGCCCATTCGGGACGATCGCGCGCCGTCGACAAGATCCATCATTCCTCGGCTGCGCGCACCGGGCCAAAGCGCACGCTGTTCGGGCGTGAGCCCGCCTTCCCACGATCCGCCGCCCATGCCCGCGCCCCCGATGTCGAAGTGCATCAGGTCCAGAGCGCCATATCGTCCCTTTCCGCCGCTGAAATAGCCGCCCCACCGGAACTTCTTGTTCAGTTCGGGATAAAGTTCCCGCTGAGTTCTGCGCGCTTCATGTGCGAAAGCCTCATAGGTCGCGAATGCCTCCGCGCTCTGGTAGTTCGGCATCGGCTTCCCATCGGGCCCAAGTATCGAGATGTCGAGCGCCTTGCCGCGTCCGTGAAACCGCCGATCACCCGGTCGCATGCCGCTGTTGAGCGTGATGTTCGTTCCGGTCCGGCGCGCGGTCTCGTCTATGATATTGCGCAGCCGTTGATCGACGTTCGGATTGAATCGCCCGAGCGGGGTTGATATGCCGTCACCGGACAAGATCGCTTCCATCGCGTTCATGCCGCCCAGCGTCTTTGCGACGTGATTGTCGCGGCCGGTGCGCGGGTTGTACCCTTCGGCCCGCTCATACATTGCCGCGCCGACCGCACCATCTTCTTTGGACTTGGCTGCACGAAGCGCCGCCGCCGCCTTGGTTTCCGTGTTCTGCAACTCCCAGATCGCGTAGCTCAGCTGGTCATCGTAGTTGGTGTTGCCGGCGATCTTTCCCTTTCGGGGGCCGAGCCATTGAGCGATGCCGAATGCGCCCGACGTCGGGTTGACCGCACCGGGCCCTTGTGTTGCCTCGACATGGGCCCACCGTGAGACAAGGCCCATTGCTCCCTCGTGCGAAAGCCCTGCCTCTTCCCTGAGACGATTGTAGGCGTGGCGCTGGCGCTCCGCTGTCCACCATCCGGGCGTTGCGCTTCCTGCCCGAGTTCCATCGCTGCCTGCCGGGGATGATCCCTCAAGCCCAAGGAACCGCTTCGCTGCGCCCCATATTCCGCCACTACCCCCGGGCTCCGTGCCACCCGTCGCGCCGGAATTGCCACCGCTGGCCCACTTCCAGAATCCGTCCCAGAAGCCGCCGCCGGTGCTGCCATTGCCGAGCATGACAGGCATCGGATTGGCGCGCGATACCGGCCGGCCGTCGACATTGAGCCGGTCGTTGCCGGCGCCGCCGCCAAGCCCCGACGTCCCGCCACCGCCGCGCAGCAGGTTCTCGTTCATCAGGGACGGATGAAGAACGCGCTCAGTCAACGTGCTGTAGGGCATGCCGGGGCTTGCATGCCCTCGACCGCGATTGCGCCCACCACGCTCAAAGGAGCCGGCGCCCGATCTTGCCGTCAGGCCATCACGATGCCGACGGTTGTGCTCCTTGAAATCTTCCCAGCGCTGCTTTCGCTCATCAGCCGGGATTGACATCCCGACCACGGCAAACGCTGCGAGAACGCCACCCAGCAAGCCGCCGCGCCCGATACCGCCTGCGACGCGCCCCCCGCCACCGCCGCCGAGCGCACGCATGTTTGCAACGGCTTGCAAGACTTTAGAACCGGTCCAGAGTGTCAGCAGCGCGACCGACGCAGCCTCTAGCCCACCAACGGCAGTCGCTGCGCTGTTCGCGGCCGACGCGAATTGCGACATGCCGGTGCCGATCCCTGACCAGTCGATGTCAGCCAGCCACTTGGCCAGGCTCTCGACCGCATCCACCAGCCCCGTCTTGATCCACTCCTCGTTCTTGTCGATCCACGCCTTGAACTGATCGATTGCCGCCGCCAGCTTCGGCCCCAGCACTTCCGCGATCTTGTTCGCCAGACCGATGATGACCTGCTGAAGTCCGCGCCAGCTCTCCTGAAGATCCTGCGCCGCCTTGATCGCCGCGTCCGAAGGCGCGTAGCCCTCCAGCTTGCGCAATTCCTTGCCGATCTGGTCACCATGCCTGATCATCAGGTTGATGGTGCCCTCGTCAAGGCCGAGGGCCTTTACATAGTGATACGCGCGGTTGGGGTCCGTCTTGCCAAGGGTGTGCGCCGCCTTGGCAAGGTCAGTCATAAAGACGTCAACACCGTTGTTTCGACGTATCTCAACCTTTGACAGCGCAATGAGGCGGGAATACTCCGGAGGGAGCATCTTCGCGCCATTGTGCAAATCGTGGAGAGCCTGCGACACGCGCTCGAACGACGCGGCCGTGGCCTGTGCAGAGCCGCCGACGCGTTCCGCCGCCATGCCCCACGCCGCAATACGCTGGGGCGGCGTTGCCATGTTGGACGCGAATCTGCCGAGAGCTGCATTGGCCGTGTTCAGCGACCCGACGAAATCGACAAATGTCCGCGACCCCGCGATGGCGCCGAACAGCAACACTGCCTGCCGCGCCACCTTGTGAATGGCGTTCGCGGTGCGCTTCGACGACTCCTCGATCTCCTTCCCGGTCTTCAGCGCGGCATCGCGCGTCTTCATGAAGGAAGCGGCGGCTTGCTTCTGGCCCTTGGTGAACCCGCTGGGGTCCAAGCCGAGTGTCACAATCAGCGAGTCGATGACGGTTGCCATGGATCACGCCTCTCGCTTGCGGGTTTCCGCCAGAACTCGGTTGTTGTGGCCGTCGACCGTGGCCACCTCGAGCATGGTGTAGGCGTCCTCTAGGGACATCCACTCGTCGAGGTCGCGGAACATGTGGGGGTAGAGGGAAAGCAGCGTCCCTATCGAACGCGGCACGTTCGGGTACTCGACGAGATCAGCGACGGCGTTGACGTCGCCTATGCCGACGTCGATTGGCCGTCGCTCTTCGAAAAACCCATGTGGAGATCAAGCACCTCCTTGCGCAGCCATATGAGTGTCGAGACTTCCTCGATATCGTCTTCGGGCAGCAACGGGCGCTCGATGTTCGGGCTGGGCTTGACGCTGACGCATTGCAGCATTTCGTCCATCAGGATTTCCGACTCCTCGAACTCTAGCGAAATCGCCGCCTGAAGCCCGATCATGAACAGCATCTGCATGCCACCGTTTTGAAGGCTTTCAGGGTCGAGCATCGGCAGGTCGGCACCAGACTTCGCGATGCCGCGCAGCACGCGCAACGCCCACCGCTCGGCCTCAACCGCCGACTTCTCCTTGATGTGGAAGACCTTGCCCTTGTCGCGGCCTTCCGACGTGATCGTGATGTCGATTTCTTTGCGCATGGATCACCTTTACCGCGGCACTTCCTGCACGCTCTGCCACTGGATGGTGTAAGAGCGCGGCTGCAGCGTGCGGGCGGCGGTGGGCATTGGCGGGATGCGGACCAGAAAACCCTTGGTCGACACGAAAGACCGCCCGATCGCCGAGAGCGTCGTGCGGCCATTCGCAGTAATGACCTCACGCGCTGCTTTCTGTGCCGCGATCCAGCGCGCGAACAGATCGTTGGACATCGAGTCAGACTGCAACACGATGGTCTGGATGACCGCCGTGAACACGAAGCCTCCCGACAAGACGCCGTCGACGCCCATCGATGTTTCCGTGATGTCCTGATCCTCAACGGTGTAGACGTTGTCGGCCGAGAACCCCTTCAGCTGAATCGGGGAGTTGTAAAGGCCCGCAATGGCGAGCGTGAGGACCGCGTTGGCGGAGGTGATGGTGCGTGCCATGACCTATCTCCTGATCGGGTTCGTTACTGGACGAGTGTGGAGACGAGGTCGATCTTCTGCACCGACTGGCCGTCCATGTACCACAGGCGCGAAGGCGGCGATCCGCGCGCCTGCCGGACAATTGGCGATGCGGCGAGCACCTGCATGTAGTAGCCCTGTGTCGCGAGCGTATCGCTCACCTGAGCGCCGGCCGCCGCGTTGACCTGTGCTGCTTGAGATGCGGACAGCGGAACACCCGCGCGGATCGATCCGAAGTTGAGTGCGGCGTTGATCGGGTCGAGGCACGCGGCCACCATCAACTCATAGCCGTCCTCGTTGTACGGGATTGAATTGACCGACTCGAGCAGGCTCATCAACGCGAGCTGGAGCGCGTTGTTGAGCCAGATCTGGTTGATATACGAGTCGAGCCACTGATACTGACCCGACACGAGACCGGGGCTGAACCAACGGAAGTCGTTGTTCGCCGTAGCGACCGCACCGTAGAAATTGTACCCATTGGCAATGAGATTGGTCGCCGCCACCGTCGAAGTGACGTCGGGGACAAGCCCCCCCTGCCCTTTGAACGCGAAGGAAATTCGCCCGTTCGTGGCCTCGAAGTCGATCGACGCCGCCGCCCCGCAGACGAACGCGTCATAGCGCTGATCACTTGCCACCGAAATCGGGCACGTGCCGGTGTAACTTCCCTGCGCCAGCCGCCAGCCGAAGGACGACGTCGCGGACGCACTGAGGCGCGGGGCCGGATCGGTATCCATCTGCACATACGCGAAGCGATCCTGGGTGCCGCTGGTCCACTGTGCGAACAGCATCTTCTGCTCGCTGCCGTTGCCGGCGTCGGGATCGTCCACCAGCATGAACGTGCCCCAGTTCTGGTACTGATCGATCACGTTGGCCATGAATCCCCCGGGGGTCGAGGCCGGTGCACCCTGCGAAAGGATCGCTCCCGTTGCCGCCGTGAGGAACAGGGGGACCGCCAGTGTCCCGGTGGGATAGGCCACGGTTGAATCGCCGCTCGGGAAGCCGGACGTAATGACAAGGCCTCCCGACACGGAATCATAACTGACGTCCAGTTCGGGGCCCGTGCTGGTCAGCGCGCCGCTGGTCTCGGTCTGCGTCAGGTCGACGATGTAGGTGCCGGTCAGGCCCTCGCCGGTGCCATAGGCCGTGATCTGCGTCCCGGCATCCACGGTGCCGCCGGTGATGACCTGCCCGGGCGACAGCGTGCCGGACGCGACGGCGCTGACCGTGAGCGTGCCGTACGTCGCGGCGATCGTGGTGCCGGGGTCGACGGACTGGTAGATGCTGACGGCATAGGTCCCGACGTCGCCGTCATCGCCTGAAAGCTGCGCCGTGATCTGCGTCCCGGCCGCGACGCCGGTGCCCGTGATCAGGGCGCCGACCGCCAGGGAACCCGAGCCGACAGCCGTCACGGTGAGCACGTTCCCGGAGATGCCGCCGGTCACGCTGGCCGTCCCCGGAGCGATGGCCCCGGTGAAGGATGCGCCGGTCGGCAGCGTGCCGTTGAGCTCGGTCTCGATGATCGCGGCGGCCGAGGAATAGCTGGTCGACGCGCTGAGATCGATGGACGCACTGGTATAGCTGTAGCCGTCGATCACGATGGTCAGCGTGCCGGCAAGCGCCTTGATCTGTGGAATGGTCAAGGAATTGATCGGACCGCCACGAAGATAAGCAGCAGCGGCCGTCGGCGTGTAGCGGGTGAAAAGGATCCGCTCCGGCTTCTGCGTGCTGTTCTCGAAGCCGTCGAAGTAGACGGTCGCGATTTCCACCTCGGCGGCCGATGGCCCGAAATAGTTCGAGACGGACACGCCATCGTTGGGAAACGACAGGATCTGGCTGGCCGGAACTCGCGTGTTGCGGGTCAGGATCAGCCCGTTCATGTCCAGCGAACTGCCGCCGGCGCTCAGGACCGTCGGAATGACATTGACGTAAAGACTCGCCCGAATGGTCATCGGCGTTTCCTTCTTGCGGATTGACTGTGGAAATTGAGGGGGTCAGGCCGGGTAGGCGCCCTGAACGTTGATGGTCTCGACGTCGAGTTGATCAGCAAACTCGATCGGCATCTGAACCGTCTCGTTGGCCTGCAACACGGCCGTAATTACCCAGCGATTTTCAACCTGTTGTTCCCCGTTGTAGAATGGGATTTGCCTTGGATCGTCCGCATGGAGCGGCTGGACGTCGGGGTTGAGCGTGGCAAAGCGGGAAGTCGCCCATTCGTCGCGGAACATGGTCGAGATCAGTTGCGCGTTGTTGCCAGCGTTCGGACCGTGGACGTCTATCTGGGCCGTGAACTCGGTCGGTTGCAGGAAGTTCTCATAGCCTGACGCCAAAGTGCGGTGGGCCAATGTCTGGGCCGGCGTGACAACGTAGGTCCCCATACCCCCTGTTCCTGTTCCAAGAGCAAGAATGCGCGTGTTTGGCGCGATTCCCACGGCGGAGATGGTCTGACCGGGCGCGATGGTTCCGCGCTCCACGGCCGATACTGTCAGTGTGGTGCCGTCTATGTCTCCGGAGAAGACCACGTCATCGTAGGTGTCGACATTGGTCGAGAGGCGCTTTCGAAACAGGGGCCACATCACCACCAGATCGCCTTGCTTCGGCTCGGGAACGCGATTGACCTGCCCCCTTACGACAGGAACCCCGTTCCACATCAACGTCGGCGCTGGCGTGCTCTGTGCCACGCTGATGGTGTAGGTCCCCGCCAGAATGTCGATCGGCGCAACGATGAACGTGCCCGGCGCAACGTACTCGCCCAAGACTGCATCACCGACGGCGAGGGAACCGCCCGCGATGCCTGCTGTCGTCAGCGTCGTGCCTGCGATGGATCCATTGAAGGTCGCGGTGCCAGTCGGCAAGATAAGTTGCAGGAACGAGCGCAGCGCCGTCATGACCGCTGTTTCGGCCGGCAGCGGGACGGGATACGTCATTCGGGCACGGCGACCAGAATGATGCGAACCGTGGCGTCACCGTTGAAGCCGCGACCCCAGATGACCTCGTCCGTCTCAAGCGTGAACGGCACCAGCGGCTGAGCATTTCCGATGAGAACGAACCCGCTGGAAGTCGGGCCCGGCTCCTCAGTTGCCACCGCCAGCGCCAGCGGCTGTGGCGACGTCACCTGAATATGGCACGACGCAAACTCCTCTCCGTCTACCAGAGCGGCCCACGCCGCGCCGGCAGTGATCGTAACCGTAGTCGTTGCCATGTCAGCCTATCCGTTCTGGAGCGTGATGCATGCCTTGCACCACTCGGCTCCCGGCCCCCACTGTTCGATGACGTGCGCCACGAGCCAGGTTGTGCCTTCGGGGAGAATGCCGGGCGCGAAGACGAACAGGTCGCCGCCGCGCTGCAGGTTGCGCACGACGCCCATGGCGGTGCCGTAGAGGTAGAGCGCGCGCCGGACGCCCTGGATATTGAGCCCGCTCAGATGCTGGAGGTCCTGAAAACTCAGGGCCTGCACCTGCACAGGAACGTTCGGAACGTCGGTATAGGCCGGGACCTGCCTGCCGTCCGCTGCCGTGGTGTACCCGGTCGAGCGCCGGTAGGTCGCGACGACGTCCGGGTTTACCGTGGTGATCGCGCCCCGAACGATGGCGTGGAGGTTCAAGGAAGCGCCCTCTCGTCAGCCGGCGATGCGGTAGACGACGAAGGTGTTCGCGGCGGTCTTGCGGGCGCGGAACGTTGCTGACGCGCCGGGCTCGACCACGGCATTGCCGACGATCGTCACGTTGGTGTTGACCGTGAGCGTCGCGGTTTCGTCCGTGGTGCCGGTGTTGATCACGCTGAAGTCGAAGGACATGTCGGTGACGAACAGGGCGCCAAGGGCGTTCTGGAGCGTCGTTCCGGTCGGCAGTTGCTGGTCTGAGTTCGCGCCACCGCCCTGGTTGACGGTCACCATGCCGACGAGCAGATTGGCAGCGGTCAGTGTGCTCGAGGTGGTCTTGGCAACAGGCGCGGCTTGGTTGCGGGCAATCAGGGTCTCGACGTAGAGGCTGCCGGTGATGACCTGGTTGCCGCTTGCATCCTGCTGTGCCGCCGCGCTCCATTGCGCGGCGCCCTCGCTGGCATCGGTGCAGGTCCAGACGCGGGGCCCGGCCGGGTTCACCCAGACCGAGCCTACGCTGTAGCCCAAGGTCGCGTCGTCGTTGACACCCGGGTCCGTTGTGGTGTCGGGGTCCAGCATGTTGATGAACGCCAGGTCGGCGTTGATGTCGCCCGCGCTGGACGAGAACAGAACGGTATTGGTCATGGGTTTCTCTCCAGTTCGGGAGGGTTATTTGACGCGTTTGTCCACGCTCCGGAGCATGACGCCGGAGTCCACCAGTTGCTTGTCGTGGCCCTTGCGCTTCACTGTCGATTCGGCCAGCGGAGGGCCGACATAATCAACGATGGATTGGCGCAACTGCCCTGCAATACCCTCGCCGGCCAGGTTCAATGTCTTCTCGGCATCAAACCCGGTGGCGTTGAGCAGATCGCCGACGGCATCGCCCCATTCCGGGCTTTTTTCCTGCACCATCCCGCGGAAGAACGGACGCGGCGGGGTCGCTGTTTTCGCCTTCACCCCGAGCCAACGGGCCAAACGGGTCCGAGACAGCTTTGCGCCAACCGAGTTGCCGTGGCCGAACTCATTCAGCGCCGCCACCATCGCGACCGAGGTCCCGTCCGGGTAGGTGGCGTCTTCCATGAACCCGACATCGACCGAAGCCGCCTTGGTAACACGCTTCGAAAGCTCCTTGAGGTGCTTCTCCAACTTGTCGCCGCCCTTGATCTGGACCATCAGGATTTCTTGGGGCTCGGTGGCGGCGTGACCGGGCTATCGTCGTCCGTCGTCGGTCGGTAGGTGCCCGTCGAACCTGTACGTTGCACCTTCACTGGCTCAGCGCGCTTCACGGCGGCCTTCTCCAGCCGGCGCAAGCGGTCCTCGGTCTCGGTCTTGAACGCACGGATCTCGTCGCGCAGTGCCTTGATGGGGTCCATCGTCATCTCCTGTCACTGATAGAGGCCGGGCCACGGGCGCGCCAGCGGCTGCCAGAGCGGCGTCACCTTCGGGACATAGGCACCGAGCCGGAACGGGGCGATCATCTGCCAGTACATCGCGCCCCACTGGGTCTGGGCAAACCATGCCTGATCGGCACTGGTCGGGAACTCAAAGCTTGCCGAGACGCTTCCTTCGGTCGCGCTGGACAGCCGGCCGACCGCGGAGGGACCGGCCGCCTGATTGGTGCCGTAGAGAATCTGGGCGACATGGGCGACCATCAGGTTCAGCAGTTGCAGTTGCAGCCCGGCATCCGTCACCGGGCCGCCGCCGTCGTTGCGGCAATATTGCTGGGCGAACGTCAGCACCGGGCCGGTGATCTGCTGCACGCTCAGATGGCTGAACATCGGGAAGGCCGCCGCCCATGCCGCGTAGTCGAACTGGACCTGAACGCCCATGGTGCCTACCGGGCCGCGTCGCGGCTGCCGGTCCACTCCTCGGCCGTGGTGATCTGCGTCAGACCACCGGCCATGGTCGCGGGCACACGGCTGTCGCCGTCCGGATTGACCGGCTCGAACCCGCTTCGGATGCGGCTCATATCGGCCGCCTTTGCCGCTACCGATTCGATGTCGGGATACGCGAAGATCATGCCGGAGCGGACGTAGTCGGCATCCGCGTTCTGAGCGATCCACTTTTCCCAGAACTCGGCAGGCACCTTGTGGGTGAGCGCGAAGCCGTCAGCATCGTCGGGGCGTCGTTTGAACCCCTTCGGCGTGGAACCGTTGGGGTATGCCGGGCCGGCGACGATGATGACGTCGCCGACCTTGGAATAGGTCACCACGTCGCGCGTCGTGCCCTGCGCGGTTTCCGTCGACCGGCGCTCCTCGCATAGCTGCAGCGTGAGGCCGTTCGGGATCTTGCACGCCACGGTGACGCTGCGATGGGCCTTGCCGGTGCCGGTCACCGCCGGCGCCGCGAGGGTCTTGTCGGTGTTGCTCATATTGGCTCCTCCTGATCAGATGCCGACCATCGACGCGACGCCGACCGGCATGCGCAGGATGGTGCCCCAGGTGCCCTGCGTCGTCTTCTGCTTCCACGAAGACGAGTCCGGGATGATCTTGTGCTGGCGCATCTTCTCGTTGTAGGCGGCATAGGCGACCTGCTGGCCCTGCACCTTGTCGAGGATGAGCTGCATGTAGTTGCCGGCCGCCGACGCGCCATTCGGGTTTGACGCGCTCTGGACGCCGTATTGCGGCGCCGTCTTGACCTCCATGTTCGGGAACCCCCTCTTCAAGAGGTCCTCGACATAGACGCCGAACGAGTTCGCGAACTGGAGCGCGAGCGCGCTGTTCGGGGAGAGCGCCAGCGTGGCCTTGGCCTTGACGTCGACGGCGCCGTTGGTCTGGCGGATGACCTGCGTCCACACCGACACGATGTCGTTGTAGACCTCGTTCGCCGTGGCGTTGGGGGAGCCGCCCGCCGTGAACCAGCCCGTGCCGCCGGCCGCCTTCGTTGCCGGGGTGATCGGCGCCAACAGATACGGGTTGTTGATGATGCCGTAGTTCTGCAGACCCTCGACGCCGAAGGCGTAGGTGAGGTTCTGGAACTGATTGAGCGCCCACGCCGCGGACTGCGTCAGTTCGGACACGTAGTTGATGCGCGCCAGTCCTGCCCGCTCCAGCTCGCGCTCACCATAGCTGATGTAGGTCTGGTAGAGGTAGCTCTGGAAGTTGGGCCAGTTCATGTTCACGCCGGCGCGGCCGTTGTTGTTGAAGTCGCCATAGGTGGAGACCTCTCCGGTGTATTCGACCACCGGGAACATGCGGGTTTCGTCCAGCCACGTGCCGGCCTGGCGCTCGCCAAGGATCTCGGCGAAGGCCAGCGGCGCGAAGACGACGCGGATGACTTCCGGGTCGATCGTCGTCGTCAGCATCGCCGGAACAGCCGAGTTCGGGTCCGTCGTCAGCGCAGGCTGCGCATCGAGGGCGAGGCTGTAGTCTTCCTTGAGCGCGTCGAAGGCGTAACCCTTGACGAGTGGGAGATGAAGGCCCTTGGCTGCCCAAGTGGCCCTGTCCGTCTGCCATGCAGCGACGGCTTCATTGAAATTGCGGTACATCTGGGGGTTCTCCTTAGCCGCCGCTGGGTTAGCCGATGCCCGGCACGTTGCTCATCTTGAGCACTTCGCCTTGCAGAGCGCTCGAGCGGGCGTACCAGGACGTCTCGACATTGCTGGCGAGAACGATGGTGCCCGACGAGACCGTGCCGCCTCCGGTGGTGACGACGTAGATGCCGGCCGACACGAGGGCAGTGACCGAGGCGCCCACGACGGTGCCGGTAGGCGTGCCGCCGGCGCTCTGGACCATGGACCCGATTTCGATCGTGCCGGTGACGGTGCCGCCGGTGGTGTCCATGACATAGGGCGTGATCGTCAGCGCCGTGCTGGTGACGCTCTGGAGCGGGATGTTGACAGCGTAGGTGCCGGCCCCGCCGGTGGTGCCCGTGAGCTGGGCGACGATGGTGGTGCCCGATGCAACGCCCGATCCGGTCACCAGCGCGCCGGGGTAGATCGTATTCGAGACACCCGTGATCGTCAGCACGTTGCCGACGATGATGCCGGTTCCGGTCGCCGCCGTACCCGCCGCGATGGTCGACAGCGTGGCCGACGCCGTGGTGGGGGATCCTGCAGCCGCGAAGGTCACCAGGCCGCTGATGAAATTGGCGTATGCCTTCATGCCCGGACGAGCCATGGATGCGCCGCTGTTGGTCACCCAGAAATCGCCGGCCGAGTAGAGCGTGACACCGAACCCGGTCGGGATGTTCACGCCGGCATAGCCGAGATACTGGGTGATCAGGCCCTGCTGGAACCGTCCGACGAAGCCCGCGACCGGGCCGGTGCCGTAATTGTTGGCGACGCCCGGCGCGCTGTCGTTGTCGATCTGGGTGTAGGACGTCCACGCGAACCGCCCGACGTTGAGGCCGAGCGGGCCGGCCACGAGCGCGCCAGCGCCCGCGACCGTAGAATAGTAGGGATTGAGGTCGCAGAAATCACCGGCAACGCCGGGAGCCTGCGCGGTGTTGACCTGGGTCTGGAAACCGCCGCTCATGACAGTGTTCTCCTAGTGTTGCGGGATGGTCAGGCGCGGCCGATGCGCGACGCCTCGGGGAAGCGTTCCGCGAAGCTCTTGGCCGCCGCGGAATCGAGCGCGACGCGAGGGCTGTCCCGGCGCTCGGCCCCGGGCTTGGGGACGTGCGTGAGGATCGACCGGTACGCGGTGGGGTGGATGTCGGCGACGGACTGCCCCCTCGCCTCCAGCGCGGCCTTGTAGACGTCCGGAGCGCTGTCGAAAGCCATCGGCAGGTTCCCGACCCACGGGCGCACGAACTCGCGCGCTTCCTGGATCTCGTTCTGGTTCTGGCGCTCCTTGCGGATGGCGGCGCTGACGGCGGCGTCCATGGCCTTGGAGACCTCGGTCTTGGTCATGGTCTCCTCGGCATCCTCGGCCTTCTCGTCCTCGTCCTTTTCATCCTTGGCAGCCTTGTCCTTGGCCTTGTCTTCGCCCTTTTCGCGCTTCTCGCGCTCCTTGATGCGCATGGCCTCGGATTCGTTGTCGATCTTCTCCTGCTCGGTCTCGTCGGCCGCCTTCTTGGCGTCGTCCTTGTCCTCGTCGGCGGCGTGGCCGGCGTTCAGCAGGTTGTCGAGGGCCTTGTAATCCTCGGCCGAGACGCTGCCCTTGATGCGCTCCATCAGGCCTTCATCGCGGGCCCGATCCTTCGCGTTCTTGTCAGCCATGTCAGGCTCCTTTTCACGATGATGGGCCGTGGCCCGTGATGCCCCGCCAGCGGGGACGCCGCTGTTGGGAACTGTTGAGAGACCGGCCGGCGCGCTGTCGGCGACCATAACGTCTGGCCCCGCGCGCCCGGTCTCGACCAGCGCAACGTGGTTGGGGACGATGTCGCGCATGACGCCGTCGAAGCGTTGCCCATCCGGGCCGACGCCGGGTGTCATGTCCGGCCGATAGCCGTAGGCGCTCGAAATCTCGCGCCGCTCCCCGGTCTGGACGAGGTCGATCGCCTCGCCGTCCCAGATCGTGATCGGCGCCTTGAGGTAAGGCGCGTCAAAGACGACGCCGTCACCGATCGCGCCAACCGTGACCTGGCGGGGGTGGTCCTCCGCCTTGACCGGAGTGTGGATCAGCAGCAGCGGCTTGCCGGCGAATTTCTTGGCGGCCTTCGCGAGTTCTTCCGGGTCGCGATAGAGGTGGTAGACCTTGTCGGCGTCGAGCCCCAGGTCCTGCCAGCCGGGGATTTCCCTGCCGTAGTAGGGGCAGATGTTGGCCTTGCTGATCGGCGTGAGCTCGACCCTCAGATGCCCGTCTGCGTCGGTGGTGCGAACCGTGGCGCGGTCCATGGCGACGGTATCCGCCGCCCTTTCCGGGTACATCGTCGCCAGCACGCGGGCGACCTGCGGATGCATAGGCGCGGGCCACATGCCCGCCTTGGCCCACACATACCCGCAATGCTCGGCTTCGGTCTCGGGCACGAACCGATACCGAACCGGCTGGACGAAAGTGGTGAACACCATCCCGGTTGGCGTTTCGATTTCATTGACAACCGTCGGCTCGCCAACCCATGCATGCCGGTTCGTGGCGCCGATCTCCTCGGCGGCCTCGCGACATGCTGTCGTCCACGGCGTCTCGCCAGCCTCACCCTTTCCGCCGGGAAGCGCCCAGTGCCCGCCATAGTTGGCCTCGGAAGCCGAGCGGCAGAGCAGCAGCACGGCGCCATCCGGCGCGGCGAAGATGATGCCGGCAGCGATCCGGGGCGCGTCGTCGCCGACGAATTCCTTGCCGACCTCGAGCGGGATACCGAGCGTGGACTTGCCCTGAGCAGCGGCGTGCATCGCCCGTTCCTGACGCTCGCTTACAGCCGGCATGGTGGTTCTTTCGATTGATGGCGCGGGGACGTTACGCCGCCGGCGGTATCAGCGCGGCACGGATCGTCGCGGTGCCCGTGAGCACGGTTGAGACGTTGCCGACCTCGTCGATCACTTCCGCCTCGAAATAGTACGGCCCCGAGAGCCCGGCAGTGTCGGCAGGGGCCAGCGTGACGTTGAACCGTCCGGCGGATGCGTCGACGATCGTGACGCCGCTGCCGATCGCCTTCTCGACCAGCGGCGGCTCGGCATGGACGGACCATGACATCCACCACCGGATCGCCTGAACGCCGTCCAGATCGACCGGATCGCCAGCCGCGTTGGTGACCGTGACCTCCAGAAGTTGGCTGTCGCCGGCGAACATCGTGAAATCGGCCATGACCGGGCGCGCGTCCTTACGCCGCCGCTGCCGTCAAGGTGCACGTCACGTTCAGCGTGTCGCCATTCTCGACGGCTCGCGGCGACCCGAAGTCGGCGGCGCCGTAAAGAACTCCCGACGTGCCGGTGTCCACGGTGCAGATAAAGCCGCCGGCCACCGTCGCGGTGTCATCGATCGCGAAGGATGCCGGGGACCCCGAATTGTTGACCGACTGGCCCGACACGGATCCGAGGGTCAGCGCCTTGCGGTCGCCGGTATAGTCCGTGATCTCGGCCCATCCACCATGGGAGGCCAGCGTGTCGCCGGCTGTGGGGTCCAGTGATCCGCCGCCACCGCCACCACCTCCACCTGAACCGCCGTCGACGCCAGCCCCGCCTTGCGAGCCAGGACCGCCGCCGAGCGCGGTGACGCCGAACGCGGATGAATCTCCACCAGCATTCCCGTTGCCGGTGGAAACAGCCGCGCCGCCGTCGCCGACGACGATCGGGTAGACCCCAACCGAGACGCTTGCGGTCCCCTGCGCAACTTCGCCGGCGCCGCCGCCTCCACCGGAATTGTTGCCGCCGTTTCCGCCACCGGATGCACCGCCGCCGACGATGAGATAGTCAACGTCGGCCACAGGGGCACCTCAGCCGCTCACGAAAACCCCTTGATCACTGGCCGCCCGACGCATTTGCAATTCGGCAGATACCCGGGCTGGATCTTCTCACCGACAGCCGGATCGTACCAGCCCTCGGCGACCTTGTAGCGCACTTTGTCCCGGCTGGCCTTGACATGCGTCGGGCGCTTGTCGCGGCCACCGCCGCTGTGCACCCATTGCGCCTCGTCAATGCCTGCCTCGATCCACCGCGCCCGGTTAAATGCGCTTGTCGCCTTCTCATTTTGGTCGCGAGCGATAAACTCCGCTCGCCGCCGCGTGATGCCGAACCGCTTTTCCAGATCGTCGGCAAGCTGGCCCATGTCGCGACCGGTCTGCACCGACCGCTGCACCATGCTCTCGACCTCGGTGAAGTACTTCTCCGGGATCGACTTGATCAGCCCGACATTCTGGTTGACCGTGGCGTCCAGCACGTCCTTCATCGCTGGTGTCATCTTGAACTCGACCGAGATGCCACCGTCCTTCAGGATGCGCTTCAGGGCGCCGGTGCTGCGCTGCTCGACCGATTGCGAGAACCACTCCGCCAACTTCTCAGAAGCCTGATCGAACTTCCTCAGCCACCGGGCCGCAAGGTCGCGCATGGTGCGGCGCAGCGCATCTGCGGGAGATTCATCGGTGGCGAGGATGCGCGGCTCCAGCCGCCTGTATTCGGCCCTGAGATGCCAGACCACTGAACGCTGCATTTCATCGATCAGGCGGTCAAGCTTGCGCCGGTATTCGTCAGTGATCCCCGCGTTGGGCCGGACGGGGCGCAGAACCTTCTCGGTCCTGTCCCTGCGCTTCCGTTCCTTCGAAGCCATCTTCGGTCTTTCGTTCGGCAAGGCTCTCCCGGATCGCCTTCTCAGGCGGCCGGCGCGCGTTGATGAGGTCCCAGAGAACGAGCTTGATCAAACCGCAGCCACGTAGCGGCCACACTGCCGCCGGAGGGATTCTGCGCACATCGCGCGCACTCGGATCGAACCATCCTTCCCATTGACAATCCGAGCGCATGCTTCACAAAAGACCCACGCGTATCGCACACAATATCGGATGGTCCATTTGTTTCCGGCTAGCCGGTAGTGCGCAAGAGCCAACTGTTTGGCAATCTGCCTCGTCCGAGCGTCGGTAATCACCGGGAGGTGAGCCCTCACAATGTTCGGGTTAATACAATTGCCGGGCATCACTCCACAGCCTCCTGAAACAGCTTGTCGATCGGCCGACCGTCCTTCGGTTCCAGACCATCTTCCTCCTCATCGAGGAGGTCCGGCGCATCGTTGGGGTCTAGCCCTTGATACGACGAATCCGGGTCGTTGGCTACGCGCTGGCGCTCGTCATCCGGGGACACCACGCCGGCATCGATCAGAACCTGGCCGGTTTCAGCCTTGAGCTTCTCGATCTCAGCCTTCTCGCGCTCGTCCGTGTCCCAGAGCGTTTCGAACTCGAACCCGATGTCGTCGTCGATCTTGCCGTAGAGCGACAACTGGATGATCTGCAGGACCTTGGTCAGGTTGGTGTGGTACAGCGCCTCCTGGTAGGCGTGGACCCAGTCGTAAAAGACCCGGATTTCCCCGTCCGAGGACGCGTTGAGGCCGGCTGGCTGGATGCCCAGAAGCTTCACCAGCGGGATGCCTGATACCGAAGCCATGTGCTCCTGCGATTGCGCCTGCAGCTTGTCCAGGTCGGACAGCGCGACGGCGACGTTCGCAAAATCTTCCTCGTTCTTGTCGACCATCATCAAGCCGCGGTTGTTGCGCAGCTCGTTGAAGATCTCGGCCCGGTTGTAAAGCGCCTCGCCGCCCTTCTGGATCTGGGCGGCCATGTTCGTCTTCAGCACCCACGTCGTGAAGGACGTGATGATGTCGTTCACGGACTGGCGTGTCTGAAGCCAGTTGTCGACATAAGGCTTCGCCATCTGCGTCAGCGAGAGCCCGCCGAAGAAGTAGGCGGGCTTCAGCATGTCGGGCACTTCGCGACCGATGAAGGTCAGCAGGCGGGTATGGTGGACCCGTGTCCCCATGACGAACCACACGTCGGGCCGATACCAGTCCGGCCGCAGCGGGTTGATGGAATTGTAGTCGCTGGGGTAGGTCCACGTCGCCTCGACCGGCGTGATCGCCTTCAGGCTCCCCTTGCCGACCTTCCTCTGGCTCGCCTTGTCGCTGCCGTTGCCGATCGACGACGCCAGTTCCGTGGCGTTCTGCTCGTCGTCGCCGAGGTTGATGAAGAGATGGCCGCGGCCGAAGAACCCGTCCTGCTCCGCCACCTTGCGGAACGCGGCGCGGACGTTGAGCCGCTCCATTTCCGCCTCGATTTCCTTGATCTTGTCGCTGTCGGCGCTCTTGTCCTTCGAAGTCAGCCTGATCCACTTCCGCGTCATCTCGGTCGCGATGACCTCGACGATGCGGCGATATTCGGGGCGCTGGGCAAGCTCGGCAAGGTAGGGGTAACCGAGGAAGGCAAGCCCCTCACCGAACGCATAGCCGTAATAGCCCGCGCCCTGACCGGCCCAGCCCGAGACAGCCGTGATCTGGCTGTCCTGGGCCAGCAGGCGGCCGTTATCCGGCACGACGCCCGGGGGCGCCTCCCTGATCGCGAACGGGCTGATGCTCCGGCTTGCGGCTTCCTCGCCGCGTGTCCGCACGCGCGCCTTGATGGCGGCGACGTCCTCGGCGGTGATCAGCATCGGGCGGCTTTGCGCCTTCACCCTATGGCGCGGCTTGGCCGGCTTCGCTGATGCGTTCACAGTCCACCCATGCGCCGTTGCGCCGTCGTCTTGCGGAAGCTCGCCATCATCTCGGAGGTGATCACCATGCCGCCATCCTCGACGTAAGTCAGCATCAGCGCGTCGGCGTAGTCGGGCGAATTGATGCCCCGCCGCTTCAACTCTTCCTTGCGCTCGATGACGATCTTGCCCTTTTCGTTGCGGAACCACTTCACCAGCGAAAGCTCGAGGCAGAGCTGGTCCGAATCTTTATCCCCGGAGGGTAGCGACAGGAGGTCGGTGACCGGATGCTCTTTCCCGCCGTCCTTTTCCTCCAGCCACAGGACATGCTCGTGCGTTCGCTGTGCAGCGGTGCGCGCCAGCCACCAGATCTCGGCCTTCTGGTTGCCGAACATCTCGTCCGACGATCGACCGTCAGGCCATTTCCTGCGCTCGTCCGGCGGGTTACCGGTGTTGATGGCGACCACACGCAACCCGCTCACCGGGTTTTTCATCAGCGTGGACGAGACACCGGCGCCAACGCCCGGCGCATCGAAATTGAGTAGCGAGCAGCCTGTGTCCTGCGCACAGTCCAGCCCCCAATGCGCGGTGTCCGTGGTGTCCGGGTCGCCACGAGACTGGGGCCTCTGGACGACTGGCCCCTTTCGCGCCACCGCCACGGACTTCGCTTTGCCGGCGCCGACGTCGAGCCCGAGCACGCCGCGGTTCGACGGATGCAGCCTGGGCTCCAGCGCCGCAACACGCTTGCAACTCTCGACCCACAGGGCGGGGATGCAGATCCCCTCGACCGACGCCGTGTAATCGATGTCGTATTCCGACGCCCACGAGGTGGGGTCCGAGAACGACGCCTTCTTCGCCTCGGCCCAATTCTCGGTCTTGCGTGGGTCATCGCGCCAGTGCAGCCGCGCGATCTGGTGCGGCTTCAGGATCGAATGGCGCTTGCGGGCGAACAGATTCCCCATACCATTGACCGACGAGACCCAGATCACGCAGTCCGTGTTGCCGGACAGTGCTTTCTCGACCTCTTCCGCGTCCGGGACAAACGCAGCCTCATCCAGCACGTAGAGCGACGATCGACCGCCGCGACCCATGTCGGAACCGCCCTCCCCGGAGATGACCGAGCCGGCCGTCGGGTTGACGATGCGCATGTAGTTGTCGTGCTGGTTCCAGTTGAACCCAGCCGGGAGCATCTCCGGGGGGAGCCGACGCAACATGATGCGCAGCTTGGCGAAGATGCTGTCCGGGTTGTCCTTCTTGTCGACGTAATCGACCTTGCGCGACCCGAACGTCGCCTTGAACCCCGGCGAGAACAGCCATTGGTGCAGAGCGAACCCGGCGGTGAGGTATGTCGCGCCGGTGTCGCGGCTTTTCTCGATCAGGCCCTCTTCCTCGGCCGCCAGCCTGTCCCTCAGCCACAGGATGATGTCCCGCTGCTTCGGCCAGAGTTTGAACTGGACATACGCACCACCTGGCTTGCCGACCAAGCGGGGGTCGTACGTGTAGACCCACTTGTCGAACCAGTACGGGATGTCAGCGGCGCAGCGGTCAAGCTCGCGCTGCCACCCGCCGGCCTCAGCCTCGACCCGGGCGCGCTCCCACTGTTCAGCCTGCTTCCTCGCCCTCGCCTCCAGAAGTGCCAGGGCCTCCCGCCGCGCCTCCAGAGGGAGCCGAAGCAGTTCCTGCAACGACGGCTGCGAGGCGAGCATTGATTTCTGCCTCACTCAGGTTCGCGTACTCGATCGGGCCGCCGTTGGCGCCAGTAAGGCGATGCTCCTGCCTGTCCCCGTACTTCTTCGGGTCCATCTTCGACATCAGCCATTTGCGGGTGTCCACGCGAAGCTTTGCCCGGTGCGTGTCGGCCTTCGAATTGTCGGCGATGTCGACGATCTCTTCCGACCAGGCAACAACACGATCGGCCTGCGCGCGCGCATAGTTCTCCGAGAACGAAGGGTGCTTTGCGATCCACAGAAACACCGTGGACATCGCCGGCATTCCGGCGAGCGCACAGACCTTCTTCAAGGACTTGCCCGACGCGATCTCTTCGCAGATGCGAGCGGCGATCTCTGGCGAGTATGTCGACGGTCGCCCGATTCGTTTCTTCTCAGCCACGAATGAATGATTCCTGCTTAGCGCCTACCTTGAGATGCCGCGCTCTGCCGTGGCCGGGCGGGCTTGCTGCCCGCCGGCCGGGTGGCTCAGCAGATCAGAGCTTGGTGTCTACGCGCGCGAGGGTCGATTCCGTGTAGCACGGCTTTTTCGCCGATTTGGGCGCGGCTCCAAATTTCCGCCGTTTGTCCGGCATTTGTCCGCCTTCTGTCCGCGAGAAAATGCTTGACATGTTTTGGCGGTGTGGCGGTTTTCGGGTGCGAAACGGGACGGCCGGGAACCCCCAACCTTCACGACTTGCGCCGCCGCCTCGCATTCCGTTGCCCGTTCGGGCGAAACTTCCTACCCCGCCTTGGCCTTCGCGGCCTCCTGCCGGCGCCGGCGCTCCCAGCGCTTGCGAGCCCATGAGAAGTCGGCGGGGCTGTCCGAGACGACCGAGGCGAGCGCGCCGTCGGCCATCCATGAATTGAGGCCCTCTCGTCGGCCCGCGTCTTCGTCCAGCGTGCCAGAAACATCGCCGAAATCAGGGCCGCGATGCAACAGGCCCGGACCCCCTTCTGCGCTATCCTGTGAACAGTTGCCGCCTAGGCGGTGCTCGATGGTGAACAATGCGCGGTCTTTCCGCCGTCGCCCGGTCTCCGGATGGATGTGCTCGACGTCGAAACACCAACGCCGGAAGGCCTTGCCGCCGACCTTGGAGCGTGCCCATGCCAGGAGGGCGCGGCGCTCACCATCGTTTCCGACGAGCATCAGCAGGTCGTAGAGCCCGTCGAGCTCGCGAAGCTCCTCGCCGGTCGGCATCATGCCCATGCGCTCCCAGAACGCCTTGCGCTCCTCAGCAAGCGGATCGGCGCCCTTCTCCAGCTTGTCGCCGGGCTCCTTTCGCCAGCCGGCCTTGTCGGCATAGGTGTGGACGTAGGGAAGCTGCTGGGCACGCAGCGGGGCCGGCCCGACATGCTCGCGGCTGGCGCGCTCCACCTCGGCGGCGCGGATGAAGCGCTGGGCGATGTCGCCGATGTTCATGCTCGCCTCCTGTCGTCGAAAAGCTCCATCTGGTCGGCCGATGGCCCGAACCTGCGATAGATGCGCTCGTAGATCATACCACCAAGCGCCGCCCGCTGCGAAACGATGCCGCGAAGGTCCTGGCAGACGAACTGGAGTTCGCCGGCCGGCATGGCGTCCCAGAGCTCGAGCCATTCGCTGGCGCGCTGGTCGATGATCGCCTGGCATCGGCGCACCATGTCCGACGCCATCCACAGACCGACCTCGTCGAGGAGGATCTTGTTGTTGGCGGTCTCCACCAACGTGGTCAGCACGAGACGCAGATGGGCCTCGCCATGCTTGCGCCAGATGCGGTCCAGCGTTGCAACGGCGCGCGTCTGGCCCGGCTGCGGGTAGCGGTGCTTCGGAATGATCGTGACGCCGAACTCGTCGCACAGCCGCTGGACATGGTCGGGGACAGGGCTCATCGCCGCTTTCTCCGCTCGACCGCGACGATCCGGGACCCGGAAACGATGATGCCAGCCTCCTCGTCGCTGGCGCCGGCATCGAACCCGCTGAACACCCGCGTGCGCTCCGCAACGATCGCGGCGGCCTTGTCCTTGCGCCATGCCGACAGCAGCCCGTCGCCGCGTTCCGCCCGGATCGTGCCGGGGTCCGATGCCGACGCCGCCTTGCGGCCGGCCCGGAGCGCCAGTGACGCCGTGGCGAACCGGAGCGGCTTCCCGGCCTCGTCGACATGCAGTTCGTCGGGCTCCCCGGCGCGGCGGAAGACGGCGCAATAGGAGCCGCCAAGGGTGATGACGTCGACGCGGACGCTCACAGCAGCATCTCCCCGCCGTCGACCATCTCGGCCATGCCGGGCGAAATCTGCCCCGGCTCCAAATTTCCGGCATTTTTCCCGGAATTTTCCGCCGAATTTCCATCGGGGAAGGTGCGCGGGAAGCTGCGAACGGGCCTTCCCGCCCACCACATATGCGGCGAGGAAACCCCGATGATGCCGTACTTGATCAGCCCATCCTTGAAGCGGGCGAATTCCTTGCGGATGTTGTCGGCCGCCTTCTTCCGGTCGGTGATTTCCGGCATGCGCTCGAGCGCCACATCGCGATAGGCATCCCAGTCGATGACGGTCTTTCCAATGGCGGCGCGAGGGCCATCCTTGTCCGTCGCAACGAAACGGCCATGACGATCGACGGCTTCGAACAGGTTCATCAGGATGCGGCGTTCGGTCGGCCCGACGGTGAAGCCCTGGCGATCCTGCTCCTTCTTCAGCCGCTCCTTCTCGCCGATCGAGAGCACGACGCAGCTCGTGATGTCCCGCTGCGTGCGCTCGCTGTAGCCCACCGTGACGGACGCCAGCGCGAAGGTGAGCTTCAGCCCGTCCTCATCGTCCTTCTGCTTCGAAAGCGTCGCGGTCCGGATCTTCGTGTCCTCGTCCATCACCACGGTCACCACCTGGTCGACGTTGGCGTAGACCGAGGTGTGCCCCCGCAACTTCTTTCCATCCGCGTTCATGTGGTGGACGAGCATGACATGGGCGCCGGTCTCATCTGCGATCCGCGCGATGTTGGCGAGCACGACACCCATGTCCTTGCCGCTGTTCTCGTCGGCGCCGGCCGTCGCGGTCGCCAGCGTGTCGATCACAACGAGCCGCAATGGGACGGACATCGTCAGTGCCCAGGCCTTGATCTCGTCGATCAGGCCCTGCGTGTCGCCATCGCGGCTGTAGAGGTCGACCTTGGAGCCGAGGAAGACGAATGGGACGTCCTCATCCTCCGCGACCTCGAAATGCTTGCGATAGGCCTTCAAGCGGCGCTTGACGCCTCGTGCGCCCTCGCCGGCCTGGTAGACGACGCCACCGCGCTTGACCGGCCAGTTGAAGAAGTCCTGCCCGCGCGCGACGCACATGGCCATGTGGATGGCGAGGAACGACTTGCCCGACCGCGACGGACCGCCGATCACGCTGCGCTCGCCTTCCGTCAGCCAGCCGTCGACGAGGAAGTCGAGCTCCGGGCCCGGTTCGTCGAGCCGCGACCACTCCAGCGCGCCGTACCGGCTTTTCGGCCGTTCCGGCTTCCAGGGTCGGGCGCGCTTCGCCAATGCGGCGAACTGCTCGGCCGTGGCGCTGGTGGCCTCTTTCCAGGCCGAGATGTCCGCCTTTTCTGGCGCTTCCTTCCATTGAGCGGCGATGTCGAGCACGCGCACCGACTTCGCCTTGCCCATCAGCCCGGCGCCGCGCATCAGGGCGCGCTGCTGGCCGGCATCGTCATTGTCGGGCAGGATGACGACGTCGGCGCCGGCAAGGTCGGCGTCGAAGGCCTCGCTCCAGTATTTCGCGCCGCCGGCATTCGTTGTGGCGGTGAAGCCCCATGCACGCAGCGTCTCGACGTCCTTCTCGCCTTCGCAGTTCCCGGAGATCGTGACCTTTCCGTTGCGGCGTACCACCAACAGGCCTGTCGGAACGGTGCAACAGAAAACTTCGCCCGAATACGGGACACGATCAGGCGTTCTGCTTAGCTGCCTCCATGGCCGCGGCGACAGGTTGATGACGTAGCTATCATTCTTGCCCTCACGTCGGTCGACGCGCAAATTTGCATGGTGCCCGGTGACGGCAGCCATAGCCGAAATGACGTCAGCGGACTGCCGGTCTGCCGTGAACATCCGGAAACTCTCGCCGCCCTGCCAATCGCCGTCCCAATAGCGAATTTCGTCGAGAGCGGCCCTCCGCGCCTCCTCGCGCCAATCAACGGCATCCCACGGCCAGCGCTTGTCAGGGGCCAGTTGCCAGATGAAGGACAGATCGTGCTTTTCGACGCGGAAGCCAGTCCAGCCGGGAGTCGACGGAGGGGTGTGCTCAGACCATCTGATCCCGGCAGCAGCCAGAAGTTCGCGCAGGCGACGCTTCTTCCTGTCCTTCTTGAGGTTCCATGAGACCTTGCCACCGCGCGGCTCCCACACGCCATCAGCAAGCCATGCTGCGGTGATGCGTGCCTCGATCTCTGAAACATGGAACTTGCCAACCGATAGGCCGGCAGCCGGCAGTCTATGGCCGCGCTTTATTTCGCTCGCCGGCCTAATCTGCGGACGCGTCAGAGCACGGCCTGTCCGATAGAAGCGCGATGCTTGGCGATGGTCAGGCGTCACCAAAAGATCGCACCATTCCGCACGGATGTTCACCATCTCACCGCGGTAGTCGAACTGTTGGTAGGCGTGTGGTGCCGCGAAGGAAACAGCAGCGGTCTCGAGATCGTACTGTGCGACGGGATCGCCGTGTTTCAAGTCTGGGAACGCGACCCATCCCGATGAGGTCAGCACCTCGGTGTCCGGGCTGTAGCAGAGATAGACCGGCCGGCCGTCGGCCTTCGCCTTCAGGACCTCGTCGCGGTGGTAGAGCCAGCGGACGGCATCCTCGAAGGTCTCCTCGGCCTGGTAGTGCTTGCCTTCCTTGGCCTTGAACCAGTCGCCGGACTTCACCTGCCCGTAGGTGCCGCCCTGCAACCCCCATATCCAGCCCTTGCCGGCCGGGTGCTTGCGGCGCTGCATGTAGCGGCGCGGCGCCGTCTTCGCGAACTTCAGGACCTCATAGGCGAGCCGGCCGCGGTCATCGTGATATTCGAAGGTGGCGACGGGGTGATCATCCATGAAACCTGCGAACTTGCCCTGTGGCGACGATCCGTTGGCGGCCCCGTTCGCCGGCCCGTTCGCCCGCTCCCTGCGCTCGAGGAAGCCCTCATCCTGCAACCATTCGACCGCCTCGTGCTTGGTGTAGCCGCGGAAGGATTGCAGCAGGTCGAGCACGCCGCCGCCTGTCTGGTCTTCGTGATCCGCCCAGACGTTCTTGAGGCAGTCCACAGCGATGCTGCCGTTCTTACCCCATCGCCATTCGCGACCGGGAGATGACAAGGCTTTGTTCGGCTCACCAAGGAACTCGGGTAATACCTTGAGCGCTACGGGCTCTATGCTGACATGGAAATCGTCGCTCATGCTGAGGCGGGAGCCCCCTGAAAACGACGTTGATTGATGGACTGCTCTTGCCGGCTGGCCCACCTGCAGTTGGACGGCTCATAGTTTCCATCTGGGTCTTCCCGGTCAATCGTGGCTTCCGGGAATGGCTTCGGACCCAAATCATCGAAGAAGCATGCGAATGGGTGACGTCCATCCTCACCGAACCGCCAACGATCGCAGACCGAAATACCGCGTCCGCCATAATAGGCGTAGCTGGAATCCTTTGGATTGTAGCATCGCTGACGCATCGCGACCCACGTGCGATGCTCGGGCGTCTTGTTCATACCGTGCCGAGTGGCATAATCGGAAACACCTTCAGCACGGAGGCAACCGCAGCTTGTGGTTTTGCCGAGCCGCAATTGCTGGCTGGCAACTACATGCGTCTGCCCGCAATCACAGCGGCAGAGCCAAAGAACGTTGCTTTTCGCACGACGCGGAGATCGAGCGATAACTACGAGGCGTCCGAACCGCTGGTCGTGGAGATCTATCATCGCCGCACCACCTCGACCGGCTTGCGGCCCTTGCCGGGCCACACCTTGCCGAACAGGGCTTCGGCCTTGGACTTCGCCGCGCTGGCCTTATCCCCATTCCCGACGATGTCGGCGCACAGATGGGCCTTCAGGGCGCGCCAGGCCGCGATCTCGGCTTCATGGGCGCTCGGGTAGACCTGCGCGATGCCGTTGACGCACACCGGCTCATAGGCGGCGCGATGCACCTTCCGGAACTCGCCATGATAGCCGCCGTAGACCGGGACGGCGCGGGCGTCGACGTCGTTCAACGGCTTGCCTCCCTGCGCTCGACCCGGGCGTAGATTGGCCAGCTAAACAGCGGGTTGGAACGATCGCAAAACTCATAGCCGCCCGTCGGCAAGCCTTTCAGGTGCGCGATCGACGGCTCGATGTAGCCGTTCGGCCGGTCATAGCCGCGGTGCATGTAGAAGGTGATGACCGTGTCAGAAGACACGAAGCCGCCGACCGCGACCAAAGGCTCATCGAGGATCATTCCGCCGCCTCCGAGGTCAGATCATCGATATCGGGCGCGATCGGCGGCGCGCTCAGCAGGTCGAAGAAGCTCGGCACGTTCCGGCTGGCTTCCGCCTCCCGGCAATAGTGGGCGCCGTCCCTGAACGACACGTCGTTGAGCTCGGATGCCATGCCGTACCGTCCTTTCATGACGGCCCGGTAAGGAACTGTCATGAGGCCTCCGAACGGGTCGTAGACGACGTCTCCTGCATTTGAGTATCGGTCGATCAGGCGGTCGACGATGTCGAACTGCAGCGGGCAGATGTGCTTTTCGACGTTGCGGCTGGACTGGCTGCCGTTGAGCGTGAGCATGCGCACCACGTCCGACCATATCCATGGCGAGTGCGAGACCGGCGCCAGAGCCATATATTCCGTCGGCAGCCGGTCCTTCGATTGCAGGACCTCGCCGATGGCAACCACATCCTCATGGTCGTAGACGGTCGCCCCGCTGTAGGCGCGGAAGGCCTTCGGCACCGCGCGCGGCGGTATCTGGGCCCATTCATCGCGGGTCAGCAGCCGGTTGCCGCTGGAGCGCCAGTGCGCATGGGCGTCGAGTTGCCAGCGCGCCAGGCTGTATTCGTCCCGGCTTTTGCTCACGCGCTCGTCTGCGTAGCCCTTCGACCGGTCGCTCTGGGGCTTGTGGAACAGCAGCACATATTCGGGCGATCCGACGCCCATCTTGCTGCCGTCCTTCAGCATCTCGGTGTAGCCGAGCCGGTAGTTGCCGTTGTTCTCGGTCACGACGTCAGTGTCGATCGTGATCATGCCGCAATAGTCGAAGCCATGCTGGATGCCGTGGAAGATCGCCTCGGCATGGAACGGCGAAACGGTCGGCATGCCGGTTCCGGTGACGTTGCCGAACAGGATGCGGTCCTTGACGTGGCAGGCATAGATGCGGCCGGGCTGCAGGATCCTGAACAGTTCCGGCGTCAGGAAATCCATCTGCCGCCAGAAATGGCCGTTATCGTCGGTGTGGCCGAAGTCGTTGTAGCTGGCCGTATATTCGTAGTGGTTGCTGAACGGGATCGAGGTGATGATCAGCCCGACGCTGTCGGCGGCCGTGCGGCTCGCCTCGTCGACGCAGTCGTTGAGAGCGACGTGGAAGAACTCGCCCTGCTCGACCTGCCGGGTCACGCCGATCGACCGCTTCAGGACCGATTCCAGCGGCAGCTTGCCGAGGCCATACTTGCGGATGATCTCGGTCATCCGGTCCATCATGCGGTCGTGTTCTGCCCATTTCTCCTCGAGGATGCGCCGGGTCCCGCGTTCGGCCTCCGAATAGATGATGTCGATCGTGCATTCGCGCTTCTGGCCGAAGCGCACGACACGGTACACCGCCTGAATGAAATCGTGGAACTTGGCATCGATGCCGGCGAAGATTTCCCATGCGCAGTGCTTCTGGAAATTGGACCCGGCCCCCGACATTTCCGGCTTGGTGGCCAGATGGCGGAACTCGCCGTTCTTGAAGCCGACGGCGTTCGCCTCGTTGGTGTCGAGGTCCTGCGATCCGAAGATTGAGCGGACGCCGGGGACGGCAGCCTCGATCGCGCGTCGTTCGTCCTCGAGGTGGTGCCAGAGTACGCAATGCTCGTCCGGCCGCTCGGCCAGAAGGTCGACCATCTTGGCGATGCGAGCGTCAAGGCTGATGCGCTTCTCGCGCGCCGCGTGCACGACACTGGCGCCAGGATCGTTGATCAGCAGGCCCTGTCCATCCCGGTCGACGCCCGCGGCTCCATGATCGGTCGGCACCTCGTGCCAGTTCACCGTCATCTTCGGCAGCACGTAGCCATCATCGGGAAAGCCGAGGTCGGCCGGCGATTGCAGGAAGACTGCCCACGAGTTCACCCAGAGCCAGAACTCGTCTTCCTTGTGCGGGTAGAGCGTGAGCTCGTTGGCCTTCTCGCTGTTTCGCTGAAAGAAGCGTGTCAGCGCCTGCCCGGTATCCATGACCTGGAGGAAGCCCGCATAGTGGATCAGCTCCTTCGTCCGGTTCGGCGACGGCGTGGCGGTGGCGACAAACTTGAAGCGGACGCCTTCGAACAGCGGCAGGAACGTCTGATAGGTCTTGGTGCCGTAGCCGCGAAGGATGGCTGCCTCGTCGAGCGACGCTGCCACGAACTGGCGAGGATCGATCTTGCCGTCTCGCACGCTCTCATAGTTGGCGACGTGGATCACGTCTTCGTCGGTCACCTCGTCGTCGCGGCGCACGAACCGGAGCGTGATCGCGAACTCGTCTCGAAACCGCTCTTCCGCCTCGGCAAAGAACTCGTGCCGGACGCCGAGCGGAAGCACGATCAGCCGACGGCCGCCAACATGCCTGCCGATGAGACGCATCAATTCGAGTTGGATCGACGTCTTGTGCAGACCGAAGGCGGCGAAGATGCCGCGGCGACCGCCCTGCAACGCCCATTTTACGATCGCGCGGCAGTGCGGCGCAAGGTCGGGGTTGATATCCGCGTCGTCGACGTCGAAGCCGGTCGCCGGCGCGACCTTCATCTTGGCGCGGAGGAAGTCGAGATAGGCACCGGGAGTCATGCCGCGGCCCTCGCCTGTTCGATTGCAAATCCACCCCACTGATCGGCCATCGCCTCGGCAATGCCGGGGAAGAAGCGGCTGCGTTCTTTCCAGCGATCTGGACCGGGGCTCATGTGGTGGACGCGGGGCGTGCGACCGTCGACGACGTCGGTCGGGACGAGCGGCGGCAGGTTCTTCAGCCACAGGCACGTGCGCTTCGTCTCGCCATGCCCGAACTGCCACGGCTGCACCGATTGCGCCGGCTCGCGATAGTTGCGGATGCGCTCTTTCGCGTGCCGGTGCATGACCGGGTTCTCAACCGCGATCCGTTCGACCGGAGCATTCCAGAGATCGGAGAACAGCGCGGCGCCCTCATCGAGGCCGGCCCACATCTGATCGAGCGTCTTCCCGGTCGGGGGCTTGGACAACCAACGCACGCCGCTGTTGCAGAGCCTCGTGCATGGCGGGTGCGCGACGATCATCAGATCCCATCCATCGTCGAGGATTCCGCGCACGTCGCCAACGATGTGCTTGTTCGATCGATCCTCGGCCGGCAACAGATCGCACGACCATGCATCATGGCCGCGATTGGCGAAGGCCCGACGAACGATGCCGGAAAATTCACAGGCGACGAGCACCCGCAGCGGCAAATCAGTCTGCATTTCGGCTTCCTGTGTTCTGAAAACCCCGCCAGTCCTTCGCGCCTTCGACGGCGCGGCGGGCGGCAAGATCGGGATCGTTGGCATCGTGCGCGACCAGATCGGCAGACATCCGCCGAAGGACGCTCACCTGAAAATTCGTGAGGTGGTCGGCGAAGTCGGACCATGCACGGCCGAAGGTAGAGAGCGGGCCGGTCATGACTGCACCGCATCGCAGCGATGGACCTCGAGCGCCGTCGCAAGCACCGTGTAGGCCCCCGGCTCGTCCTTGACCGTCGCATCGCCCTGAAGCGCTCGCCCGGCCAGCAGGTAGGCCTGCTGAAGCGTGATCGTCATCTGGACGGCGGTGTTGCCACCCTCGACCTTCAGGACCTCCCACGCGCCATCCTTGCCGCGCCGGATCTGCCGTTCGGCCTCGCGCCCGATGATCTTGTCGGCGTAGATGACGGGGGACGTCGGAGGCGCTGGCGCCGGATCGGGGTCACCGACGCGGCAGATGCGCAGACCATGGCGCTCCAACTGCCCGATCAGCCGGTCGGCGATGCGGCGCTGTTCCTCGCGCCCGTCATCCCCGATCGACGCCCATGTGATCAGCGCGCGCCCAAGGTTCGCCGTGCGCGCACACTCTGCGAGGATATCCCGGATTGGTCGATCAGCGCTCATGCCGGCTCGCGCTCCTTGGCGCCGGTCAAGAGTGCGGTGAAGATCGAGATGTCGGTCGCGCGGGGCTGGACGGGACGGAACTTGCTCGCGAAGAACAAGGGCTCTACCCCGGTCGGCGCTGGATTGCGCACCTCGTCGAGGCGGATCAGGACTTCCGGCGACTGCCCGCGCACGACGACGCGACACTCGATCGTCCGGATCGTGTAGACCTCGCCTTCGGACGGCAGTGCCGGGCAGTAGTGCCTCTGGATGGCGCCGGACGCGCCCCATGTCCCGTCGACGCACACCACCTTCCCCCCGACGTGCCAATCGCGGTAGCTCATGCCGGCATCCTCCGGCGCGCGCCGTCATGCGCGTGATAGGCCGGCCGATACCCGGCGCCGTCGAACCGGTAGCCGCGCCCCCACTCGGTCACGATGCAATCCAGACCGCCCGTCGCGCGTTCGATCTTGCGCCGGAGCTTGTTGACCCAGACGTCGACGATCTTGATATCGGGCTCGTCGGTGCCTCCGTAGAGCGCGTCCATGATCTGCAATTTCGACAGCGTCTGGCCCGGCCGGCGCGCCAGCGCGGTCAGCAGCGCGGCCTCTCCCGGTGTCAGATGGATGCGCTGCCCCTCGACGGGTACGATCTCCTGCCGCTCGTGCTGGTACATCGCGCCGGGCATCTTTATGTGCAGATGGTCGTTCCAGTCGCCGCGTTGCATGAGCGCCTTCAGGCGTGCCGCGATCTCGGCAATGTCGGCGTCGGACGGCTGGCAATCGTCGGCGCCGGCCATCAGCGCCATCGCACGCGCCACGGCCAGTTCCTCCGGCGCGCCGTCGCCGTGCATCATCACGATGATCAGGTTGAGGATGCCGGACCTGCGGGTCTTGGCGAGGAGGTCGCGCGCATCGGCGCCGCATCGTGTCCAGACGATGCCGATCGCGTCGGCGTCCGCCCGCATGAAGGCCAGCGCACCGGCCTCGGATGGTGCCGCCAGCAGCAGGAGGCCGGCATCATGCGCGGCGGCAAGGTAGCGGCGCTCCACGGATTGCCATGGCGCACAGATGATCGCTGTCCGCTTCATGGCCGCACCCGATCCCGGCGCGACAGCCGGCGCATGCGGCGCTCGTAAAGCAGGCCGAAGCCGACAAGCCCCAGGAAGGTGCCGGAAGCCACGGTGGCGAGCAGGAGGAGGTAGGAGCCCCACGACATGGTCATTCCTCCCCGTCTGTCTGGCGATCGGCCTTGCGCGGGCGCACCCGCTTGGCCTTGGCCTTGTTGTTGAGGTCGAACAGCTTGTGATCCGGCGACATCATCGTGGCGGCGTAGTCTCCGGCCTTCAGGTCGTAGCCGGGGACGATGCGCCAGCCGCGCGCGTGGCGGGCAGAGAAGTCGCTGAGGGGGACGAGGTCGACGGTCATCAGAACGCCCTCGGTGGGGCGAAGAGACAAAGCACGTCGCATGTGGCGAACTTCGCGCCACGGCAGCACAGGTGGAACCTGCCATCCGGCGAAGCCTTCACCCGGCGGTCGTTGTAGGGGATGACCTCGCCGGTCACGCTGACGACGTAGCCGGCGCCCGTCTCGAAAATGCGAATATCGGCATCCGGCGTCCACCTGTCGCCGACCTCTCTGCAATCGACGCCAGAGCAGCAGACGGCGGGGTAGCTCCAGCCCGTTGGCGCATCATGCGCCTTGGCGGGGCTCGCAAGCACCATCACCAGCGCGATGATGGCGGCCGATGCCAGCACGCACAGGACGATCAGCCCGCGCCGTGATTCGGCCTTGCGCGCGGCGATGTCTTCCGGCGACAGGCCTGGATCGTCGGGCTGGCGCGTGATCATGCCGCCACCCTCCCGATGCTCAGGCGAAGCCGCTTGAACGCCTCGTGGTGGCGCGGCGGGATCTGCGAACAGTGCATCCACGAATGCGCGATGCCGACCGCCTCGGCCGCGTCCTTCTGGGCCTTCATTTCCAGCGGAAGAACGATGCCTTGCCGCAGAGCGAGGTCGACGGCCGGCGCTTTCCAGTCGTCGCCGGCCGGCCGGAAGCCCTTCCCGAAATATGCCGCCCGCCAGGTCTTCTGGTGGACGCAGCCCCAAGGGATGTTCGCGAGGTCGCAGGCGGCGGTCGCGGCGGCGGCCAGCGACGGGAGCAGGAGCTGCCCGGCGTTGACCGAATAGAACGGGCGCATCTGCCCGGTTCGTGGATCGCGCACCTGCTTCGGATAGGCGGCGATGTCCCGGCGCGGCATTTCGATGACGACGAAATCCGGGCGGGTCCGCAGGAACTCGCCGCTGAGATAGAGCGCGAGATCGCCGGTGACCGCTTCGTTGAAGTCGCCTTCCGCCGCGATGGCGAGGCACCGCCACTTCGATGGTGGCAAGGCGGTATCCATCCAGCACACGCCGGTCGACGTGGCGATGTCCAGTCCGGTTATGAGCATGGTCGGCTCCTCATGAAGGTGGTCGGGCGGCGGGCTGAGCCCCTATGAGACGCCGTCGCGTCCATCCCCTATCCGGCCGTCGCCGGGTCCATGGGTGCAGGGGGCCTTGCGAGCCGTACCTGACCGCCCTCGGGGTATTCAGTGCGTCGCGGGCGGCGGCGCGTCCTCGGCGTCCCACGCATCGGCGGCAGCCTTCGCCACCGGGTCCGGGCCCTTCCGCTTCCTCGGCTTGGCCGGCTTCTCGGAGGCCTCGACGGCGGCCTTGCCCAACGGCAGGCCGGCGAAGTCGTCTCCGAGCGCCTCACGGATGTCCTTGGCGAAGACCTGGTCCTCGTCCTCGAGCGCCTCGATCGCGCTGTCGGCCCGCTCGTTCGCGGCCTCGATCATGTCCTGGGCCTTGCGGCGCTTCCGCTGCGGATCGGCCAGCGCGCGGATCACGCCCTTCTTGACGCCCATCTTCTTGGCATCGTCGAGCACGCCCTTCTGATCGGCGTTGATGCCCTTGTTGACGTCGCGCTTTTTCTGCTTGAACTCGGCGTCGAGCGCAGCGAGCTTCACCTCGCGCACCTGCTCGAGCCGGTCGAACTCTTCGACGAAGCTTGCCGCCTCGGCTGCGGTCGCGCGGTTACGGCCTTCGTGGATCTTCGCCATCAGGCTGCCCTTTTCTGAACGGGGGTGAACGCCAGACGCCGATGCGCCGGGCAGTAGCTGTGCAACGGGTCCTTGTCGGCGCCGCACCACAGATGCCCGCGCCCCTCCCATCCATCGACTGGAAACTTGCAGCCGCCGGAGCCGTAAGGGACCGGCGTGGTGTCGGGCAGCGGATCGAACGCGGCGGCGCGGCTGATGGTGATCGGCACGCCCGGGTCGACCTTGCGGCTTTCGATGTTGTTCGCGATCGTCAGCGGGTGGGCCTTGGATGCCGTGCGCAACCGCGCCGTCGCAGCGCCGTCGGCGCCCGTCTCCTCTCTCGACCGCGCCTGCGGTATCTCGCCCCTCTTGCGCAGGCGCGCGACGATGCCGGCCACGGTGTTGCGGCTGGTCATGGACAGTTCATCGGCGATCTGGCCCCACGACTTGCCGGCGAGGACTCGAGCCCGCACAGCCTCGTCCTTCTCGCGTGGGCTGAGGGCCGTCCATGGCCTCGAAAGCGGAGAGATACCCCCGGCGCTCGGGGAGGAGGTCGAGCGCCGGGGCGCGGTCACCTGCCGGGAGGGGGTGGCAGGTTTCTCGGAAAGGATCGGTCGAGACGCGCCAGCGCCTGGCATGTCGGTGGCTGCCTCGACCGGCAGGGCGGGTCCATTACCTCCGCCCTGATGGGGATTGGGTTGCGCGTGATGCGGCTTGCGCGGCTTCACGGTCTCGCTGGGAACGCCCTTGCGGATCCTGTTGCGCAGCCCGGAAATCGCGTTGCGGCTTGGCGCGCCGACCCTATAGGCGACCTGCTGGTAGCTCATCGTCTCCAGCATCGGGCCGACGAGGTCCCACCTTTGCGCGTCCGTCATCGCGGACCATGGGAGGCGGCTCATCTGGCGTCTCCGCCAGTTCCGGCGCGATCCGCAGCGCCAACGAACGCGCGAAGCGCAGCAATGAGCGGGCGATCCAGACGCGCGCCGCCGTGTGCCAGGATGGCATCGGCTCTGGCGATGAGCTGGTCGACCTCGCCGATTTCTTGCCGGCCGTAGGTGACACCGGAAACCTCCTCGATTCGCCGCATCTCTCGCGGCTTGATGGCGACCCGCCCATCGGCGTACCAAACATCCTTCGTGCGACTGAAAGACCAGCGCAGCTTCCGCGAAGCCTCGCGGATGCGCTCCATCTTGCCGGCTGCCGAGCTGGGCGGCGCGACCACGTTCTGCAAAATATCTGATGCCCACGCGACCTCAGACATTTCGGATTTCTCCGAAGACTTTTCGGACATTTCCGAAACTCCCAACGCTATCCCTGTTCTCGGCAAAGAGATCGAAGGGACGCAGCGATGAGACGAGCGAAGAAGGACGGTGGCCCACGAACGCGAGACCGGATACGTGGGCCACCATGTCGCCGAGGCCCCGGCGATAGGAGCGCATGCCTGGCAGCGTGCGCGAAGTCATTGCGGCACCTTGGATTGTTCAAGATCGAGATCGAGCGCCGCGATGGTCAGATCGCGAGCGCGGCTGAGCGCGGCACGAGCTGCAACGACGTCGCCGCGCTTCATCGCGGCATCGGCCTCGCGCCCTTCGGCGACGGCTTGGGTACGGAGGTCGGCGGGGGTGGTCATGCCGCGTCTCCGGTGGCGGGCATGGTCAGGATGAAATCGTTGGGGGTCACGCGACCCTCGGTCACCGCGAAGATCTTCTCCAGATACTGCCGACGCGGTGAAGCCGCTCTGCTCTCCCACTTCGAAACCATGCTCTTCGAGGCTCCGATCAGGTTGCCGAAGGCCTCCATGGAGAGGTTGTTTGCCGATCGATAACGGGTGAGGGCGTGTTCCATGCGCAATGGTTTCCATATTCGAAACCAAATTGTCAAGCGGCATTTGTGAGAAAGTTTCCTTTTCGCTCAACGCCTGCCGCCTTCGCAGGTGCGAAAATAGAAACATGGTTGTGGAGATTCATCACCGAGGCCGAAAGCCCGCCCAGGTCTACCTGCGGGAATGGCTGGACTATCGCAACATCACGGCCGAGCAGTTGGCGGGCCGGCTGGAGACCAGCAAGGGCACGGTCTCAAAGCTTATGAACGGCCACCAGAAATACACGCTGGATTGGCTCGAGGCGATAGCATTCGCCCTCGACTGCGATGTTGACGCCCTACTTCGCCCGCCTACGGCGCCCACCGCCGACGAGCTGCTGGCGAAGATGGCGCCGGAAGCGCGCGAAGCCGCGATGAATGTTCTGGTTAGCCTGGCCCGGCCGCGCACCGGCACGGATGGCTAGTGGGGAGGGATGGTGCGCATGAGCGACGACGGCAAGAAACCAGAACGCTTCCTCGACAAGTTCAATGCGCCATTGGAGCAAGCGTTACACCACCTTCGTGAGCGCGGTCTTGACCACGCGCCATGCCCGATCTGCCGGAACCCCGACTGGGTAACTGAAACCAGAACAGACCCGGAAGACGATCAGATAGATCACAATGCTGCGGTCTTCTTGCTGAAAGACCCGACCATCTGGGGCTCAAGGCCATCGATCCCCGCGCTGGTGCTCACCTGCACCAGCTGCGGTTTTGTGCGGATGCACAACGTATCGTGGCTGACGACTAGGTCGGAAGCAGAGGCCGGCAATGAGTGACCTTGGACGAAAGGGGTTCGACAGTTCGTCGAATGTCACCCATATTCACCAGGACAAGGGAGGCACACAGCCACCTGGAGGTGACGGCATGGAAGGGCGTGTAAAGGCTCTCGAGGACAAGTATGACCGGATTGACAGCAAGCTCGACGCCTTGGTGAAGGACGTTGCTGAGATGAAGGGACGAATGAGCGCCATGCCGACGACATGGCAACTTCTGGGGATGATTCTCGCCATCATGGGCGCCAGCTTCGCTATCATCCGCTTCGGATTGGCCGGCCTGTAACCACCTGAAAATTTCATCTCGACCGTCTTGACCACGGTGAGCGCGCGGTTTACCCGCGCGCGCTCTCACGCGCACGTACCTGCGCGGATTAGATAACCTTCAAACATAGAGCTCTACGTTAGACGTTCTGATATAGGCGATTCGGTCTAACGTAAGCGCAAACCTTCAACGTAGAACGCGCGCGGTGCGGCCGCCGTCGCTCGATGCGACGGCTGCACCGCGTCTACGTCTCAGACAATCTCCAGCGTCTCAGAATCAGCGCTTCCGCGCGCGCGAAACGAAACCTGCTCTCGTCGTCATCTGGTGATAGTTTCTGTTATCGAAACTTTTCTGCTTGACGCGTGGTTTCGTTTATGGAAACTTCCGGGCAAAGGAGACACCCGATGCCCGACGCGTCGCCCCAGAACCCACCGTTTCCAGTCGTTTTCGTCGAAGACGAGCCCCGGATCGGTCATTTCGAACTGGCCGAGCGCCTTGGTCATGGTGATCGTCGCGACGTGTCGCGACTGGTCCGGCGCAATCGGGCTGAACTGGGCCGGTACGGATCAATTGGGCAGCGTGCCCAAATGGTCGCTATCGGCAGCGGCGCGCGTCGCTCCGTAACTGAGTATCTCCTGAACGAGCCGCAGGCCCTGCTGGTCTGCATCTTCGCCCAGACAAAGCAGGCCGCCGATGTCCGCCAGATGCTGGTGGAGACGTTTCTTGCCGTCCGCCACGACCAGCGCAGGAAGTCCCGCGCCATCGTCGTCGACGCGCCTGCCAAGCCCAGCCCGCACCGCGTCGTGCACCGCAAGCGAGCCTTCGCCGTCGCGGTCGCCAACCTGATGGATGCCGGCATCGACTACCGCGATTTCGACCATGACCGCGTGACCGCCTTTGCCGACGGTCTGCGCAAAGTTTCGGAGGCTTTCTGATGCCCTACCCCCCAGCCCAGCAAGCCGCGATCGACGCGATCAAGGCCGCCCTCGACCCCGCCAGCCCGCGCAACGTTGCCGCCGCATCGGCCTATCGCCGCCGCGTGCATGGCGAGCGTCTGGCCCGGATCGCAATGTTTCGTGACGTCGACGCCGGCTCGTACTGGCGGCTGATGAAGTGGCTTTCGGCCGAGGCGCCCCGCACGTTCCTGTCGATCGACGAGGCGCGCCGGTGGTTGCGTCGCGAGCTGGTCCGCATCCGCACCATGCGGGCCACGCGCGGCGCCGACTACTACGGCTACCGGGACAACGCGCACCGGCTTCCGGTCCTTCGCGACCGGCTGGTGGTGGCGCGCTACTTCGCCCGCTTCGGCGCCGCTGTCTGGCAGAGGGAGGCGGCGTGATGGGCGCGAACCGTTCGATCATCGAGAACACCGCCAACCAGATCGACCTCGACCTGTTCCGGCTTGCGGCCCGCATCGATGAACTTGCCGAGATGGCCGCGCGCGGGAAGCCCGCCATGGACCGGGCGCTGATTGATGCCGCCAGCAATGTGGCATCGGCGCGCACTGCCGTGCGTCGGTACATGTGCACCCATGATGCCCTGGAGACCGCGTGATGAACCGCGATCCCCTCATCGAAGCCATCGCTCGGACGCTCTCCGACGCCGGCAAGCTCGTGTTCGTGCTCGGGCTGATCCCGCTGGCGTTCGTTCTGGCAGGACCTGCGGCAGTCGAAGCGACGAATGCTGTTCTCACACTCACCTTGGAGATGTTGCCATGACGCCTGATAAGATTTTCCTGCATGTCGACGGCCGCAGAGTTTCGTTGGAGCAGCTTGCGACGCAGCTCCGCGAGAGCGCCCGGACCGTGGACGCCCGCGGCTGCACCGGCCTGACGGCTCTGCCGGACCTGCCGAGCGCCCGGAC
>CAZXOA010000006.1:43963-61020 GCA_964642275.1 uncultured Candidatus Saccharibacteria bacterium | reverse complement strand
GGCCACCGAGGTCAGAGCCGTTGAGGGCCTTCTCGGCTGCTTTGCCTTCGTCGTCACTTTCGTACTCGACAAAGCCAAAACCCTTGCTGCGACCGGTTTCGCGGTCTTTGACGACAGTTGCAGATGCAACGGTTCCGTGAGCCGCGAAAAGTTCGCGAAGCTCGTCGTCACCGGTTGCATATGGCAAGCCGCCTACAAATAGTTTGTACATTTTTTTCCTTATGTGCGCAGCTATTTTGAGAGTGGTTATGCGGCCCAACTCGAGTACATTTCTTCATCGTATGTAGAAATACGCTTCCGAAATGGAGGCCTCGACTTGGCCTCGCATGACTCTTGGCTCAAAAGAACTGCTTGACTGTGGTGCCGCGATGCGGTGCCCCAGTCATAAGTTGTTAACGCAGAGTAACAATTCGACCTATTATTTCCGTCTTACTTTGTCTCGAACTCTGACTCGGCGTTAATTCCGAAGTTGAACTTTCACTGACTATGTACGAACAGATTAGTACCTGCAAGCTAAGTAAAGCACGCTTATGAATAATATGCAAATGTAAATAACAGAGGCCGAGAGCATTATCGTAATAATCATTGTTGACAATTAAACAAGCTTATGCTAATATGTAAACATTGACTGATAAAACAAAAATATAAAAAGTCCCGGTTAGCCGGACGCAAAGGAAACAAAATGAACAATATAAGCTACGAACTCATCCCAACAGACAACCAGACAATATTGGCGCTTGATGTAGAACTTGCCAGGCTGTAAACCTTCCTACAGGAAAGTAATCTTGATAATTGCAAGCAGTGCGATGCCCACGAATATGAAGTTGAGTGTCGCCGGCTGCATGGCATGCTTGGCCAGTGACACATAGCCGACAAGGAATGAGCCAACGAGGGTGCCAGAATGATAAATGAGGCTCTGGCCTCCCAGTATGCCGACTGAGAGGAGGATATAGTTAAGTAAAAACAGGCAGACTCCAGCCCAGCCGAGGAAGTCCAGCCACGGATTTATTTCGACACTGTTTTTCTTTTTTGGCATACGTTTGTGATACCACTGTACCACAAGAATAGTAAAAGCACCCCGGCCAAGGCCGGGGTTTCTGCTTGTCTGCCCGGCTTTCTAAAAACCGATGAAGCAGGCCTAGAAATATGTCGAGTCAAGCCGAAGCCTGCCCCGCTGTTCCGAAATAGAAGCGGGGATGCTTGTCATTCTTCGGCGCGACATATTTCAGGATTGGTTCAATCGTGTTTTTTGAACTGCCGTGTCAGTCTTTTGCATACTTTTCTGCTGAGCCAGAAAAGTATGGGTTTGGTTCTTCACCAGAAGAACATTTATAAATTTGTTTCTTTACAAAGAAAAACTAATTACAGCCCGAGGATCTGCTTCTTTTTAGCCTCGAATTCATCGTGGCTGAGAATGCCCTTGTCGTAGAGTTTGGCAAGTTTTTCAATCTCGTCAATGCCTTCGCCGAACTGTTCGAGCTTGTCGATACGTATAGTCTGCGTGTCTTTGAACTTGGCACGCTTTGGCTGCATGGCCTGTATTTTCATGATGGCGTCTACGAATGGAAGCCGGTCGGCCTGCTTGACGACCATGACGACACGCTTGCCTTCAGCTGTTTCGATAATGACTCCGGTTCCGCCGTGACGCACCTTTACCCAGGCGATATCTTCGATTGGTAGAACCGTCTTGCCAAAGCTGCCGCTGTATTCGACGCGGTTTATAAACACGCGGGTCTTGAAGTTCATGTGATTTGCAACGTAGAGGGCAACGGTGCCGTTCAGCTTGCGCTGGGATGCTAAGGCAGACAGCGCGGCGCGTTCGCGTGCATAGATGGCGCCCTTGAGCGGATCCTGCAGCTTCTTGGGGGTGATATCAATGATACCAACTGGGGGAGTCTGAGAAGGTTTCTTGGTCTTGGCTTCTTTTGGCGTGTCTGGCTCTTCGGCCTCGTCATCTTTGACCTCTATCTTGCCCGAGGACTTGGAGTCTTTATATGAGGGAGTATATGACTTTGCCAGCCGTTCTTTGGCGGCTTGCTTGGTTTTTTCTTGGCGCTTTTCTTTCTCGGCCTTCTCGTGCTCTGCTTTTGAGATTTCGGTTACTTTGGATTTGCGGGCGGGTTTCTCATCGGATTTTTCTTCCTTTTTGACAGGAGCAGTCTCTTCTGTAGCGTTCTCTTGCTCGGAAGGTGCTGTTTCGTCAATCAAGAATTCTACGCTCTCATCGGTTGCAGCTTCGGACTGGTCTTGCGTCTGGCCAATGGGGTCTGCGTTTGCTAGCTGTGTTGTATCGTCGCTTGAAGAGTCAAGTTGGACAGTAGGGTCGGTCGGCATAACAGTGGAGCCAGCAGCCTGGTGCTGAGCCTCGTAGTCTTCTTCGTATTCACGAGTCGCCTCAATCGCACGCATGCTGATGTTTTTGGCGTTGTCCTTGATTTTGTCGAATAGTCCCATTCTGCTTTTGTTCCCTCTGGTAGGTGAAATTACTGTCTATACTGACCTGCGAACACACCTTCATTTACACGTACTGTACCTGATTATAAGGTGATTATGCAAGAAATTAAAGTATTTTTGTCTACGCTTATGGCAGAACTGCGAACAAAAACTTATACTGATAGGCATGCCGCATATCCATACAGAAGACGGACAGCATGATACGGTTGTGAGTATGTACATTTTTCGTACTAATTTTGATCGCCCAAAAGTACTGTTGCATATGCACAGAAAACACAGTAAGTGGATGCAATTTGGCGGACATGTAGAACTCAATGAATCGCCTTGGCAAGCAGTGGTGCACGAATTGTTAGAAGAATCAGGCTATGAGATGAGCCAGTTGAAGCTATTGCAGCCGCCCGGCCGCATGAAGCAGTTGACCGGTTCGGTGCTGCATCCGCAGCCGGTGAACATAAATACGCACGCTATAGGAAGTAGTCATTATCATTCTGCGCTTGAATACGCCTTCGTGGCTTCAGGGGAGCCGCTCCACGCGGTAGATGAGGCGGAGTCACAGGACTTTCGGCTGCTTGATCGAGATGAAGTGGTAGCTATCCCGGAGGGCGAAATCTATGAGGCGAACAGAGAGACGGTACTATATATTTTTGACCGGCTCCTGGGTGAATGGGAGCAAGTCGAAACTCGCAGCTTCAAAGATTAACCGGGGCTAGAAAACAGATGTAAAAGGTGGTAAAATGTGCTTTGTTCCACCCGAATTCGAGAGAGGATTCTCGAATTTGAGAGGAGGCGGCTTTGCTTGGTTGCTGGCAGTTCTAGGGCAAACTTGTTTTGACTAGAACTTCGGCAACCAAGCAATCACACGCCGACGCGGCAAGGTAGCTCAGTTGGTTAGAGCACAGGACTCATAAGCCTGGGGTCGCGAGTTCAAATCTCGCCCTTGCTACCAGACAAAAGCTCACAAGTGCTCTTATGGTCTTTTGTCTGGTGAGAAAATAAAGAAACGGAGAAATACGTGGAATTTGTGCGGGCAAAAATCAGGAATATCAGACGTAAAAATCATATCCCGGAAGAGATTTACCGGCGGCGCTGGAAGACACTCCTAGTACTGTGTCTGTCGCTGCTTATCGTGATGGTGGGCAACACGGCGCTGAATGTAGCGCTGCCGATTCTGGCGCGCGATCTCTCTGCCAGCAATGCTCAGCTGCAGTGGCTGGTTGACTCGTATTCGCTGGTTTTTGCGGGCATGCTCTTTACTATGGGCGCGCTGGGCGACCGGTTCGGACGCAAGGGTATCCTGCAGGCAGGGCTAGTGCTGTTTGCGAGCGGTTCGCTCTATGCTGCAATATATGCCGATACTGCCAACCAACTGATTGCCGCCCGCGCTGTTATGGGCCTGGCTGGCGCAATGATTATGCCGGCAACCTTGTCTATCTTGACCAATATATTTCCGCCCGATGAGCGTCCTAAGGCTGTGGGTGTGTGGGCGGGCGTAAGCGGCGGCGGTGTGGCCTTCGGCCCGCTGATCACCGGCTTTATACTCGAACACTTTAGCTGGCATGCAGTATTTTTGATCAATGTGCCGCTCATTATTGTGACACTGCTAGCGGGCGTATTTTTGGTGCCGCGGACAGCTGATCCCGACCATTCGCCGCTTGATCCGGTTGGTGCGGGTCTATCGATTGTTGGTCTGGTGGCGCTGGTGTACGCAATTATTGAGGCGCCGCACAATGGCTGGCTCAGTATGCAGACCCTGTCTGTGGGTCTGCTCGGCGTCTCTGCTCTGGCTGGGTTTATATGGTGGGAGCGGCGCAACAAGCAGCCGATGCTGGACGTTAAGCTATTCAGGAAGCCGGCCTTTGGGGTGAGCGCACTAGTATTGACTTTGGTATTCTTCTCGCTCATGGGTATTTTCTTTAATATGAGCCAGCTGCTGCAGCTAGTGTTCGGCTTCACACCAATGGAAGCAGCTGTTCGCATGTTGCCGGTGGCGTTTACTATGATGATCTGCGCGCCGCAGTCACCAAAAGTTGTCGACAGGTTTGGCAAGCGCCGTACCGTTGCGGCTGGTATGTTTATCGTGGCACTGGGAACATTTCTGATGTCACAGGTTACAGCCGACACGTCTTTCCTGTTTGTGATTCTGAATATGGTAGTTTTGGCGCTTGGTATGAGTTTTGCAATGTCGCCTACAACCGATCTGCTGATGTCATCGGTCCCGCGCAATCGTGCTGGTATGGGATCTGCTATGAATGATACGACCCGTGAGCTCGGCGGAGCTCTGGGTATTGCGGTGCTTGGCAGTCTGTTGGCATCACAGTACAGCAGCAAGATTGTTGCTGCAGTGGCTGGTCTCCCTGACGCGGCCAGGACCATGGCTGAACAGTCACTAGCAGGCGCCTTGCAGGTTGCACACAGTATGACTGGCGAGGGTGGAGCTGTCTTGGCAGACGCTGCCAAGGATGCGTGGATGAGCGGCTATCATTTTTCATTAACAATTAGTGCAGTACTGATATTTGTTGCGGCATGTATTGCATACAGGTTCTTACCTGATCGCTCCCCAGACCTTATTCATCCGGAAGGCGACTTTACCGAAGAAGAGATTGCTGCTACAAAAGCCGGATAATCTCAGCGTTCTTAATGTAGTTGTTTTCCCAACCGTCTGCGTATTCTTCTGTATGTGGACGACCTTGTGCGGATCGTCTGATTGCCCGGCCAAACGCGCCGTGTCCGACAAGGAGGATAGTATCCTCGGGCCGCTTTTTCATAGCTTCAAGCAGAAGCTGTGCTCGTGATTGAAGATTCTCAATTGTTTCTGCACCTTTGACGCTGTCAACGTCGGGGTACGTGTTTGTCTGGAAGAAATCATCACTCAACTTTCCCTCCAGTACTCCAAACGTTCGCTCTATCAGTAGCTGTTCGGTGAGAATCTGTTCGACAGGGTAGTTGATAGCTTCGGCTATGATTCGAGCGGTTTCCTGCGTGCGCAGCAAAGGGGACGTGATTATGAGATCGATGCTGATATGCTGGTCAAGCAGCTGCTGGCCCGCGTGTGCTGCTTGAAGGCGTCCCTCATCAACAAGAAGGGTGTCAAAGTGTCCGCTCCATATTCTCTTAACGTTTGCATCGGTCAGGCCGTGGCGGACAAAGTATAAGCGTTTCATAGTGTCTTGGCTTATTATATAGGTAATGGATGTTGCAAAACTGATTCGGCTTGAGCCAGGGCATTATATCGTTGCTGTCAGCGGCGGCGTGGACAGTATGGCGCTGATGCACATGCTGGCGGCCAAGCATGTCGAAAAAGGCAATGGCCTGCGCTTCACAGTGGCGCATTTTGATCATGGTATCCGCAGCGATTCGCACATAGACAGGCTGCATGTGCACGAGGTAGCACAGGCGCTCAGACTTCCGTATGTGTATGAAGAGGGACGGCTTGGCGAGGGTGCTAGCGAGGACGCGGCCAGGCGGGCTCGCTATGAGTTCTTGCGCAAAGTGCAGGCCCACGCCAATGCCCGGGCGATTATCACGGCACACCACCACGATGACGTGATAGAGACGGCTATTCTCAATATGGTGCGAGGTACGGGTCGTAAAGGCCTGTCATCGTTGTCTTCGCGCGATGGTCTGGTGCGGCCGCTGCTGCACGTACCCAAAGAGCGGCTCACATCATATGCCGAAGCCAATAGCCTGACATGGCATGAAGATACTACCAACACCGATCAGAAATACCGCCGTAACTACGTCCGTCACAGCGTGATAAAAAAGGCCAAGGCAAAATCACCTGGCAACTACAACAAGCTGGTGGCGCTGCTACATCGCCAGCGTGATCTTAACCGGGCTATCGATCAGCACCTCGAGACAATTCTGCACCTGCAGCCAAGCCGCACAGCACTGCGCCGCCAGGATGTCATCTCGTTGCCATACAGGGTTGCTACCGAACTCGTAGCAGAGTGGCTGCGGGCCAATGGCAAACGCGGGTTCAGCCGCTGGCTGGTAGACAGAGTGACGGTGGCTATCCGCACTGCCGCCCCGCGGACCGAGATTTTGCTCGATGCATCTGCAAAGATAAGCTTTGGTAAGAAAAATGCCGAATTTGTGCGTATTGTCCAGTAGTCATCCAGTAGGTGCATCTGTATAATGAAATGGTAGTGAAGAACAGATGAGCTTGCTCAATCTGTTCCGAACGAGTTTCATTTCAACCGAAGGTTATAATGATGCCATATGGCCAAAACGCTCTGTGCGTCGAGGGCCTATGACTGAGAGTGTTACAAACTGAAGTAAGTGGAGAGTTTTAGTGGATTCCAAAAAACCATTCCGTCCTAACAAAAATCAGGGCAGCGGTGACAAGAAGCGCAGTATCAAGAACTTTGGTTTTGTTGCCATGCTTATCTTGATTGGCGCCGTTGTCTACGCGGCCTACAACCAGCCGAGCCAGCTCGAAAACCGTCCGTACAGCCAGATCGTATCCGAGGCTAACGAAGGCAAGTTCGAGAAGCTTATCATCAGCGGTTCGAGCGTAGAAATTATCGAAGACGGCAAAGATGAGCCAACGCTCAAATCACAGCGTGATCCAAATGCCACTATCGCCGATGATGGTATCGATACCAGCCAAGTGACGATTGAGTTCCGGCCAGCCGAGCAGGGCGGCGGTATCTGGGCGCAGCTGGGGATTGCACTGCTGCCGGTGATTCTCATCGGCTTTATCCTGTTCTTTATGCTCAGGAGTGCGCAGGGGCAGGGCAACCAGGCCATGAGCTTCGGCAAGAGCCGCGCCAAGCTGTATGGTAATGAAAAGAACAAAGTGGTGTTCAAAGACATTGCCGGGTCCGACGAAGCCAAGCAGGACTTGCAAGAAGTTGTAGAGTTCTTGAAATACCCCAAAAAGTTCGAAACACTGGGCGCCAAGATTCCAAAGGGCGTGCTGCTAGTGGGCCCTCCGGGTACCGGTAAGACCATGCTGGCCCGCGCCGTGGCCGGCGAGGCTGACACGCCATTCTTTAGCATCAGCGGTTCTGAGTTTGTGGAAATGTTCGTGGGTGTCGGCGCCAGCCGTGTGCGCGACTTGTTTGCCAAGGCCAAAAAGAACGCGCCGTGCATTATCTTTGTCGACGAAATCGATGCTGTCGGCCGCAAGCGCGGCTCAGGAATGGGCGGCGGGCATGATGAGCGCGAACAGACGCTCAACCAGATTCTGGTCGAGATGGACGGGTTTGAACAGGGTGCAAACGTGATTGTGCTGGCTGCAACCAACCGCGCCGATGTGCTCGATCCTGCCCTGCTCCGCCCCGGCCGTTTTGACCGCCGCGTCAATATTGGTCTGCCGGACCGCAAGGACCGCGAGGCAATCCTCAAGATTCATTTTGCCAAGAAGCCGCTGGCCAAGAATGTCGACCTCGACGCGCTGGCTGCCAAGTCTGCGGGCAGCAGCGGTGCAGACCTAGGTAATATCGCCAACGAAGCCGCAATTCTGGCTGCACGTGATAACCGTCAGGAGATTTCCCAGGCTGATGTCACCGGCGCTTTCGAAAAAGTCGCTATTGGCCCCGAGCGCAAGAGCAAAATCATGTCCGAGCGAGAAAAAGAAATGACCGCCTATCACGAAGCCGGCCATGCTATCGTCGGCCACGTCCTGCCCGACAGTGATATGGTGCACAAAGTGACCATTATCCCGCGCGGCGGCACTGGCGGTGTAACCTGGTTTATTCCGCCAGAGGATAGGAGCTACCACAGCGTTGTCGAGTACAAGGATATTCTGGCGCGGATGCTTGGCGGCCGTATTGCCGAAGAAGTCAAGTATGGCGAAGACCATGTGACAACCGGCGCGGGTTCAGACCTGCAGAAAGCTGCCGAACTTGCCCGCGAAATGGTGGTAAACCAGGGTATGGGCAAGGGCAAACTGCGCAACCAGGTCTTCCATGTCGAGGAAGGTATGATGATGGAGCGCATGGTGCACGAAAAGCAGTTCAGCGACGACACTGCCAAGCTGATTGATGACGAAGTCGAAAGTCTGATTACCGAGGCTGCCACCCGTGCGCGCCAGGTTATCAAGGCGAATCCTGGCAAGCTTGAGGAGCTGAAGGATGCTCTTTTGAAGAAGGAAACGGTGGAGGCAGAGGAAGTGCTTTCTATACTTGAGGGTTCTCGAATGCCAAAAGAAGCTGCGCTTTACTAAGCCTTCGCAAACATTCTTCCGGTGAAGAACCAAATCTTTCTTAAACTTCTTCAGACGAAGAAGCAAGTCGTTCCATTTTTGTATCGACAAAAACGGAACCCAAAAAACTCGCGCCAGTCCAAAAACATGATTGAAAAATACCTTCCGTGCGCCGCACAGCAAGAACGACCCACGAGGGGATCGGCCCAAAACTCCAAGCTACTTTGGTAGGAGTTTTGGGCTGGCTTGCTGCTGGACTCGTCGCTCGGAAGGTATTTTCCATCAGTTTTGCACTGAATGCGCCTTAAAAGCAGAAACCCCGGCCTTGGCCGGGGTACTTTCTTTATTACTCACCAGAGCAGATAAATTCGTTTATCTGCTCTGGTGAGATGCCGGACGAGTGGAGGAGAAGTTGAGCTAATGCCCAAAATCAATTCCACCCGACCGGCAGCTCTCTGTCTGTGCCGTTACTGCTGGCAATCCCACGTGTTGCACGCGTGCGAGCCGCAGTGCGGGCAGCCATCACCCTGGTCATCGTAGGAGTCGTCGACCTCGTCATGCTCGATGAAGTCATCGGGCACATCATCGACCATCAAGCCGGGCTGGTCACCGCCGCAGCGAGCCTCAGACCAGAAGTCCGAGTCATCGCCCATGTTGTCCATCTCGGACAGTTCGGCATCGCACTTGGTGTGCAGGTCGTCGTCGAGAACGGGCCAGTAGCAGCGCGGACAGTTGGGTACGACCGTCTGTCGCGAAACGATGTTCCACGCAGCTTCGTACCTTTCGTCGCCGACTTCACTTGGGTTGCCCCACTTGTTGGCAATGCGGACGGCCGCCAGTGGGTCAATCTCGTAGATCTCGTCGAGGAACTGGTGCAGGTTGATCGTGCTGAGGTTGGTGTCGATGGTAGTCATTGGATTACTCCTTGGTTGTGAGTCAAAGACTCAGGTTGGTTTCCAGAAGTTCGTAACTGGAGTAGAAAGCTGAATTATTTCAGCACTTTATTCCAGCTACAAAAAGAAACCAACTAGGGAGCAATTTCCAACAGACCTGCATACCAGAGTAAGCGGGGTCCCCGCCGAACCTGTTCGGTGGGGCTATCTAACAGAGAGCTAGTAATGTGCGTACAGGGTATAATCCTATACAGTACCCATTGTAGCATAAGCTTGATGGAATGTCAATAAGTATTTACCCTATTTCTGCTGGCAATCAGATAGCGCAGAAGTCTATAATAGAGACAAATGCGAAGCAAACTCTTGAAACGTGCCAATAGGAAGCTGTCGATTGCGAATGCTGCGTGGCTGCTGGCAGCAACCGCGCTTATTGGACAGGTCCTGGGGCTGTTGCGTGTTAAATATGTCAACGCTAACTTCGATGGTGTGACGGACGTATTCTTTGCCGCCTTCAAGATTCCTGACTTTTTCTTCTTTACTATTGCAGCCGGCGCGCTTGGCGTGGCTTTTATTCCTGTGCTTGCCGACAGGCTTGAGAAGAGCGATCGCAAAGGTGCGTGGGAGCTGTCGACCAGTCTGCTAAACCTACTGGCTATCCTGATGGGCATCGTCGGGGTTATTTTGGTTGTGTTTGCAGAGCCGCTGGCCGGGCTGATTACACCAAATATGCGCGAGACAAACCCGGAGCACTTTGCAGATGTCGTGACAATTATGCGCCTCATTGCATTCAATCCGTTATTATTCACTCTGACAGGTATTTTGACTGCGACACAACAGGTAGTGGGACGCTTCTTTTTCTATGCGATTGCCCCTCTGCTTTATAACTTGTCTATCATTTTGTCAGCAGTGATCTTTAGCCAGGCGAATGACAGCAGCGGCGGTCCATGGGGGCTGGGTGTTGTCGGACTGGGCGTGGGTGCGCTCGTGGGCGCGATACTGCAGCTGCTTGTCGTGTTCTTTGGTATGAACGGGCTTAAATACCGCTGGAAGCCGACTATTCGCTTTACGGCTGATTTCCGCGTGATCCTCAGGCAGCTGCCTCCCCGGTCGATTGACCAGGGGATGGATTCTATCAACTCAATGGTCGAGACCCGTTTTGCCGACCGGCTGGGGCAAAACTACATTACCTACTACGAGAATGCCTATACGCTGCACATGGCACCAATTCTTTTAGTTGGGTCAGCCATTTCGACCGCTGCGTTTCCACGAATGACCGAGCGTCTTGCACAGGGGCGCAGGGATTTGTTCCGCAAGGAATTTTTACAGGTGCTCCGCACAATGATCTGGATTACGGTACCAGTTGTGGTGATTGTATTCTTTGCCCGCGGGTATTTGGCTCGTATTATCTTCACTGACCATGCGCCTGAGATCGCGGCCATACTGGGATTTCTCTGCGTGGCTATATTCTTCAGGGTTGTCTATGCAATTGTTTCGCGTTACTTTTATGCGCAAAAAGACACATGGACGCCGTTGTTCGTATCGATATTTGCAATTGCACTCAATATCTTCCTGGCATGGCGTCTGTCACGGCCGGATAGCTACGGAGTAGCAGGCCTGGCGATGGCGCAGTCAATCGTGGCAGCAACAGAGGTATTTGTGCTGTCGGCGATTATGACCTACAAGGATGTCAAACTCTTTGACAAGGAGTTCCTAGGGGGCGTGTGGCGCATTATGTCAGTCACGGGGTTCAGCGTGGTTACGGCGTATATTATGGTGCAGTTGTTCCCGCTGCAGATTGGTGATGTCGGCTTCATGACGCTTGGCGTGAAGCTCGGGCTCATCACGTCGGCAACGGCTATTGTACATGTCGGGTTATCTTCTTTGTTCGGGCTGGAAGAGGCCGAGCCGGTTGTGCGTAAGCTGAAGCAGTACGGCAAGCTGATTCTCAAACCAATTAAGATTGACTGGTAACAGAGGTAGTTATCTGTTAAAATTATGGTCTAATGGACCAGAATCACATACGAAATTTCTGTATTATTGCTCATATTGACCATGGCAAGTCTACGCTGGCTGATAGGCTTTTGGAACTGACGGGTACGGTGCAGAAGCGCGAGATGAAGGCCCAGCTGCTGGACAAGATGGACCTGGAGCGTGAAAAGGGTATCACTATCAAGCTGACACCTGTACAGATGCGGTACAAGGAGTACGAGCTGAACCTTATTGATACGCCCGGTCACGTTGACTTTAGCTATGAAGTGTCGCGCAGCCTCGAGGCGTGCGAAGGCGCGATTCTGGTTGTGGATGCTAGCCAAGGTATTCAGGCACAGACATTGGCCAATGTGTATTTGGCTATTGCGGCCGATCTCAAGATTATCCCGGTACTCAACAAAATTGATCTGCCAGCGGCAGATGTGCCGCGCGTGACGGCTGAGGTAGTGAGCCTACTCGGCTGCGACCCAAGCGAGATCCTGCACATCAGCGCCAAGACGGGGCAGGGTGTCGATGCGGTGCTGGATGCAGTTGTAGAGCAGGTTGATCCGCCACAAGGCAAAGCCGATGAGCCAACCAGGGCGTTAATATTTGATAGTTACTATGATGATTACCGCGGGGTTGTTTTGTACGTGCGAGTAAAGGACGGCGTATTGCCAAAGGCCGGCGAGATTACTATGATGGGCACCGGCAGCCAAGGGCTGGCGCTTGAGGTCGGACATCTGAACCCTGGTATGTCGCCTGACGCAAGTATTGACACCGGTGAAATTGGCTATATCGTGACCAATCTCAAGTCTACACGCGAGGCTAAGGTGGGCGATACAGTGACGCTTACCAAGAAGCCTGCCGCTGCACCGCTGCCGGGTTATAAAGAGGTCAAACCATTTGTCTACGCTGGGATTTTTCCGGAAAGCAACGAATTTTATAACGATCTCAAGGAAGCTATAGAAAAGCTGTCGCTCAGCGATTCAGCCCTGCAGTACGAGCCAGAGAATTCGCCGGTGCTGGGATTTGGCGTGCGCGTGGGCTTTTTGGGACTACTCCACATGGATATTGTGCGCGAGCGGCTGGAGCGCGAGTATGACCTGAGTCTTATCGTCACCAACCCAAGTACTGATTACCATGTCAAGCTTCTAAACGGCGAAGAGCTGGATATCAAGTCTGCCTCGGCTCTGCCAGATCCGGCCAAGATTGAATCTATTGCTGAGCCGTGGATCAACGGCGAGATTGTGGTGCCAAAAGATTATGTCGGCGCCGTGATACAGCTTATTTCAAACAAGCGCGGGCTGCAAAAGGGCCTGAGCTTTGTCGATGCCCAGTTGGCGCTTATAACCTTTGAGGCGCCGCTGGCCAATCTGCTGACGGATTTTTATGACCAGCTCAAGAGCGTCACCAGCGGCTACGGATCGTTTAACTACGAACTGGACGATTACCGGCAGGAAGATTTGGTTCGGGTGGATTTCTATGTGGCAGGCGACATGGTGGGCGCGCTCAGCGTCATGGCCCACCGGTCTGAATCTATGAAGCTTGGCCGCGAAACGGTTGAAAAGCTCAAAGAGGTGATTCCCCGCCAAAACTTCCAGGTGGCCTTGCAAGCCGGCATTGGCGGGCGCTTCATCGCCCGCGAAGACATCAGCGCCTACCGCAAGGATGTGACGAGCGGCTTGTATGGCGGTGATGTATCACGCAAAAAGAAAGTGCTTGCCAAGCAGAAAAAGGGCAAGGAGCGCCTCAAGCGCTTCGGCAAAGTAGACATCCCTGCCGAAGCCTTTACTGTCATGCTCAAACGGGACTAAATAACTCCTTGAAGACAGTTACGCTTTTTGGGTTTTGTTGCTACAATAAGCATAAGTATGGACAAACAGACAGCTATTGTATCGTTGACGCAAAAACAGGCCGATTATCGTGCGAACGAGGCGGTGCTTGCACAACTTCAGCACATCAAGCTCATTGCAGTGGTCGGGCCGACAGGCGCTGGTAAATCCACGGTGGTGAGGCAGTCGGGCCTGCCGTTTGTGATTGGCGATACCACCCGTGCCCCGCGCGACGGCGAGATACAGGGACGGGACTATAATTTCCGCACAGACCTGGATAATCTCTTGGGCGAAATCGAGCGCGGCGAATACGTACAATATGTCGTGCAGCGCGGCACTGAGGTATATGGCACCAAGGCGAGCTCATACCCAGCGAGCGGTGCCTGCGCGATGTCGCTCATCGCTTCGGTTTTACCGGTGTTCCGCTCGCTTGGCTTCGCCTCGGTTATCCCCGTGTATATTGTCCCGCCTAATCACACCGAATGGATGAAGCGTATTAGTACCCACCGGGATAAAGATCTTGAATCGCGCTTGCTTGAGGCCAAGGAATCGCTCAGGGTTGCTCTAGCGGACGCATCCTATGTATTTATTCTGAATGATGACCTCGGTTCCGCCGTTGCTTCGCTGCAAGCAGTGGCACGCGGAGCAGTTGATCAGACGGCTTCGGCCCGTGCTCGCAGTGCCGCCGCGACGCTCTATGAACACTTGCAGCGAACGATTCGCTAACTGATCTAAAGCAAATCACAGACGTTCTTTATGTAAAGAACCAAACAGCTTCTTTTCTGTGTCAGCAGAAAAGAAGCCAAAAGACTGACCGGCAGTTCAAAAAACGAGACTCAGACCCGAGCAGGCTGACAAATTAGCTTTCTGCGGAACTAGGCCTAACGGCCGTCAAACAGTCCTCGAAAGAATAAACAACTTGTCATCCTGTCGGCCCATGAATCTGTTTTCTGAAAGCCGGGAAGACAAGCAGAAACCGCTGGCTTGCCAGCGGTGCTATATATAACGCCGCCATAGGGCGGCTTCAGATTTCCGGGTCTGGGCATCAAAACCTGCCCTGATTCGGACGTTGTTCAAAAACACAATATCTGCAAACGTGTTAGCCCCGATACTCCGCTTAAGAAGCTATCGGGGCCGACCACAGGGAGTCCACGTTTGCATTGTGTCTTTTGACAACTGGCCGAGTCACGGCAGGCTTTGGCCCAGTGTTTTTTGGCTACTTTTCAACAAGGAAAAGTAGTAACTTGCTTCTTGGTTACAAGAAGATGCACTGGTTCTTGGCAGTAGGAACATCTAACTTTTTTGGAGGGCTTTTAGGTCGCGGATGATCTCGGCCACGTGGGTTTTTGGCTGCACATTCTCGTACTCTTTCACTATCTGGCCATCAGGGTTGATGATATAGGTGTTTCGTTTGATACCGAGGAACTCTCGGCCCATGAACTTCTTCGGCCCCCAGGCCCCAAAAGCTTCAATGGTGGTATGCTCAGGATCACTGAGCAGGGTGAAGTTCAGTTCGTGTTTATCAGCAAATTTCTTGTGTGATTTTACAGAATCCTTACTGATACCAATGACTGCCGCGTTGCCAAATTCAGCAACTGCATCACGTGCGTCGCGAAAGTCGCAGGCTTCGGTGGTGCAGCCGGGTGTATCGTCTTTTGGGTAGAAATAGACCACCAGCCAGCGGTCGGCATAGTCTTTGAGTGAATGGGTGTTTCCATCTTGGTCTTGTAATGCAAAGTCTGGCGCTGGCCTCATCTGTTATCTCCTTGATTTTTCCACTGTTTTTGGCTATAATTTGTTCATGGAAAACGTGAACAGGCTTGTTCGTATTGCTGAATTTCAAAAAGTTTTGAAAAATTACCAGCCGAGCAAAGCTAGCAATACTATTTTACACGATACGCACTTTGTTCTTATGGTGGGGCCGACCGCCGCGGGCCGCAATACGCTCATAAACCTCTTGGTAGAAACGGGTCGTTATCATTTTGTGGTCTCGAACACCACCAGAAAGCCGCGCGCAAACAACGGCGTTATGGAGCAGGACGGGGTAGAGTACTGGTTTACGGCCGAAGAAGAGTTTTTACAGAGACTCCAAGAAGGAGAATTTTTAGAGGCTGCAGTAATTCACGGACAGCAGGTATCGGGAATCAGCATTGCCGAGCTGGATACGGCCCGCCGTTCAGGCCTCATTGCCATAGATGAAATAGAGGTAGAGGGCGCCGAGAATATCTTCAGGCAAAAGCCGGACGCGTTATTTATATTTCTTCTGCCGCCGACGTTCGATATCTGGATGCAGCGTTTGCGCGGCCGCGGTGAAATGCCAGAGGATGAGGTGAGGCGGCGGCTCGAAAGTGCTCAAGAAGAGATTGCTCGTGCTCTTGCGGCTGATTATTACCAGTTTGTTATCAATAACGAAATCCACGAAGCTGCCGTAGCGGTCGACGAGCTGGCCAACGGCCGTACCCCCGACAGTGTCAAGCAAGAGCTTGGCCGCGACCATGCCGAACAACTTGCAATAGATATCCAGCTGTACTTAGGGCAAAGAGCTTAGGATAAAGAGCAGAGGAGCCTTCCTAAAATACCCCTGCCCTTTGCTCCTGGCCCTCTGCCCTGTAAAATACGGTTATGGCAATCTTGCGTCGAAACAACAAGATAAAACGCGAAAAACACAAACCCGAGGTGGTAACAGGTGATTTTGAGCTGCACTTCGAGGATGTTGTCAATCGAAACCGCTATACGCTCGTAGCAGTCTTTGCCAGCGGGCTTGTTCTGCTGGCTGTGTTTGTACCGACGGCTGTGTACCATTCTATGGCGGGCAGCGAGCGCGTGTCTGTCGAGGCCGAGCAGGGCACCATAAGCAACCCCGAGCTTGTAGAGGTGGTCGAGAACGATATGACGGCCAGCGGCAACGGCTATATCGAGTTCCGCCTGGCTCCTGCGGAATAGTCTATGTTACGTGCAATGCGCCATAACGCAATGCGCGAAAGATGCGCGATTGGCCACGCCCTATGTCGCTGGTATGGTGTACTGTCCATAGCGCTTTGCTAATCTTTTGCTCATGGAGTTATTGCACATAGCCCATCTGATACTCTAGTAGCACTCTGGACATACGAGTGCTAAAAGGGTAAGATATAAGCATCATGACAGAGCGACAGCAGGCAATCCTACTTTCTATAGTTGAACAATATGCCGAGGTAGCAAGCCCCGTGGGCAGCAGCTTGTTAGCGAAGCTTTTTGGTGTCTCTAGTGCTACGGTCCGGGCCGAAATGGCCGAACTGGAACGGCTTGGCTATATAGAGCAGCCGCACACCAGTGCCGGTCGTATTCCCACAGACAAGGGTTACCGTTTTTATGTAAACCAGCTTGCGCAGCAGCAAGAGGCCAAAGAATTACCCGAACGCCGCGGCGAAAGAGCAATTGCTACGCGCATCCAGCACGGCGGTATGCCGGAGCGCACTATCCGCAATGCAGTTGATACGCTCGTCGAGCTGACGCATAATCTTGGGCTTGCGACCATCGGCGATCAGCTGTATATGAGCGGCCTGAGCAATCTGTTCGGCCAGCCTGAGTTCTTGCACCCCGGCCAGGTACAAGAGGTCGCGCGTTTGCTTGATAATCTCGAGCCATGGCTAAAAGAAGCCGCGCCCAATGACCCGTTAAGCGTGTATATCGGACGCGAAAATCCGATAGGCGGCGGTGCAGGCTGCACGCTTATTATCAGCAAATTCCGCAGCCCGTATTCAGACCGCAGTTATATCGGTA
>CAZXOA010000006.1:0-43953 GCA_964642275.1 uncultured Candidatus Saccharibacteria bacterium | reverse complement strand
ATTCTTGGCCCGACCCGCCAGAGCTACCGCGACGTCACGGCCCTAGTAGCACGCGCCGGCCGGGCTCTCGAGGAGGTGTTGTAATGGGCATTGATTTCAGGGCGTTAGAGGATGAAGTAATGATTCAGACCTTTGAGGAGACCTGGCGAATTAGTATATCAGAGCGTGATGGGGCGCGAACCTATGCAGGAGCAGAGGCGCGAAAAATGTTTGAGTCATTCGGTATTAATTGGCGAAGGGTAGCGAGGCTTTCGACTATAGCCCTTGATAACGTCTATCCAGGATTAGAGGAAGAAGTGCAAGGAGAGCTATGACCAAAAAACCAAAAATAGAGGAATTGGAGCAGCAGATTGCAGAGCTGACAGAGGCCTTGCAGCGCGAGAGGGCCGACGCTACAAATGTACGAAGGCGGGCCGAAGAGGACCGCATCAAGCTTGGTTCATTTTATAAAGCGACTGTGGTGAAGGAGCTGCTGCCCACCATTGATAACTTTGAGCGTGCGCTCAAACATATACCAAAAGACTTGGAGCAGCACGACTACATCAAGGGCGTGCAAGGCGTGGTGAAGCAGTTTGAAGACGCGCTTGCCAAGCTTGGCGTAGAGCGTATCAAAACAGTCGGCGAACCGTTTGACCCGGCTGTGCACAATGCCGTCAGCCACGAAGAGGGCGATGGCCCAGAGCTGGTCAGTGAAGAACTCCAAGCCGGCTACAAACTCGGCGACGAAGTCATCAGGCCGGCAATGGTTCGCGTCCAAGGCTAGCGAGTACATCTTCTAGGCTTGGTTGAGAAATAATCTTTTCGCTGTGTGACGGCAGGTTGAGAGTTATGTCTTGGAAACCCGGGTATTCGAACGTATAACGCAAAGCGATTCTGCCTTTTGAGCCGGGGGTGGTACTGTGTGGGGTTCTAAGGTCTATGGGCGTCTGATTGTTCAGAAAATATGCGTCACCTGGGTCCAAAATAAGTTTGGTAATACGCTCGGTAGGCGGAACATCCAAGAGGATGCCTGCTGCTGCATTGCTCAGTCTCGGGTGACTGTTGGCCACCAGTGCTTCTGCGGGAACCGGACTCACATTGATGACCGCGCGGATATCCGGCCTAGTGTCGACATGCCATTCGTAGCGAGCAATCTCATCTGACATATATGTCGCCGCAAGACTCGAAATACCAAGCTCCTCCTGAGGCCGAACAGCCCTCATTGCCTGCTCGGCCAACGCTAGCGGTGCAAGTGCGTCTGTTAACACAAGATTCCCGTTACTAAGCGCAGGGGCGCCATATATCCAATTTTGTCGTCCATAAGAGGCAAGCGGCCCCAACCGCTGCATGTCGGACAGGAGTGAAGAGCCGATGTGTCGGGCTAACTCTGGGGGCAACAGTTCTCTGGCAACAATTACTTCGCCTGGCTGCAGACTAATCATATGTATGATTATAGCATAAACATAATAAAAAAGCAACCAAAAAGTGTAAATTAGCACTCAAGGGTATTGAGTGCTAATTTCATTTGTGCTACCATGTTTCTAGCACTCTGATGCTTGAATTGCTAAACAAGGAGAATTTCTAGATGGGCAAGATAATTGGTATAGACTTAGGTACAACAAACAGCGCCATGGCTGCAATGCAGTCGGGTAAGGCTGATATTATTACAAACGCCGAGGGCGCGCGCACGACGCCGTCTGTCGTGGCGGTCAATAAGAACGGCGAGCGTTTGGTCGGCCAGCTGGCCCGCCGCCAGCAGGTGACCAACCCCAAGAACACTATTTATGAAGTCAAGCGGCTCATTGGCCGCAAATTCAGCGACAAAGAGGTTCAGCGCGATCTCAAGCTTATGGGCTACGAGATCGTCAAGAGCGGCAACGGTGTCAAGGTCAAGATGGGTGACAAAGAATACAGCCCAGAAGAGGTCAGCGCCATGATCCTTGGCAAACTCAAAACTGATGCCGAGGCGTATCTCGGCCAGCCAGTGACCGAAGCAGTTATTACTGTCCCTGCCTACTTTGACGACAGCCAGCGCCAGGCCACCAAAGATGCTGGCAAGATCGCAGGCCTCGAGGTCAAGCGTATTATCAACGAGCCGACTGCCGCAGCTTTGGCGTACGGCCTTGACAAAGGCAGCAAATCAGACGAGAAGATTGCAGTCTATGACCTCGGCGGCGGTACGTTCGACGTCTCTATTTTGGAGCTGGGCGATGGCGTCTTTGAAGTGAAGTCTACAAATGGCGATACGCACCTGGGCGGCGCCGATTTCGACCGCGTCATCATCAACTACTTTGCCGATGAGTTCAAAAAAGAGCACGGCATGGACATCAGCGGCGACAATGCCGCCATGCAGCGCCTGCGCGACGAGGCCGAAAAGGCCAAGATTGAGCTGTCTACCGCCAACGAAGTCAACGTCAACCTACCGTTCCTGACTGCAGATGCCGACGGGCCGAAGCATTTTGAGCACAAACTGACTCGCGCCAAGCTAGAGAGCCTGGTGGGCGACCTGATTACCAAGACGGGCGAACCATGCGAAAAAGCACTCAAAGACGCTGGTCTCAAGGCCAGCGATATCGACGCTGTTGTACTTGTCGGTGGAATGACACGCATGCCGGCCGTGCAGGAGCAGGTTAAGAAAATCTTTGGCAAGGACCCGATGAAGGGCGTCAATCCTGATGAAGTCGTCGCCATCGGCGCGGCTATCCAGGGCGGCGTACTGCAGGGTGATGTCAAAGATGTTTTGTTGCTTGACGTTACGCCACTGAGCCTTGGTATCGAAACCATGGGTTCCGTCAGCACCAAGCTGATTGAGCGCAATACTACCATTCCGACCAGCAAATCAGAGGTATTTAGTACAGCGGCAGACAACCAGAATCAGGTAGAAATCCATGTCCTGCAGGGCGAGCGCGAGTTTGCGAGCGATAACAAGAGTCTTGGCCGGTTTGTGCTGGACGGAATCCCGCCAGCACCGCGCGGTGTGCCGCAGATTGAGGTGACATTCAACATTGATGCCAACGGTATCCTCAATGTCACCGCCAAAGACAAGGGTTCTGGCAAAGAGCAGAGCATTACTATTCAGGGCAGCTCTGGTCTGAGTAAAGAAGAGGTGGAAAAAATGGCCAAAGACGCCGAAGCCCACGCCGAAGAAGACAAGAAGCGCCGCGAGAGCGTAGACGCGCGCAACGGCCTAGAAAGCGCTATCTACAGCGCCGAGAAGCTCAAGAGCGACAATGGTGACAAAATCAGCGACGAGGACAAAAAGGTGCTCGACGAAGCTATCGAAGCTGCCAAAAAGGTAAGCGCCGACGACAAAGCTGACAAAGATACCCTCGAAGCCGCCGGCAAAGCCCTATCCGACAAAATCATGCCAATCGGCGCCAAGATGTATGAAGCTGCGTCAGCAGCGGAATCGTCCGAAGCTTCAGCGAAGGATGACGAGAACGAAGATAATGACAAGAAAAAAGACAAAGACGAACCCGTAGAAGGCGAAGTCGTCGACGAGAAATAACTCACCCCCTGTGTTATACTTGCTTCATGAGTGAATTTGTGGACTTGTATGATGCTAGTGGCAATGTAGTTGAAAGAGTCGTGCCAAGAGCTAAAGCAGAACAGGCCCGTTTGGTTGAGGGCTTTGCTGGTCCATGGATGGGGGTGACATTTACGGTACTCATAAACGATAATAACGAGGTTCTTTACCACAAGCGTCACCCATCTAAGAGATTTGAGCCGAACATGATTGATCATGCTGGTGGTAGTATAAAAACCGGTGAAACCCCAGAGGTAGCTGCTAGGAGAGAGATAAAGGAGGAGGTTGGGGTTGAGCCTTTAAGCATGCGCCTAGTTGCCAGAGGGGTTAATCCTTACGGGTTTTATAGTTTCAGATATCTTGGTAGAACTAACGAGGTTCCCGCGTTTGATCCAGCTGAAGGCGAGGTTATTGAAGCGGGATACGCATCCATAGATAGGTTGTTAGAGATGGAAGAAAAAGGCGATAAGTTTGTTGCCGACTTTTTTCTGGATGTTCAGCTGGCTGGGCTGCGTGATCTAGGTCTGCCGATACCTCCCGATACCATCATTGACCGTTAGAGGTATAATATAAATACAACTAAGCAGGAGGAACAACACTAATGGGAATCATAGCTTGGATCATCTTTGGTGCAATAGCGGGCTGGATTGCATCCATCATCATGAAAACAAATGAACAGCAGGGCGCGCTGATGAACATTATCGTCGGTATTGCCGGTGCGGTCATTGGTGGTTGGATCATGTCGCTCATCAACAAAAGCGAAGTGACCGGATTTAACCTGTATAGCATGCTGGTCGCCGTTTTGGGTGCCTGCGTACTGCTGTGGATCGTCAAACTCGTCCGCAAGTAGTTTTAGTCTGAGTAAATCTGTAAATATCCGCCATCTGGCGGATATTTATCTGGGTCACAGGTAAGTTGTATAGGATTGCACATTAAACTTGACAATAGCACAAGCATTATGCTATAATGTAATCTGAGGATGAAATAGAGCCTCTGCATTGCTAGTTAACTTAATTTTTCTATGATTACAACATATCCATCGAAAGTCATAACAGGTGAAATTACACGAATCATGGCCAGCTATGATCGTATTGCCTCTGTTGTGCCTGACGAGGAGTATGCAGAGCTGCTCGCTGCAACCCTTCCAGATACAAATACACCCGTTCGGCTTGGTCATCACTCCGTCTTCAATCCGTTGAAAGTGCTGCCGCGCGATCCTGATAATCCACCGGGTGAGGTGCTGGATGAGTTAGAAGATATTTTTGCTAGGGCAAACAGGGTGCAGCCAGGAGTAAGGCTGGCCGGTCTTGATGTAGAGCTATCCGAGATAAAAGGCGATAGTAGCGTAAGTCTGGGTGTGGCAAGCTGAACCTATACTGCTGCGAGCCTGAAAAGTACTAGCACTCTATGGGTATAGAGTGCTAAAATGTATAGCTGAGTATGGCAGAGAAACGTGATTATTATGAAGTTTTGGGCGTGGGCAAAACTGCGTCTGATGATGAGATAAAAAAGGCCTTCCGCAAGAAGGCTATTGAGCATCATCCCGACAAAGAGGGCGGTGACGAGGCAAAGTTCAAAGAAGTCAATGAAGCCTACGAGGTGCTCAAGGATGAGCGTAAGCGCCAGCGCTACGACCAGTTCGGCCATGCTGGCGTCGGCAGTTCGGCTTCGAGCGATCCGTTTGGCGGATTTAGCGGCTATGGCGGCGGCCAGGGGCAGAATATCAACTTTGACTTTGGCGATCTTGGCCTCGGCGATATCTTTGGCAGCTTTTTTGGCGGCGGTCAGCAGCAACGTGGCCGGGCCAAGCGCGGCCGCGATGTCGAGACAGACGTAGTGATTAGCTTCGAGCAGGCGGTTTTTGGCGCCGAAGTAGAGCTCAATCTGGTCATGGACGACGTCTGCAGCCACTGCAAAGGCACTACTGCCGAGCCAGGCCATGGCCTGAAGGCCTGTGCAACCTGCAAGGGCTCCGGCCAGGTGGTCAGTGTTACCCGCACGATCTTTGGCAACATTCAGCAGGCTAGTATTTGCCCCGAGTGCCGCGGTAGCGGCAAGGTACCCGAAAAACTCTGTACGGTCTGCAAAGGCAAAGGCACCGAGCGCAAAAATCAAGAGATCAAGCTCAAAGTCCCGGCCGGTATTGACGATGGTGCAACCATCCGCCTGCGCGAACACGGCGAAGCCGCGCCGAATGTCCCCAAGGGCGACCTGTACGTCAATGTCCGGGTTAAAGCGCACAAGCATTTCACGCGCGAGGGCGATCTGATTTTATCCGAAGAAAAAGTATCTATGATTGACGCGGCGCTGGGCACAGAGATAGATGTCGAGACCGTCGATGGGCCGGTGAAAATGAAGGTCCCGGCTGGCACGCAGAGTGGCACCGACTTTAAACTGAGCAATCACGGTGTGCCGCACCTGCGCGGCAACACTCGCGGTGCCCACATTGTAACGTTATTGGTAGAGACCCCTCAGAACCTCAGCAAAGAGCAAAAAGAGCTGCTCGAGCAGTTCAAAGCGATAAAATCCGGCAAAAAGGGCTTCTTCCGATAGAGCACTCGGACTGTAGTTTGGTACAAATGTATTTGTATTACAATAAAGCCATGGAAGAAGTTATACCCGGCCAGGAAGTGGCCGGCATGCAAGGTTCGCTAGCCTTTCAATCCTATGAATTGTTTGAGGGCAACGGAGAGCGGGCCGCCCAGCTGGAAGCTTTTAGAACAGGCGAGACGATGCAGTTATGTATTGATACCAGCTACAGCATGCTAGGACACGGCGTCACAGGAACACTCCAGCAGCACAGGAAAAATCTGGAGACTATATCAGTTGCTAATCACGACCCCGTGGCTGGAACTCCAGAATTCCGGCTTGCCGAAGTCTACTTTGTGCAGGCGCTCAGGGAAATGGCCTCCGGGGGGCAGAGCAATCAAACAACTATCGACCATCTCCAGGTTATGAACCGGGAACTGTATGGTGAAATAGACGAACCCTTAGCTTCAACTATGCTTCATAGGGTCTGGGCAGAGATTGAAAAGAAGCAGGATGTGCCTGAGCTCGCCAGCATTATATCCGAACTACAGGATGGATTTACGTTTTCTGCAGGCGATGGCACTGTGTTGGAGATACCTCCGCTTCCTCAACCAGCCCAAGAAGCAAAGCCATTGCCGCGAATAGATGACGAGGTTTTTGCCTGGATACAGGCAAAGCTCGAATCAGAACTGCAGCCCGCCAGGCTGGCGCTTGAAACCTATTATCATGAAGTGGTTGCGAGTCGGGAAGTTCCCGAGTTTGTCCCAGATGATGTCATCGCCTCGTTCAGACAGGCAGTCGCCGCGCTGGGTTACGAAGGCATCCGGATTGTACCCGGCGAGAATTCAACCATTCTGGCGTGGTCGTCGGAGGAAGGGGCTGTGAAGGTAGGCCTCAAACGGAGGAATATAAGATCGGTAGACGAATTGCTGGGGCTTTTTACCCATGAAGCATATGTGCACGGCTTACGTCACGTTCGCGGAGCTGATGAGCATTTGCGCAACGGCTTATTTACTCTCGCAGACGTAGGGGAGCAGCCGGACTATCTCACCTTTGAGGAAGGTCTGGCCGCAACTCTGCAGGGAGCTACTGCTGGTAAAAGAGAAAGTTGGCAAATGTCCGGGATGCGTAATTATATAGCCATTTTCCTTGCTGAAAAGGGCTTTGACTCACGTCAGGCACACGAAGTTATAAAGCGATTGAATCTGATCTACAGTTATAAGCCAGGCAACGAAGAAGAGCAGCTGGCAACGGCCGAGCGTATGTCGCTTACATCCGTGGTTCGGGTATTTAGGGGTACGCCTGCTTCAAAATCCTATCGAGCGAGTGACGGCAGTGTTTTGCACTTTGGCAAGGACAAGGCGTACGCAGCGGGTAAGCTCAGGGCTATTAACTATCTGAATGACTTTGAGAATATGTCGGAAGAAGAACGTAACGAAGCCTGGAGTATGCTGACCAGTGCTAAATTTGACCCTACCAACAAGACTCAACAAGCATATATTGCTGCTAAGGGTCATCAGTAATCTACGGGTGTACGAGATGCTTTTGCTAAAATTTAATAATTTTGGTATAATATAGATACAAATTAGAGAAAAACAAATTTTAGCGTGCTTCGTCATCTTCCGCGCGGGATAACCAAGAGCCAGCCAATCTTTGTTGTGCTTAGGAAAGGCTGCCATATGATTGCTGATACTGATAGACAAAATCTGAAGATTTCAACACGGGTTATGTATGACGAGTTCGTGCGTCAAGGCGTACCCGTAAAGATTATTGATTCAACAACGAGCCTGCTCGAGTACAAAGACGTGAGCGGTGAACCAAGAATGCTGTTTAGCACCAAGAGTGAAAAGGCGTCTGCGGCGGGTGCGGCAATTGCGCGCAGCAAGGTGAGGACTGCAATGATTGCAAAGAGCTTAGGGATAAATACTCCCAAGTCGTCTGTATGCAGTACTCTTGAGGAGGCGATTGGCTTCTTTGAGTCCCATGGCCGCGTGGTAGTAAAGCCTATTTCCAGGAGCGGTGGAGTAGGTATAACAACCGATGTAACTACACTTGAGCAGCTCAGACTAGCCTTTGATTACGCAAGAAATTTTAGCCTCAGGGTGATCGTGCAGGAGCATCTCGAAGGAGATGACATCAGGCTGCTGGTAGTGGCGGGAGAATTCTGCTCTGCGGTAAGAAGAATACCCGCACATGTAGTCGGCGATGGCGCGAGCTCTATTCGCAGTCTCATCGACAAAGAGAACAAGTCCGGGTCGCGTCAAGCTAAGGCAACCTCGGCTATGGACATGATCAGCATCGAAGATGCAGAGAGGTACTTGTCAACAGATATACAGAGGGTGCCTGGCAAAGGCGAAGTTGTACGGGTAATGGGTCCGGCTAATCTAAGTATGGGAGGGACTGTAGAGGAGGCGACGAACATAGTCACGTATGATATGATCTGCGATGCCGAAAAGATTTCTGACAAGCTAAAACTAGGTATATGTGGTGTCGATATGATATGGAATCGTCAAAAAAACCAGTATGCACTGATAGAGGTAAACGCGACGCCAGGCGTAAACATGCATAACGATTTTTTTTGGGGCACATCAAGTGATGCAATTGAAAAATATGTAAAATGGCTGATTGTGTAGGGCCATAGCTTTTAGCTATTCCCGCTTTTGGGCTCGCCCGCGGTCTTTCGGAGATAAACTATTGCTAAAAAGCTTATTTTATGATACAATGTTAATATGCAAAGCTTAACCACGATTGGCCGGTCGGAATTTATCTCATTTCCAGAGTTTGGGCTGGAGTTTGTGCCTGCAAAAACCGATTCTGGTGCGTACCGGTCTGCGATTCATGCCGAGAATATCTCTGTAACAGAAAAAGACGGCCAGAAAGTCCTAGGATTTGATGCACTGCTGGGTCATCCGGCGGCGGGTCAGTCAGCACATTTTGAAACCACTGAGTTTAAAGAGATAGAAGTCTTTAACTCTTTTGGCTACGGGGAGAAGCGTTATGAGATAAAAGTGCTCTGCAAACTTGCAGGCAAAAGGTTCCGTACGAGTTTTTCGCTGGCAAATAGGTCGCGCAAGCGGTATCCTGTGCTGATGGGCCGCAGGCTTACAAATCGTCGTTTTATCATTGATACCAAAGAGTCGTCTGTTGACAGAAGGCTGCTCAAGGAACGCTTTAACGTAGAGCTTGAAGTCGACGAAGAGATTGAGTTTAAGGGGCAATAAATGAAAATAGCAATTTTATCCAACGGCAATGCCAATTATTCTACGAAGCGGCTTGTAGAAGAGGCGCAGAAGCGCGGTCACGAAGTAAAAGTGATCAAGTATAAAAACTGCCATGCCGCAATCGAAAAGAATAACCCGGTCGTGCGCTACAAAGGCAAGGTGTTGTCCGGCTATGACGCGATTATCCCCCGTATTGCCAGTAACATGACTCGCTATGGAACGGCAATTGTACGGCAGTTTGAGATGCAGGGTATACCGACTACGGCGAGTTCTATTGCTATAGTTCGTTCACGAGACAAGCTGCGTTCTATCCAGCTGCTGTCGCGTGCTGGTGTGGGTATTCCCAAAACCGTCTTTACCCGTTCAATCAATGATATCGAAGATCTGATTGATGACATGGGCGGTTATCCGGTCATTATTAAGCTGGCGCGTGGTACGCACGGTAACGGCGTAGTTTTGGCGGAGACCAAGAAGGCTGCCAAATCTGTTATGCAGGCGTTTTACGTCATGGACGACGACGGCACCAACATCTTGCTGCAGGAATTTGTCAAAGAATCTGCCGGCGAGGATATCCGTGCATTTGTGGTTGGCGGCAAAGTCGTAGCCAGCATGAAACGCCAGAGTCTGGACGATGATTTTCGCTCGAATCTTCATCAAGGCGGCGAGGGAGTGGTTGTCAAGCTGACAGATGAAGAAAAAAAGACTGTGCAGAGGGCAGCCAAGGCTATGGGTCTGAGTATTTGCGGTGTAGATATCATGCGCTCTGACCGCGGTCCGCTAGTGCTTGAAGTCAACAGCAGTCCGGGCTTTGGTATCGAGCAGGTGACAGGGCGTAATGTTGCCGAGAAGATCATAGAATACGTCGAGCAGAATGCCAAAGGCCGCCAGCGCAAGGACCGCGTGGGTGCGTAGACGCACCCTGATTATTGCGGTTGTTACCTCTGTTATTTTAGCCGGTGCAGTCTTTGTGTCTGTAAAGAAGAGTGAAGCACCAACAAGTCGCAGTTGTAATCCCGGCGGATCTCTCGCTACAACCACGATTTCATCTGAGGCCGCACTCATTCGAGTTGAAGTCGCAGAATCCGGCGAAGAAAAGACCCAAGGATTATCGGGGCGCAACTGTCTGGACCCGGACAGCGGCATGCTGTTTACGTATGATCACTCGGGCGACTACTGCTTTTGGATGAAGGACATGAAATTTGCCATCGACATAGTGTGGCTGGATGACGAGAAAAAGGTTGTGACTATCAAAGACGGGGTGCATCCAGATACCTATCCACAGTCATTCTGCCCCGACAGGCCGGCACGCTACATCGTTGAGGTTGCTGCCGGCAAAGCGGCCGATTACGGCTGGCAAGTGGGCTCAAACTTAAGCTTCTAACCGGTTATGCTACACTGGTGATATGGCTGAATACATCCTGCTCGCAGGGGTTGTAGCTCTTGTTATTGGGCTGCTCTTGTTGCGTACGCACACAGCAATCTGTTTTTTGGCGCTCTGTGCCGGCAGCGTGCTGCTTGGCGTGTCCGGCGACAATGTGGGGCTGGTGGCTTCGTCTCTGACCAGCGGTATGAGCTCGGCTGCTATGGTTGCGCGCATTGTACTGCTGTTCGTGCCGCTCACAGTCTGCGCGGTGTTGCTTCGGGGTTATCTTTCAAAGGGGCTCCTCCCCCTGGCTTTTATCCCAGCGGTTTGTACGGCACTGCTTGGCGTCATCATGCTTGCACCCTTGCTGCCCGCGGGCGCTGAGAGATCAATTGCATCGTCGCAAACATGGGACCTTCTCAGGCAGTATCATGAAACAGTCGTTGGCGTTGGGCTGGTGGCGTCAACTGTCCTTATAGCGATGACCATCAAGCGTCCGCACAGCAAGCACAAAAAACATCGCTAGAGGCACTCACCTGCGGCATGTGCTAAGATTGAGATAACTAAAGGAGGGCTGATTATGGCGGAAAAAGAAGTCGATTCAGAGGTAAAAGTACCACCGTTCCTAAGATTATCAAAAATAGTCGTGTGGTTTATGTACTTCTGGGTGATGATCGGCATTGTGTCGCTCACGCTCCGAGTGTTCCTGCTGACATTTTCGGCTAATATGTCGGTTGGATTTGCACAGTTTGTGGCTGATGTTTCGGCTGACTATCTGGCGCCTTTTCGGGGGATCTTTACGTCTAGGCAGATTGGCGAAACAGGGTATCTGGATATCTCAGCGATGTTTGCTATTGTCGTGTACTTGTTTATTGCTTGGGGTGTCGGTGCGCTTATAGCGTACGTGCAGGCTAAGATCGACCTCACGACCAAACAGCAAGAGCAGCAGATTGCCGAGCACAAGCGGCAGGTAGAGCTTGCCGTACTCAAGGACCAGGCAACCCGTATCACAACCACTACTACAACTAGGGCCAAAGTTCCTGTGAGGAAGGTTTAGGTAACCAGTATGCTTCGCTTGCTTGCACAACTCTCTCTGGCAGTTCTCGCCAATGCGGTCGGCCTGTTGGCTGCCGCAGTGCTGCTGAACGGCTTCTCTATCGACGGCCTCTCGTTTGCGATTGCCGTGGTTATCTTCTCGCTCTCCACCGTGATACTTGGTCCGCTGATCCTCAAGATTGCGCTCAAAAATGCGTCATTCCTAGTAGGCGGCATCGCATTGGTCACGACATTTGTCGGATTGTTTGTCACGAATCTTTTGTCAGACGGCATTTCAATCCACGGTCTGAACACTTGGATTGCCGCCACAGTTATCGTGTGGATGTTCTCTATCATTGGCAATCTGGTACTGCCACTGGTCATTTTCAAAAAGACGCTGGCTGCAAAGAAGAACGGCTAACTGTCTCTACCGTCAAGCTTAAGGGTGTCTGATTCGTCGCGGTGAACACCGCTTGATCCAACGTGCTTGCTGCTGATTCTAGCGCCCTTCTTGATGACATGAGTCATCGCCATGGCATGGCCGTGGCCAAGCCCGAATTCATCCTTGAGCCATGCGGCGATTTCGCCGGACTTCGTGTCGGGCGTGAAGCCCTTGTCACCGGCGAGCTTTATAAAATCATTCGGCGTTTTGCCAGTCTTCTCTTCAATATTGTCTAGGTATGCTTGAAATGACATGTGAATCTCCCTACAGTACAATTCTACCATTAATGCCACGGTTGACTTTTTGACGTAAATAAAAGATAATTACCCCTGTTGTTTTGGTTTCTTGCAGCTGGGCCAAAATTCCAAACCAAGAAAACTTGTTTTCTGTTCGGAATTTCGAGAGCGTCAGGCTCTGCCTGCGCCCGGCGCGATGAGAAAAACTACAGGTTTGTCTCATTATGGGACCATAGCTCAGCTGGTAGAGCACGGGCCTTTTAAGCCTGGTGTCGCGGGTTCGAGCCCCGCTGGTCCCTCCAATAAAATCACCTCAGCTTGCCTGGGGTCATTTTATTGGTGCTCATGCTTGCAATTGTGTGAATCAGGTTTATATTGCGTGGTATGGAGAGGCGTACAGCTTATCGCAGAACAACGCGGTTTGTGCTGTGTTTTGGGGCGGTGCTTGCGGGGTTGGCATGGGCGCGGTTTGCCGCGCCTATTAGCGGTTGGTGGCCGGTTATTCTTGGTTTTTTCGCGCTGGCGAGCTTCCGCCAGGCGCGGGTCTTTTCTGTGTATGTGGTGGTAATCTTTGGCTTCAGTTTAGGCTGGTGGCGCGGGGCGATCTATATGAACGAAGTCCGTTTTCTGGATAAAATTGCCAGGGAAGACGTGGTGCTGACAGGACGGGTGCTCAATGATAGCATGTACGGCCGCAGCGGGGCGATATCTTTTGATTTGGGGTCTTTGGTGCTGGAGACCGATGATGGGCCACGGAGTATTATCGGCAAGGTTGGAGTGAGCGGCTACGGCGAACGGGCAATTTATCGGGGTGATGAGATTCGGGTAACGGGCAAGTTCTACCCGGGCAAGGGCTCGTATGTGGCGTGGCTGAACTATGCACAGCTGGAGATGACGGCCCGCTCCGAATCTATTATATTCTCGGCTACGCGGCATTTTGCGGCAGGTATTCAGACAGCGCTGCCCGAGCCGCAGGCATCTTTTGGCCTTGGCATACTGATTGGCCAGCGTGATACTTTGCCGCCTGATACCAGCGAGATTCTGAAGATGGTCGGGCTGACGCATATCATCGCCGTGTCTGGGTATAATCTGACAATTTTGGTGCGGGCAACACGGCGGCTGTTGGCAAAACGATCTAAATATCTGGCGATGGTGGGTGGGATTACACTGATACTGGCGTTTCTGCTGGTGACGGGCGCGCAGCCGTCCATTGTGCGGGCGTCTATTATAAGTGTTTTTTCGCTTGGGGCATGGTATTACGGGCGGAATATTAGGCCGTTGCTTATCATCCTGTTTGCGGCGGCACTGACGGCATTGTGGAACCCATTGTATCTATGGTCAGACATTGGTTGGTATCTGTCATTTTTGGCGTTCTTTGGGGTGCTGATGGTGGCACCGGTTATGAAAAAGCGGCTATACAAGGAGCGCAAGCCGGGTGTAATCGGCGAGCTTATGATAGAGAGTTTTTCGGCGCAGATTATGACGCTGCCGATTATTTTGTACATTTTTGGCGAGTCGAGCTACATGGTGCTGCTGGCGAATCTTTTGGTGTGTCCGCTGTTACCGTTTGGGATGATCTTTGCCTTTGTTGCCGGGCTGGCTGGTACGTTTGTGCCAATGATTGCCGGCTGGTTTGCCTGGCCTGCCAAGCTGCTGCTGACGTATCTGCTTGATATGGCAACGCTGGTTGCGCGCATCCCCAATATGCAGTTTACGGTATCGTTTGGCGCGGGTACGATGGTGGCGATGTACGCTGCAGTTGTGCTGCTGACCCTTATCTGGTGGCAGAAACTCCCTAAAAGTGCTAAGATAACAGATACAAACTACTTGGAGTAGCTCATAACTGACGTTACTCAATCACTGATAAGCAGGTACTTTGAGACAAGGGTCATTCGTTCTGATACGAGGCGTCCATTTCGGAAGCGTATCGTGAATACGATGGAGAAATGTCCTCGGAGCAGGGCGAATGACCACTCTCAAAATTTCTGCACACAGAAAGGAAGTGCTAGTGGCGGGACATAATAAGTGGTCTAAGATCAAGCGGGGTAAGGCAATTGAAGACGCCAAGCGTGGTGCTGTCTTCACACGTATAGGCAATCAGATTGCTATCGCGGCACGCGGCGGAACCGATCCTACTACTAATTCGGCACTGGCCATGGCTATCGAGAAAGCCCGTGCAGCCAACATGCCCGCAACCAACATTGACCGCGCCATCGCCCGCGTGGCCGACAAATCAGCCGCGCAGCTGCAAGAAGTTCTATATGAAGGCTATGGGCCGGGCGGTACAGCCATTCTCGTCGAGTGTGCAACAGATAATATCAACCGTACCTACCCAGAAGTCCGCAATGCATTCAACAAGCATGGTGGCAGCATTGCCGACAAAGGTTCGGTAGCATTTCAGTTTACGCGCAAAGGCGTGATTATTGCTAAGGGCAGCGGTGACGAATTGATGCTGACTGCACTGGAGGCTGGGGCTGAAGATGTGCAGGAAATGGACGGCGAAAGCATTATTTACACCGCGCAAACCGACCTGGCCAAAGTCCGCGACGCGCTCAAAGAAGCTGGAGTCGAGGTCAGTCAGGCCGAACTGAGTTACGAAGCGAACAGCACGATTGAAATCACAGACGAGACGACGGCAGGAAAAATCGAACGCCTCATGGACGCACTCGATGAGCTAGACGACGTCAGCAACACCTATACTAACTTCGAGATCAAGGAATAGCCACGCGTGAGGATGTTTCTTTCTTCTGAGAATTTTGGTAAATATCCGCAAATTTTGACTGGATTGGTTCATGATAACAAACGAGTTGCTTACGTTGGGAATGCCGGGGATTATAAAAATAATGAGGAACACGCAGCAAAGGTTGCTGAGCATCGAGTACAGTTTGAAGGATTGGGCTTTGAATTCGTCGATATTGACTTGCGCCAGTATTTTGCCGGCGGGGTGCCGATGGATACCTTAGATGGGTTCGGGTTGGTATGGTGCTCTGGTGGAAACACGTTTTTGCTAAGGTCAGCTATGAGGCTAAGTGGTTTTGATGAAATTCTAGCAAAGAAAATCAAAAATGATGAGCTGGCTTATGGCGGTTCTAGCGCCGGCTCGATAATAGCTGGTCCGACGTTACGTGGCACAGAACATGGCGATGATCCAGGTGCTGTGGCGGAAACTTATAAAACTGATGTTATCTGGGACGGTCTAGGGCTGGTGGATTTTGTTATCATTCCGCACTGGCAATCGGACTGGTTTGGTAAAGATGCCGCAAGAATGAGGAGAGCTCTGGAGTTAGACAAGAGTAATACTTCATACAAAACACTGTTCGACGGTCAGGTATACCTTATTGATGGTGATAAGGAAGAGCTTCTGCAGTGAGGATTATTGGCATTGATCCGGGGACGGGGATTTTGGGATTTGGGATTATTGAGGTGGTCAAGGGTAAGCCGCAACTTGTTGATGGGGGCGTTATTCGTACACCGGTCAAAGAAGATGATGCGGTGCGGCTGCTGACAATTTATGAAGAACTCACGGATATCATTGCCGATACCAAACCGGATGAGATGGCCGTAGAAAAATTATTCTTTGCCCAGAACGTAACCACTGCTATGACAGTGGCGCAGGCGCGCGGTGTGGTGCTGCTGACTGCCATGCAGGCAAATCTGAAGATCGCCGAGTATACACCGCTGCAAATCAAGCAGGCACTGACTGGCTATGGCCGTGCCGACAAGAAGCAGATCCAGGAAATGGTGCGCGTGATTCTGAACCTCAAAGAAGTACCCAAGCCCGACGACTGCGCCGATGCTATCGCCGCTGCCATCACGCATTCAATGAACATCAGGATATAATCTAACCCTGTGAATAGGTGCAGAAGTAATATCGTGAAACAGCGGTGAAATTGAGATAAAAGCAATAACGTGTTACAGTGTGACTACGACTACAAAAAATAAAAAAGGAAAACAAACATGCCTCCACAAACACCACAACAACCGCCAATGCCTGCAGCTCCTCAGGACCCTGCTATGCCGCCAGCTGAGCCGGTAGCTCCAGCTATGCCCGCAGAGCCAGTGGTACCTGTAGATCCTGTACCATCAGTGCCGGCCAGCCCTGCGCCAGAAGCCTCAGCAGTTCCAGAGTCGGCGCCTGTAGAAGCTCCAGTACCAGATACAGTACCTCCTGTGCCTGGCCAGGTTACTTCTCCGGATGCACCGGCAGCACCAGCGGCCCCCGCATCGCCCGAAGATCCAGCCGACGTCGCTCTCTAATTACAAGCAGCGCGTAAGACATAGGCCCACTTTTCTCATCCTGTTAGAAACGGTATACTATACCTACAACTAACGGAGGGAAACATGGGCCTACTTATTTTTATCGGCATCATCTTGGCTATTTTGATTATGACCGGTTTGTTTACGGTCAAACAGCAGAATGTTGCTATTGTGGAGCGGTTCGGCAAATTCAAAAAAGCAGCACCGGCGGGGCTGAACTTCAAGATTCCGCTGATTGACCACATCGCTGGCCGCCTGAACCTCCGTATCCAACAGCTGGATGTGCGGGTCGAGACCAAGACCAAAGACAACGTGTTTATTTTTGTCGTGGTTAGCGTGCAGTATTATGTGCTGCCAAGTAAGACAGTTGATGCATTTTACCGGCTGCAGAATCCACAGGCGCAGATTACCTCGTTTGTGTTTGATACCGTTCGTGCCCGCGTGCCCGGTATCAATCTAGACCAAGTGTTTGAGACTAAGGATGACATTGCCCAGGCGGTCAAGGCCGAGCTGGAGCAAATTATGGACGATTTCGGCTACGGCATCATCAAGGCATTGGTGACCGACATTGACCCGGATGCCAAAGTTAAGACCAGTATGAACGAGATCAACGCCGCTCAGCGTCTGCGCGTGGCTGCGGTCGAGCAGGCCGAAGCCGACAAAATCCGCGTGGTCAAAGCCGCCGAGGGTGAGGCCGAGAGTAAGGCGCTACAGGGTAAAGGTATCGCCGACCAGCGCAAGGCCATTATTGAAGGCCTCAAGGAATCAGTCGAGAATTTCTCTGAAACGGTGCAGGGTACCAACGCTCATGATGTCATGAACCTTGTGCTCATGACCCAGTACTTTGACACTATCAAGGACATCGGTCTGAGCAGCCGCAACAATACTATCCTGATCCCGCACAGTCCTGGCGGTATGGGTGACATTAGCGAACAGATGCGTAATGCGGTCATCACTGCTAACGAGGTCGCAAAGGGAAGTGGCAAGAGTGAAACAAGCCACGGCCACCATACTGCAAAATAACCGAACTCTGACAAGGAACTACCGTGATTGCCACACTGACAGGAACTGTTACCGAAAAAAATCCTGACCACATCGTGCTGGACGTGCATGGCGTGGGCTATGGTGTGCGGATAACAGCGCAGGACTTTGGTCAGCTAAGTACGGGCGGCGACGCCAAGCTCTATATCTACGAGCATATCCGCGAGCAATCGCATGATCTGTTTGGCTTCTCGGCTATCACTACCAAGCGTCTGTTCGAGCAGCTCTTGGGGGTCAAAAGTGTCGGGCCAAAAGTCGCCATGGCGGTGCTTGATATCGGTAACGAAGCCACGGTGCGGAGCGCCATTGCCAGCGGCGAGGTCAAGCTGCTGCAAAGCGCCAAAGGTGTGGGCAAGCGCGCTGCCGAACAGATTGTGGTAGAGCTGCGCGACAAGGTCGGACTAGGCGCATCAGAAGCTGCCGAAGATATCGTCAATCGCCCTGGCGTGAATACACAGGACGAAGCCGTAGAAGCCCTGATGGCACTCGGCTACGCCCCGCACGATGCGGCCCAGGCGCTCAAAGGCATAGACGAATCCCTCCCAACCGAAGACCGCATCAAGCAGGCATTGAAGGGAAGATAGCAATGCAAATTACTGAATGGCTACAGAAGTTCGAAGATTCCTGGAAAGCAAAAGATATCGATGCCGTATTGAACCTATTTGCGGACAAAGTTGAATATTGGGAGACACCATTCAAGAAGCTCACTTCCAAAGCGGCAGTTGCGGAAGAGTGGCAGGGAATCGAGTCGCAAGAAAATATTACAATCACGACCAATCTCTTTGCATCTGAAGGCAATAAACACGCAGTCACATGGGGGCTTGTATATCACAAGGATGGCAAACAACATGTTTGGGTTGGAACTTACTTTATAGAGCTAGATACAGAAGGTAAATGTGTATACTTTCTACAGACTGGAGAAAAGAAATAATGGCGGTTGAGCATAAGATAACACACCACTTCCAGCCCACAAATCATACCTGTAGTCAGGCTTCTATGGCCATGCTGCTTTCGTTTTTTGGGCGACAGGAGACTCCTGAGACAATAGCCTCAATAGTGCCAACAGCTAAGAATACCGAGGGAGAGGAAATCGGTACTCTCAGCCAGCAACTAGCGACCTGGGCTATATCTGAGGGTTACGAGGTAGCGATTTACTCTGCAGACTATCAGGTGCTTGACTTGTCCTGGGCTGACCTGAATGATGCAAAGAAGATAGAGCGTATGCAAGCCGCAAAGCAAACAAGAAATGTAGGCAATATCGGCAAGGAATTTTCAGAGCTTTACCTGCAAGCCTACATAGATTTTTTACAGGCTGGCGGCGATTTACAGATAGTGCCGTATATTTCGTCCGACTTGCTCAATAAGCTGCTTGTAGACAGTCCTGTCTTTGTAAGCGTGAACTTTAACGTACTCTATAACCAAGGCCGTAGCCAGGACGGCGGGCTTCGCCAGGCACAACCTGACGACCTAGAGGGCGGTTTAGCAAATCATAGCATCGTCCTCTATGGGAAGAGCGACGAAGGTAACTACCTCATAGCTGACCCATGGCAACGAGGGCAACGTCTCGAGATTGAATCGGAGAGACTACTCATTGCAATAGCTTCGGCCCAGCTAGAGTGTGATAACTTCATATTTCAGATAAGAGAGAAGAAATAATGGCGGTTGAGAGAATTGTACATACTAGCACTGATGATGACGACCCAATTGAGGTCGAGTTTGAGGTGACGCTGCGGCCGCGGGATTTTGCGAATTATGTCGGGCAGGAGCACCTGAAGAAAAATCTTAAACTGGCTATTGCGGCGGCGCAGAAACGCGGCGAGCCGCTGGATCATATCCTGCTGTACGGCCCGCCGGGCTTGGGCAAGACTACCATGGCTAGCGTTATCGCTCATGAAATGGGCGCACAGATCCGTGTCACATCCGGTCCTGCCATTGAGCGGGCAGGGGATTTGGCCAGCCTGCTTACCAACCTGCAGGACGGCGATATCTTATTTATAGACGAAATCCACCGTCTCAACCGCAGCGTCGAAGAGGTGCTCTATAGCGCCATGGAAGATTTCAAGATAGACATCATGCTGGGCAAAGGCCCGAGTGCTCGCAGCCTGCGCTTGGACGTACCGAAGTTTACGCTTATCGGTGCAACCACACGTACTGGTGCGCTGGCCGCACCGCTGCGCGACCGGTTTGGTCATATGTACCGGCTGGAGTTCTATACACCAGAAGAAATCTCTCGTATTATTATCCGCGCCGCCGATATCCTTAGTAGCAAAATCCACCCGGAGTCAGCTGATCTGCTGAGTACCCGTGCCCGCCTGACGCCGCGTATTGCCAACAGACTGCTCAAGCGCGTGCGTGATTATGCGGATGTAAACGGCGACGGCATTATTGATACCGAGATTACTACAGCTGCCCTAGGGCTGCTTGAGATTGATGAGCTTGGGCTTGACCCGGCCGATCGCCACCTGCTGGAGCGCATGATAGAGAACTACGGCCAAAGCCCAGTAGGGCTTAACACGCTGGCCGCGCTCACGGGCGACGAGATGGCTACTATCGAAGATTTTTACGAACCATACCTGCTGCAAATCGGCCTGGTAGAGCGCACACCGCGCGGCCGCAAAGTCACCCACCGTGCCTACAAACACTTGGGCAAGCAGGTTGACGACCAGTCATCACTTCTCTGAACTGCAAATTACCCTGTAACGTGTGACCTGTCACATACCTAAAACCATTAACCTGTGACCATTCCCGCTCATCGTGACAGGTGACAAGATAATGCTAGGTGACATGTCACAGGTCACATGTTAATAATTTTATATAATCTTGTTGACAAAGCACAAGGAGTTTGATATACTTGTAGTAACTCCTTGCTCGGTATGGGCAAAAATTCTCTCGTGCAACAGATACAACCAAAAATAAGCCAGGTACGGTATACTGGAAGGTATGCACGAATCCCCTGAGGATATTCAGAACCGGCAGCGAGCAATGGAGCGTTTGTCTCATGAGGGCAAGAAGTTTTTTAAATTCATAGAGTTTGACGCAAAAGAAGAGCTGGTTATGGAGATTCGCAAACACCCGTTCGGCTTGTTTTTGGTATTGCTCAGCGGAGTTTTTGTGATCCTAGCCCTGCTGGCTGTTATGGCTGCTATCGGCCTATTGGACTTTGGTGGTGAGCTTGGTGCGGAGCAGATCAATAGCTACAAGCCGCTTGCAACACTAGTGGTTATACTTGTAATTATGGGCACTGCTGTTATGACATTTATCGGTGCGTTTTTATATATAAGTAATGTCATCTATATTACCAGTGAAAAAATAGCACAGGTTTTGTATCTTAGCCTGTTCAACAGGAAGATTTCGCAACTTTCCATTGGCGATGTACAAGATGTGACCGTAACGCAGAAGGGTATCTTTGCTCATTTCTTTAAGTACGGGACACTTGTCATTGAGACAGCTGGCGAGCAGCAGAATTATACATTCAGCTTTGTGCCTGACCCTTATCAGGCTGCCAAGATGATTGTAGGGTCGCACGAGCGAAATCTCGAGCTCCACGGGAACTAACTACCATGAGAGGGGAACATCCCCTCTCATCGCGCGGGACGCCGGCAAAGCCGGACGTTCCGGCTGCTCACCCCTGAGCGGGATTGGTAGCTGGCACACCATGGGCGAGTAACTTCTGCATTTGGATGGGGTGCAGGAGTTACTACTCTGCAAAGGGGTTTTGGCGTGCTTCGTTGAAGATTGCCTGGATTTCTATATTTTGCGCTTCGAGCTGTAGAAGCTTGTTGGCTGACGAGTCATCGAGTTTTGGCCGGGTTGAGCCAAGTAGCTCGTTGGCTATCTCTTGATCTGATGGACGCAGTTCTGCCTGCTGTCCGGCAGTCAGTACGAGGTATCCATAGGTAGCCCCTATCGCAGCGACTGCAATGACGAGCCCGTAGCGCTTGAGAGGAGCGATGTATTTCTTGAGCGGTGCAAGATATGTATCCATATGTATCCTTAGGGCTTGATGTAGCTTATGACAGTTAGATTAAAAGACAGGATATTGCGATTGTTGATGTCGGGTGTAATCTGAATGTTGGCGACCTGCGAGGTGCGGCGGTTATTCTCGAGCCGCCTGAGGAAGTCGATGAGCTGGCCGTACTGCACGGGCCGGTCGGGGTCGGTGTCGAGCCTGATTTCCATCGAGTAGACGCCCTTTGGACTGTCGAGCGGGGTGAGCTGTGTAAGATTGTTATCAACAACTCTGTTTCTTGAACCTCTGCCCGATACTTGTCCCAGCTGTGAGGCCGGGAAGTTCACTCCGGTTAAACGAATGCCCGATTCGTTGGCGATATTGACGAGCTCGAGTACGGTGCGGGCCTGGTCTTTATCCTGCGGTACAACGGACTTCGCAATAATTTCGAGCTCGCTGTATTCGGCGATGTCACGCTTAGCCTGATTAAGCGCAGTTGTTTGCTTGTCGAGTACGGCATTTTCGAGCCGGAGGTCTTTGAGAGTGCTGCCTTCTGCGGTGATGAGATTCTTGCCAAAAAGGATAACACCGATGAATGCGCCTGCAAGTACGATGGTGGCGGCGAGCATGACAAAGAAGAAGCGTTTTGGGTTCATCGTGCGGTACTCCCAGCAACAAGCAGGAATGGATTATCCTTGGCAAAGAGTGCGCGAATCTGTACCAGACAAGGGTAGGCCCCTTCGCGGCCGTTGCCGCCGCACGTGATGTTTACGAGGTCGGCTTTTTCGAATATTTTATTATCCTCATTGAGGTTTACGTAGGCGCGCGACCCCGTCTCATAGTCGCGGGCACCAATATCAAGATCGGTGCCGATGCCAAAGACTTGATTGGTGAGCGATATGCCCTCAAGTACGGTGCCCGGGGCCATGGTTTCACCGATTTCGCGGAGAAGTTCGGAGAATAAAATCTCATTTGAGAGCACATCGACGGCCAGTTTGAGATTATCACCCATCTCTTTGGCCCGGGCGAGTGTTTCGGCTTCTTTCTGCGTCTTGAGGCCTGACTGCGACTGCTCGATAGACCGCTGGATGGCAGAGGTGTCATTGCGCAGATAAAACAGGCTGCCGCCAGTAATGACGGCGGCGCCAAGGACAGCAATAAGGATGCCAAACATAACCCCAATCAACCGGCTGTTGCGCCGGGCGTATGCTACTGACTCTTTGTAGGCAGGGGGCATGAGGTTTATCATTATTTCCAGACCTCGCTTGGATTGGTGCTGGCTGCGCCCGCTACGGTAATATAAAGTGATTTTTCAGCTTCTGCCGGCGGCTGCAACGACCCCACAGAGAACTGAGTCCAAAAGTTGCACATACGGGTTGCGATACGCAGATTATCAGTCAAATAATCTACCAGTCCGGGCATGTTTGCGCCGCCGCCCATGGTGATGATTTGGCCGATGGTCGTTTTGCCATCTGTGCGTTCTTCATAGTAGCGCACGACCCGGCGTATTTCTTTGATGAGCGACTCCAGCTGGGGCTTGAGCGCTTCACGTATCTCCAGTTGGTGCTTGCTGACGCCCAGTCCGTACTTTGTCTTTATACTGTTGGCTTCTGACTTGCTGACACCCAGTTTTTCGGCGATGCGATTACTAAAGTCGTCGCCTCCTCCGGGGATAGTTCCGTTGACAACAACGTTTTTGTCAAAGACAGTGAGGTCGACAGACAGCGATCCAAGGTCGATAAGGATAGTGGGGACATCATCGCTGTTTTCGACTTTGGAGATGATACGGCTGGCAGCCGAGATGGTTGTCTCGAGTGCGCATACCTCGAGCCCGATAAGCTCAAAGAATTTCATGTAAGATTCGATGATTTTTTTGGGTGCGCCAACAACCAGTACTTCCATTTCTTCTTTTGTGTGCGATGTGACTTCGAAATCGAGATATAGTTCATCGAGCGGAATCGGAATGTACTGCGTTGCCTCGAGCCGCACAGCTTCGGCGAGCTCCTTGCTGTCAAGCTTGGCTGGCAGGGTAATAACGCGGGAGTAGGCTTTTGAGGCAGGGATTGTAGCAGCGACGCGTCTTGTATTGATGGTGCCGATGATATCTTTGCCGAATAGTTCCAGCGCAGATTTTGCGAGCGATTCGTAATCTGTAATAACGCCGTCCGTGATAGCTTTGTCATCAAATTTTGATACGCCGTATCCGAGTACGGTTGTTTTCTTCTTGTCTACCTGCAATTGCATAGCCTTGATGGTGTTAAACCCAATATCAAGGCCAAACAATGGCTTGTCTTTATAAAATAATGTCTGTGTGTTGTGTGCGCCCACAAATGCTCCAGCGGTGCCCCAATGAATTTTATCTCTGTTCAAGTATAGCAAATATCATGCTTATGCTAAAGCAGCATTTATTCGTAATCGTACTGATAGCTGCGGACGGTCCACGTGCTCTCGCCTGATGAGAGTGCTGTACCAAAGGTAATAGTGCCCGCTCCGGACAGGTCAATTGTTTGGCCGATAGCAGAGCCGAGGTTGCCGCTGCCGGCGAGGACTACTTTGCCCCAGAAAGCATGGAATATGGTACCGGGGAAGTTACCGGCACCTGCAACATTTACAGTAGTAAGGTTCTGTGATGTCTTGAGATCTGTACCAGTGATGTCTGTGCAGTTGGGTGTGCAGGCAGCCGAACTCCGGTAGCTGATAAATTGTGCGCTGGTGCCGCTCGAGTTTGGTATGAGCGTTGACGACCCGCCAATAGTAATGTTGCCATCGGTCATAATGACTGGGCGGGTGGTGCCAAGGCTATCGTCAATTCTGACACGCAACGAGCCGCCAAAATCAAGATTTCCGGTTATGTAGACATCGCCAGTGATAATAAGCGTACACGATGAGCCAATAGAAACATTTCCGTTGAGGCGTAAGTTTGCTGGCCACGTGCGGGTGGTTGTGCCAGAGCATGTGTAGGCAGCATTATTTGAAGGCGCAGTTGTTGTAACTTTGCTTATATGTCCCTCCCGGTTGTATCCAGGCATTGGTACGACGGGGGCAACACAGCCAGCTATAAGTCCCTGTCCTCCGTTACCGCCCTCGATCACGGGTGTCGTTTGCCACGAGGCAACCCGGATACTGGTCTGTCCTGTGGCGCAAACATTTCCATATATTTTTGTACTTGTTTCAAACTGGATTGGTTCACCAGTGGCGCAGACTTGCGGGTAGGTTGGTCCGGGGTTGCTGCCGGGCGGGCAATTATTGTTGGCCACAAACACATCAAGGGGCTGGCTGGCTGTACCGATACTTGAAGCTCCGTTCAAGTCTATGTATCCGTTTATGTATACCTGTGAGTTGGTAATGCGCGCACTCCCGCCCATGATAAGCCCGCCTGCACCGGCCTGTACCGAGTAGCCCGGCGATGAGGTGCCAACAATGGTCACACGGACACGGCGTTCTTTGACGACATCTCCATTACCCTTTCGATAGGCGCGGCCGACAGACGATATGACGCGCTCGTTTGGCCCGGTGCCCGGAGTAATTGTTGTCTCGAACGTACCGCGGCCCTGGTCTTCGTGGTCGTAAAAGTTCACCTCGTCATAGCCAGTAAATGAGTCGGAATTATTGAGCTGATACAATGTCTGCTCAATGCCTGCCTCGGCAGAGAGGAGCGCGTTTGAAACGTATACGTTTTCACTTGTTCTGCGTTGCTGCCCGATAGCAACATTCGCCATAGAAATTCCGGCAAATGTTAGCAGCAAACAGACGACAAGTACGGTGATAAACACAATACCCCTTTGGCTTTGGTGTATCTTTGCGTATGTCGGAAAGTGTTTTGTGAGCAGCTTATTCATTTCTAAATACCGTCCTTGTTGTGTACTCTGCGTTTACTTCTCGGCCAAACTTGGTTTTTTGGAGCGACAGGGTTAGCTCGATCGAACGTGCCCGAGCGGGCTCCACCTCCTCGTTGAGGCCGTTATAATAGCGTATCTGAAGTGCAGTAACTCCCTCTACGAGTTGTACATCTGCCCGGCAGTTGTCATCAGCCTCAGCCCGGGGGCAGCTGGTAGAAAGCCGGTTGTTGGGAACATCAAAGGCAAGAGTTCGCTTGTAGAGCGTGCCGTCCTCGACAAAATAAACGATGTTATTTTTTTCTGTAATGTAGTGTGTAGCATCTTGGAATATGACGTTCCTGTCATTGTCTTCGACGGCGGTTGCCAGTACAAGCACGCCTGATCCAGACAGCCAGCCCCGGCCGTTTGTAGCGGCGGCATTTGGGGAGTGGGGGTCTTCGATGCGATTTGCCTCATCGGCATTTGCAGATAGTCTGATGTCGCGAGTCAGGATATCGAGCGACAGCTGAGCTTCTCGCAGCAGGTCGGCTCTTGCGCCGCGGATACTATTATCTACCATGCTGTTAGTCAGAAAAGTGCCAATACCAATCAGGACCAAGCCGGAAATAGCGATCGCTACCAGAAGTTCTATAAGGGTAAAACCTCGCTGATTTTTGCTACTGGAGCGGTGTTTTACGAGATTCATTGGCTAATACCTATAATTCCAATAAGCGAGCTCTGGCGGATTGTCCGGCTGCCACCACCATCTTTGTAGGTGATGGTCACGTCTACGCGGCGCAGGCCGGACTCTGGTTCGCTCACTTCTACAATACCGCTGCGCGGCTCGGGCAAATCATCGGGCAGGGAGGTGGTAAAATCTATGTCTTCTCCTGGCGTGAGGCTTGCGAACTGCGCATTGCGCAGGACTTCGATCTGACGCTCGCCAGCACGATTAGCCACCTCCAGGTGGTAGCTTTTGCGCTGAGAGGTCTCGATGGTGATATAGAGGTTTACGATACCCACTATAAGGATCCCCATGATAGTGACCGTTACAATCAGTTCAATTAGCGTGAACCCATCTTCACCTTTTCGTTTCATCTTAAGCTTAAGCATAACAAAACAGGTTACCCATGGGCAACCTGTTTATTCTTCGGCTACGAGTAGTGTTAGTTCTGGTTCACACTAGAAAGGATGTACTCGTTGTCGTCATTGCCATCCCTGTCGTCATCGTTCTCAAGCACGGCAGTTAATGTATATGACTGACACCTGTCAACATCACAGTCATCTGGTGAGTATGTGTATACATCACTACGAGGGCCTGTGTAGTCTGCGCTGTCAGTAATGCCAACAGCTGTTGCGGCGGCTGCGATATCACCGCTTGGGTAGAAATCGTTATCGCCGAAATAAGTCTCTAGGCGAGTCTGCAAGTTCTTGAGCTCGTTCTTACGATCAGTATCACGGCCGCGAGCCTGTGCGCTAAACAAGTTAGGCAGGGTCAGGGCAACCAAGATACCGATAATTACGATTACCACCAAAAGCTCGATGATGGTAAAACCTTTTTGATTTAATTTTCGCATTTTAAGTCCACTCCTTTAGAATGCATATTTTTAGTAATACCTTGAGATTATACCGCTTACGCTTACCTGTCAACAATAATATCGGTCCTGGCTTTTACACAGCACCCTGAATCGAAAGAATCGGCCCGAGCACGGACATCACAATAAAGCCGACGACACCGCCAAGTCCCACAATAAGAATCGGCTCGATGATAGACGCGATACTGCTGGTAATCTGATTAACTTCCTCTTCATAGAATTCGGCTACTTTATCCAGTACCTCACCGAGCTTACCTGTCTCTTCGCCGACTGCTGTCATCTGGATAATGATAGCGGGCAGGATCTTGCTCTCGGCGAGACTGTCGGCAATGTTACCGCCGTTTTTGATACCCTCAATACTGTCCTGTAGGCCCTTCTGTATGACGGTGTTTGTCAGGGCTTTGCTGGTGACGTCTAGCGCGTCGATGACGGTGACGCCCGCAGCCAGCAGAGAGCTAAAAGTACGTGCAAAACGGGCTACATTCACCTTGAGGATAATGTTCCCAAAAATAGGTATTTTGAGCAGAAGCTGGTGAAATTTGTATTTGCCTTTTGGGTTGCCTGTGAATTTTTTGAAGCCGAAGATTGCCGCCACGATACCGCCGATGAGTATGTACCATTGATTCGTCATAAAATTGCTCACCGCGAGGATAAGCTTGGTCTGAGGAGGCAGCGTACCACCGGCATCTTCGAGGATACCAGCCAGCTGCGGTACAACACCAACCAGCAAAAACCCGACTGCCCCAATGGCAACAAGCGTCACCACGACGGGATAGACCATAGCACTCTTGAACTTGCCTTTTATCTCGTTGTCTTTTTCGACTTGTGTGGCCAAACGGTTCATGATCTGGTCGAGAATACCGCCCGCCTCGCCGGCGCGTACCATATTGACGTAGACACTACTAAAGACTTTAGGGTGCTTGGCAAGCGAGTCCGACAGTTGCGCGCCGCCTTGGACATCTGCAGAAACCTTGGCGAGAACCACTTTGAGCGGTTTTGAGTCGGTTTGCTCCTGAAGCGTTGTGAGGGCGCGCATCATTGGTACGCCAGCGCTGACCATGGTTGAGAACTGGCGGGTGAACACCACCAGCGCTTTGGATTTTACCCTGTTGCCACCGGGTATTGGTATTTCCATTTGTGCACCGGTTTTTTTGGCGGACTTAACCGTCTGCGGTGTGATACCGCGTTTAATGAGCGAGGATACGGCTTCGTCGCGCGAGCTGGCGCTGGCGGTACCGCTCACGGTCTTGCCGTCGGCTGATCTGCCGGTATAGTTAAAGTCAGCCACAATAGCCTCCTCTGAAGGCTATTGACGACTTGCAATTCGCCATGAGCAACACATGAGCAATGAGAGATTTGCAGTTGGAAATCTCGTTGTCCATCACCAGTTTCATTTAGCTGTCTCCTGTTGCGGTCACGCGCAAGATTTCTTCGATTGAGGTCTGGCCGCGGAGTGCTTTGACAAAACCGTCGAGCTGCATGGTGACCATGCCCTCTTTGACAGCCTGATGACTAATAACTTCCGAAGTCGAATTGGCAACAATGAGTTTCTGAATGTTCTCTGAGTTGCGCAGTACTTCGTAGATACCGATACGCCCCTTGTACCCGGTTTTTCCGCAGGCACTGCAGCCGCCAGTGTGGGCTCGCCAGAGACGAGTAATCTTGCTCTCGGTTGTGCTGAGCTGGTCGGACGCCTGTTTGCCCTGGTTGCTTTTGCCGATACCGCCATCTTGCGCCTGCTTTTCGAGCTCGTGTATATACTTGACAGTGGCTGCGTCATGAATGCCAAAGGCTTCGGCGATGCGCTTGAGTTCTTCGGCGCTTGGCTCGACAGTTTCACGGCATTCGGGGCAGAGCCTCCGAACCAGTCTCTGGCCGACAACCGCGCGTACAGTGCTGGCAATCAGAAACGGCTCAATACCCATATCAAGCAGGCGCGGCAGAGTGGTTGCGGCGTTGTTGGTATGAAGAGTGCTAAAAACAAGGTGTCCGGTAAGCGCCGCTTGCACGCCAAGGGTTGCTGTCTCGCCGTCACGGATTTCTCCTACCATAATAATGTTCGGGTCTTGGCGCAGCAGTGCCCGGAGCCCGCTGCTAAAGGTCATACCGGCTATTGGATTGACTTGGGTCTGATTGGTGCCCGGTACGCGGTATTCGACCGGATCTTCGACTGTGGATATGTTGACGGTCGGCGAGTTTATCATAGAGAGGACGCTAAACAGGCTGGTGCTCTTGCCGGAACCAGTCGGACCAGTGACCAGGATCATGCCGTGCGGCTGCGTGATTGCATCGGTGATGTCTGTGAGCGAACGCCCCCAGTAGCCGAGTTCCTCCAGGGTGAGTGCCTTGCTTGATTCGTTGAGTACGCGCATGACGACTTTTTCGCCGTCAACAATCGGTAGCGTGGATACGCGCAGAGCATAGATGGCACCATTCGCAGAAATCTTAAAACGCCCGTCCTGCGGTGCCCGCCGCTCGTCAATCTTGAGATTGCTGAGGATTTTAACGCGCGAGACAAGTGCTGCCATGACCTTCTTCGGCAGCTTGTTGGTTTCTTTGAGCACGCCGTCGATACGATACCGAACAGATACATAAGACTCGCGCGGTTCGATATGGACGTCGCTTGCTCCTGCTTTAACAGCATATTCGATAAGCAGATTGACCGTCTGGGCAATGGGGGAGTCTTCTGCAACATCGTCTTCAGACACGCTTTCTTCGAGGTCTTCGGTGAGCTCTTCGGGGGTCATGACTTTTGTGAGTTCGGTGCCGATTTCTCCCCGGTATTGATCGAGGCAGGCAGCGATATTCTGTTTGGTAGCCATGGCTACGCGGATATCTTCGCCAAGCTGCTTCTTGAGGAAGTTGATTGCCTCAACATCGTCTGGATTCTCGGTGGCCAGCATTTTTGCACCGGTCTCATCGACCCCATAGAGCACGACCTTGTACTGGTTAGCGATACGTTCGGGGATAAGTTTGAGGATTTCGCGCTTTATCTCTTTTGGCTCCAGCTCGACGAAGGGTACCTCGATCTCGTCGGCGTAGAGCTTTGTCAGGTCCTTTTCGCTGATGAGATTAGCCTTGATGACTACATCCTGCAGGGCAGACTTACTGCCGCCCGCTTGCTCGCGAACGGACTGTAACTGCTCTTCGGTTGCCTTCCCACCCTTTAGCAATAACTCTTTGACCAAAGCATCAGATATTCGCATATGTTGTCCTATAGTATAGCGTAAAAAGCGTAAGCAATATATCAAAATATCGCTTGACTCGTGCCAAGTGCCCGGTATATCCTATAACGTTCATGCTTGCACTATAGGCGCGAACAGCAGTATAAAAGTAATACAAGTAAAAGAGGGTAATACGATGGCAAAAGCACAGTCTGACGCAAAAACACCAAAGGCAGAAACAAAAGTAGACGGCAAAACCCAGGCGCTCGGCCTGGCGGTCGACCATATCGAGAAGCAATTCGGCAAGGGCACTATTATGCGCCTTGGCGAATCGACCCACCAAAATGTTGAGACATTTCCCACTGGTTCTGTGTCGCTTGATCTCGCGCTTGGCGGCGGTATTCCACGGGGCCGCATCATTGAAGTCTATGGGCCGGAATCTTCAGGTAAGACCACACTCACCTTGCATGCAATTGCAGAAGTGCAAAAGAAGGGCGGCGTCGCAGCCTTTATCGACGCCGAGCACGCGCTCGATCCACAGTATGCCCAGCGTATCGGGGTAAACCTCGAGAATCTGCTTGTGTCCCAGCCAGACAACGGCGAGCAAGCACTTGAGATTGTCGAGTCGCTTGTCCGTTCTAATGCAGTTGATTTGATCGTGGTTGACTCTGTCGCGGCGTTGGTACCACAGGCCGAAATCGAGGGTGACATGGGCGACAGCCACATGGGCTTGCAGGCTCGTCTGATGAGCCAGGCACTTCGTAAGCTGACAGCGATTATCAGCAAGAGCAAGAGTACGGTTATCTTCATCAACCAGCTGCGTATGAAGATCGGTGTCATGTTTGGTAACCCAGAGACAACCACTGGCGGCAACGCGCTCAAATTCTATGCCAGTCTCCGCATGGATATCCGCAGAATTGCTCAGATCAAACAAGGCGAAGGTGTTGTTGGCAACCGCACGCGTGTCAAAGTGGTCAAGAACAAGATTGCTCCGCCGTTCCGCGAAGCCGAATTCGACATCATGTACAACGAAGGCATCAGCCGCGAGGGCGACGTGCTCGACCTGGCAACCGCCAAAGAGATTGTCGAGAAATCCGGTGCGTGGTTCAGCTACAAGGGCGAAAAGATCGGCCAGGGCCGAGAAGCCACTAAGGGCTATCTGAAGGAAAATCCAAAAGTCCTCGAAGAATTAGCCAAAGCAGTCATGGAAGCCAACAAGATTTAGTATCGCTGTATAATTCGGTGAGATGAACACGCTCAGTCACGCAACTATTGGCGCCACTATTGCTCTTGTAACTAAGGAGCCACTTATAGCCTTACCATTGGCATTTGCGAGCCACTTTGTGGCTGATACATTGCCACATTTCGGCTATCCAGGAGGTGGAGGCTATGGGGAGCTTTTTAAAAGGAAGTTAGCTATTTTTTCTCTTGGTTACGACGTGATTGGTATATGTATTTTGCTGGTACTGATTGCAGAACAACCGTGGTGGGTATTTGCCGCTGTAATATTTGCCGTATCGCCTGACTTTATGTGGGCCTACAGATATTTCTGGCATGAGCGCAAGGGTCGCGTTCCGCCTTCCTGGAGAATTGTAAAGTTTCATCAAGGAATTCAATGGTTCGAAAAGCCGATCGGCCTGCTGGTTGAAGTTCCGCTCTCTATAGTGCTGCTTGTGCTCATATCGAGGCTCGTATGACAGCGACGAATCACGGGCTTTTCGGGGCAGCAATTGCAATTTCGTTGCAAAAATATCCAGCAGTAGCATTGGTTGCAGCACCACTGAGTCACTTTGTTCTGGATGCACTTCCGCATTCGGGCGGGTTTGAGAGCCTAAGGAGCAAAGCTTTCTTTCGTTATTTGTTCGCAGATGCCACACTAGCGGTAGTGTCTACACTAGCTGTAGCGTGGTTTTGGCCACAGATAGCGCTACTGGTAGTGGCATGTGCATTTTTAGCTGCCAGTCCTGACCTGATGTGGCTTTGGTACGAATACCTGCACCCAACTCCTCGGGCAAAGCGTGGCAGAGTTGCAAAATTCCACAGCCGTATTCAGTGGTCGCAGACTGCAGCTGGCTTTATACCCGAGGTCATTATCTTTCTCATCCTCTTCCCATCTCTCATAATCATTGGCAGTAACACTGTCTAGGGTCAGAACCTAGACATAATAAATTATTAGAAATGCAAATTACATCCATCAAACAACAGGTCAAGAATCCGGAGCGGGCAAGTTTGTTTGTAGACGGTAAATACTCTTTTAGCTTGAGCCTCAATGAACTTGTAGCTGAAAAGCTCAAGATCAACCAAGAAATTGACGAACCAGAACTTAAGCGACTCAAGAAACTGTCTGATGATGGCAAGCTGAAGGCTCGGGCCTTAGAGTGGGTTATGAGTCGCCCGCGTAGCGTGCGTGAGTTCAAAAACTATATGTTTCGCAAAAAAGCTGATCCTGAGCTGACTGAAAAACTCATTCAAGAATTTACAGACCGAAATTACATAAACGAGCAGCGCTTTGCCGAATGGCTCAGCGATGTAAGGGCGCGGCGCGGCAAGAGTAATCGGGCCATTCAGGCTGAGCTGGCCAGCAAAGGCATTGACCGCGAAACAGTCCAAGGAGCACTGGGCGGTGTTGACGAGATCGAGCGGCTCAAGGAATTGGTTGCAAAAAAGGCCAGACTACCCCGCTACAAAGCCGATCCGCAGAAGCTCATGCGTTATCTTGCTGGTCAAGGATTCTCCTACGATGACATCAAAAATGTTCTGAATAGCACGGACTAAAGAAGGGTAGCGGTGAGCATCCGGCTTTTGGCCATGATGAACCAAGGCCGCTTTACGTGACTCGGAGTGAAACAGATTAATATGATATATAACAGGGGTAGAGGAATAATTTTTGACCCCATAGGGGCAACGCGTTATGTCAATTATAGCAAAAAGCTCATGCTTTGTCAACATATGACACCACAATTCTCACATTTATAGGGTCAGAACCGAGAGGTCAGGGTCTTATAAAGGGAGTTTAGGTTACGGGTCAGCTGGTGGCAGGTGCAGCATTTGGCGCACTGGCTTCGACACGGACATCGACATCGCGTATGACAACTTTACGGTCGGTAATTTCGACAATCTGTGAGCGGTCAATACTGAGCTGGCCATCGGTGATACTGCGGTACATCGGCCGGGCTACGTAGAGTTTTTGGATTTTCATAGTGTCTGAATCGAGCGCGTAGTCGTTGACCTTGCCAAGCTTGCGCTTTCTGTCGGTTACGACTTGTTTGCCTGTGAGTTCGAAAGACAGCTCTAGGATTTCTTTGAGGCGGACCAATTCGCCGGGTTCGGCAAGTACCTCGTGATCATCAATGGCGATACCTTGCGGGACAAAATCCCGGACATCCCTAGTGAGCAGTATAAGCGTCTGCTTGCTGAACAGGTCTATGCAGTACCAGCCCTCTACCTGCAAGTTGTTGGGGTTGACGATGGGCTCGGTTGCATCGGCAACACGACCTCCGGTACGGAGGCTCATAACCGGGAGGTTTTTGATACTCTGGCTGAGTCTTAGCATATCTCTCATTATACGCCGAATATCCTAAACAGTTCTACTCTAGAGGCCCAAAGCAGCTTATAATATTTCAAGCTATTGTGGCCGAATATTGTTGTAAAAAATATGAATATGTTTTGCTCATGCTTGCATAAGATCGGTATTAACCCTTACAACTAGCAGTACATATGAAGCGAGAACACGTCCGCAAAGGAGTGGTGGGACTCGTCGTCATAGCTAGCCTGCTAGCCTTTGCTACGTTTGTGCCGGTACGGGCTCAAGAGTTACCGCCCGAGTCTCCTCTCACTATTCATCGGTTCAAGGTTATCACTGGCGACCAGTTTATCGAACTGCGCAACCATACAGATGAAGATATTACGATGGACGGCGTGCAGATTGTCTATTACAACAATCATGACATCGCCAGCGCTACTACGAACAGGCTTATCAGCTTGAGCGGGGTGATACCGGCAGGCGGGTCATATCTGATAAATGATAGTACGCAGATCCTGTGTTATCAGACAGCTATTGCGTCGGCGTCGCTTGGCTTCGCGACGGGGTCTGGCAGGGTTATGCTGACACGCCTGAAGACAACAGGCGACGGAGCGAATCCGCTTGGGTTCGAGGTATTAGATTATGCTGCGTGGTATCGTGGCACTGCAACTCCTCCGGAGGGTGTGATCAAATTTCCGGCTACAAGCCAGGACACGGTGTTTGCCCTGAGGTCTTGGGCTGACTCGCCTGAGCATGTTGCAGGCGGCGGCGAGTGGCTGGTTGCCCGGCCGGGGACAGGGCTGAACGAGGACGGGTGTGGATACTATATTGAAGGTTCTACAGACACTGTGCCAGAAGAATACGTCGATTATCAGTTTGCGCCGCTGACAGGCTTGCCGCCTGTACGTTACGCAACTGCAACTACAACGACGAGCGGCACGAGCAAAATTAATCGTAATATTGGTAAGATGGCTCCGATTATCAACGAGGTTTTGCCAAACCCTGCAAGTCCGCAGCTGGACGCAGAAGACGAGTTCATCGAACTGTACAATCCGAATGACAGCACCTTTGATTTGTCTGGGTTCAAGCTGGCGTTCGGCAGTACGAACCCGCGGCGCTTTACCTTTCCAGAGGGTACGGTGATGCAGCCAGAGGAATTCAAGATATTCACATCAGGCGGCACAAGTATTAGCCTTGCCAATACCCGGGGGCAGGTGTGGCTGCTGGATCCAAATGAAAATATCATTGGCCAGACCGAAGCCTACGGCAGTGCCAAAGATGGACAAGCTTGGGCGCTGGACACTAACACGGGCAAGTGGGTATGGACGTTGCAGCCAACACCAGGCGAGATGAACGTGCTGACAGGTATACCAGCGACTGGTACCGGTGCTACTGCACGGGCGGTCTTAGGGATTGATACATCTGCGACAGGTACGGCGGCCGGCGCGGCAAATACCACCGGTACATTAGCCGACAAGACACCGGTGCATCCCGCTGTGCTTGCAGTGGTGGGCATAGGCGCGCTAGCATATGCAGTGTATGAGTACCGGCACGACATTTCAAATAAACTCTTCCAGCTCCGCAGACACCGCGAGCATCGGCGAGCACTTCGGCAAAAGGTGCCGGGGCGGTGAGGTATTTCTGCTGTCCAGCGACCTGGGCGGCGGCAAGACAACGTTTACCAAAGGCCTTGCAAAGGGACTTGGAAGCGCCGGTATAGTAAGCAGCCCGACATTTACTGTGAGCCGGGTTTATAACTGCCGCGATGGTATCAAGCTGTATCATTTTGATTTCTATCGGCTGAGCGAAGGCGGCATGGTAGCTTACGAGTTGGCTGAGTATCTTGATGACAGGGAGGCGATAATTGTGATTGAGTGGGGTGATGTGGTAAGTGATGAATTGCCGGAGCGCCGCGTGACAGTGCAGATAGAGCGCAGTGCCGCTGGCGAAGACGAGCGTGTGCTGACGGTCACACTCCCTGAAGAACTGCAATACTTAAAGGAGAGCCTTTGATGCTCATCCTGACCATTCGCACCGATAAGCCGGAGTCCGAGATTGGTTTGTTTGAAAACGAGGTGCAGCTGGGGTATGAAGTCTGGGGGGCCCACCGGCAGCTGGCCGAGACAATCCATACAAAAACGAGCGAGCTTTTGGCTGCCCAGGGCAAGGGGTTGGACGATATCAAGGCTATCGTCGCGTATCAAGGGCCAGGAAGCTTCACGGGCCTAAGAATTGGCCTGAGCGTAGCAAATGCTCTTGCCTACGGCCTGGGCATCCCTATTGTTGGGATAGAGGGTGAGGATGAGTGGCTCCAGAAGGGTCTGCAAAAAGTGCTGGCAGGCGGTAACGATACGGCGGTAATGCCCGAATACGGCGCACCAGTTCACATCACAACTCCCAAAAAGTAGTGTTTTTATATAGGCAAAAAGTGCTATCCTACATGTAGGATTATTCGAGTTTTGGAAGTCCTACGGTTTATTTATTGATTTATTTTAATGTGATTTCTCGCCGACAGAGACGATGGCTAATGAAGTGAAAGTGATCGCCACGGGTCTTTTGGCTAGGTATTCATAGGAGAAGGAGAAGTATATGTTGCCAATCATCCTTGGAGTGATAGGTGTTGCTGCTGGCTTTGGCGCCAGTACGGTTATAACAAAAAAGAAGCTGGGATCAGTCGAGGCTGCGGCCGAAAAAGAGCTGAAGAGGGCCAAAAAAGAAGCGGACGAAAGCTTGCGTAAAGCACGTGAAGAGGCCGCCGAGATTGCTGACAAAGCTCGCAAAGATGAGGCTCAGCGCCGTAAAGAAGTAAAAGAAATCGAGCTGCGCCTGCGTGACCGAGAAGAATCTCTTGATAAGAAACTTGATACTATCGATAAGCGTGCCGAGGCCCTGCGAAAGAGCGAAGACGAGGTAGAGGCGCTCAAGAATGAAATCCGCGATATCCGCACCAAGCAGCAAGAGAAGCTTGAGAAGGTTGCGAAGTTATCTAAAACAGAAGCAACCGATAAGCTGATGCAGATGACCGAACGTGATATCAAGAACGATATGACGGGTCTGATTAACAAATTGCAAAACGAAGCCAAAGAGTTGGCCGAGGAAAAGGCTGCATATGTGATTGTTTCGGCTATGGAGCGCATGGCATCAGAAGTGACGGCTGAGCGTACGGTGACAGCGGTCAAATTAGGCGATGAAGAAATGAAAGGCCGCATTATTGGTAAAGAGGGCCGTAACATCCAGGCTCTGCAGCGCGCTACGGGCGTCGATATTATGGTGGACGATACGCCGGGTATGATTATTCTCAGTAGCTTTGACCCTATCCGCCGAGAGGTTGCGCGTATTGCGCTGGAGATGCTGCTCAAGGACGGCCGTGTACACCCGGGCCGCATCGAAGAAGTGGTTGAGAAGGCGCAGAAGCAGGTGCAAAAAGACGTCATGCATGCTGCCGAAGACGCTGCACGTGAAGTCGGTGTGATTGGTATCCCCAAAGAAATTATGCAGCTGCTTGGCGAGCTCAAGTACCGCACCAGCTACGGCCAAAACGTGCTGAAGCATTCTACCGAAATGGCCCACATTGCTGGCGTGATTGCCGAGCAGGTTGGTGCCGATGTCAAGACTGCCAAATATGCAGCGCTGGTGCATGATCTTGGTAAAGCCCTGACGCACAAGATGGAGGGCAAGCACCACCACATCAGCGGCGAAATGCTGCGCAAATACGGCGCACCAGAAGAAATCGCACTGGCCGCCGAACAGCACCATGATGATGTCGAGGCAACCACTATCGAAGCCTTGATCGTACGCGTGGTTGATGCCATTAGCGCTGCCCGCCCCGGCGCCCGCAATATCAGCGCCGAGAACTTTGGCGAACGTATGCGCGACCTCGAAAACACGGCGCTCGGGTTCCCTGGTATCGATAAGGCCTATGCTATTTCTGCTGGCCGTGAAGTCCGCGTGTTCGTGAAGCCTGACAAGATTGACGACCTAACCGCAATCAAGCTAGCACGCGATATTGCCACCAAGATCGAAAGCACCATGCAGTATCCGGGTACCATCAAGGTGAATGTGATTAGAGAAACTCGCGCCATTGAATTCGCCAAGTAGTTGCCATGTTCAGTATAGAAGATGTACGTCTTGGAAATATTCCGATGAGCCTCACAAGCCTCGATGAGTTTTCGGTGCTTTGGTGCTCGGCAAACAGCTCTGGTGTGTATGTGCCTAAGACGGCTCGAAGTACAGGTGGGCTTATTCTGGCAGAAGCCTGTGAATACGAACCCATGTCTCGAAAGGTCGTAGAGAGACAGATATCCTTCGAAGAAATTGAAGATGACTATCCGTTTGAGACAGCTGCAGACCAGCTACTTATCAACCTTGAGGGGAGGTGCGTTTACGAGAGACATGCAGAGTATGAAGAAGGTGAGATTCAGGGTATAACGTATGCCGTCGATGCTATATTATTTGGCGGCGTCCTCAGGTGCAAAGACTATAGAGAACAGATTGCAGACTGGGCAGACGAAATCCAGCAAGGCAATAGTCTAGGCAGCTTGGACGAGGCGTCAATACAGAAATATAGAAATCTTGGATTTATGGTAGGGTAGAGTAAAGATGCAGTCTGAAATTGAAGCGAAGTTTTTGGATGTGAATCACGATGAAGTTCGTGAGAGATTAAAAGAGCTCGGAGCAGAGCTCAAGCACCCGATGCGCCTCATGCGCCGCAAGAATTTTGATTTTCCAGCTGCGACCTTATATCGTACAAGGTCGGGTTGGGTTAGGGTGCGTGACGAAGGTGATAAAGTAACGCTTGCCTACAAGCAAATGGACGACCGTGGTGTGCACGGCACCAAGGAAGTATCCGTGGATGTGAGTGATTTCGACGCCGCCGTGTTGCTGCTCGAAAACATTGGACTGGTAGCAAAGTCATACCAAGAGACAAAACGTGAGAGCTGGACATTTGGTGATATCCAAATTGAGCTGGATATATGGCCATGGGTAAAGCCATATATTGAGATTGAGGCGCCGGACGAACAGTTGCTGTTCGGGCTTGTAGAGAAGCTGGGCTTCAGCCGTGACGCAGCTCTGCACGGTCCGGTTGAGGTAGTTTACAGGGCTGAGTATGGCGTCACGGATGCCGAAATAGACGGCTGGCAGGAGATTCTTTTCGGTGAAACACCCAATTGGCTGGAAGAAAAAAGGATATGAACATTCTCTATATTGGCGATGTGATGGGTGAGGTTGGTGTTGAGGTGGTCGAGGCTGTACTACCCGAGCTAGTGCGAGAAAAGTCTATCAATCTTGTGATTGCCCAGGGCGAGAATGTAACAGACGGCAAGGGCATGTCGCTTGCCGACATGCGGCGTTTGCAGGCTGCTGGCGTGCAGTTCTTTACTGGTGGAAATCACACACCAGCAAATACGGAACTTTATGAAGCACTCGAGGATGAAAATGTACCAGTCATAGGACCTGCGAATATTGAGGGCTGTCCTGGCCCGGGGTGGAAGTATGTTACTACGCCGAACGGCAAGGTGTTGGTGGTATCACTCATGGGCGCGAAGGTGGGCAGTCCTATAGAAATGGCAAACCCGCTCACGGCTATCGATGAAATCCTCCAGCAAAACCAAGGGGTTGAGAGGGTCGGGACAGTTGTGAATTTTCATGGCGATTACAGCTCAGAGAAAGTTATCATAGGGCACTACCTCGACGGCCGTGTCTCGCTGGTTGTGGGCGACCACTGGCATGTGCCAACGGCCGACGCGCGAGTACTGTCGGGCGGGACTGCACATATAACCGATGTGGGAATGTGCGGCGTGCTTAACAGTTCTTTGGGCGTAACATGGGACAGCGTGATTCCACGCTGGCGCGATAATATTCAGACCAAAAACGAACTTGCAACAGAAGGCCCGCGCCAATTCAACGCAGTACTCGTAAGCATTGATACGCAAACAGGCAAAGCCAACAAAATTGAACAGATTCAGAAAATATTTGAGTAGCTAACCCTCATTCTTGCCGCGGAAGCCAAAGCCGGCAATCACAACGCTGACAACCATGTTGATACACACGATGCCCACCAGCGGCAGATCGGGGTTGATAGCCAGCAGTGCGGCCGAGCCGAGCCAAATAATGCCGATGGTTCCGGCGGTGTACGGGTATTTGATGAATAATAGGAATTCTTTAAGCATTGTCTGCTCCTTCTGCTTTTAATTCTACCTCAGGTTGCGTATGCATGCGCATTTTCTCGGATAATTGCCTGAACAAGAGCGGGTCTTTGTCGGCGACGCGCTCCAGCCAATTGGCAACGGTTTCGAGCGCAGACGACATATCAACGGATTCATCATCAGCGGTAATTACTTCTGGAAAATGCTCGCGCACATATGCCGTGGTTTTTGAGAGGGTGGGCTGCATAACCTTTCCGTACAGACCCAGACTGCTGAGTAAGGTTGTGTAGGTCTGAATGGCGCGCAGCATTTCCGTGGCCTCAAGCTTCATGACCAGCCCGAACTTGTTTCCCTTGTTGATGAGCTTATTGAGCACCACCATGACACCGGCATCTTTTTTCATATCCAAGTGGATAATGTCGCTGCCGGTTGCGTCGCTAAAAATCTTGCCGGCTACTTGGCTGACTTCGTTGACGTAGTCTTTCTCGCCGGATTTATCCAAATACGTTCCGAGCTTGCGCAGGCTTCGGTAAAGGTCGCTGACAAAGAATCTCAGGCCGTGTTCGAACATATCAATAGCCGATTGCGATCCCTTAAAAATCTTGTCGTAGCTGTCGAGCAGACCAAACAGGCCGCTTTTGTCATCCGGCGGGCGGGCGCTGATGCCAAAATCTATGAGTCCAATACGGTTGCCCCGCATAATGCGCAGATTACCCGGGTGCGGATCGCCCTGCACACGGGCCATCTCAAAAATTCCAATCATTGATTCGAACCCGAAGGCCTGCAGTGCATACACGAGATCGCTGCCCAGTGTTTCTTTCACGTAATCTTCAGGATCTACCCCTTGTTCATGCAGCTTTACCACGTGTGCCAGTGAAATACCGTCAACATAGTCCTGTACGATGATATTATCCGTGCAGAGTTCCCGGTAGGTTTGCGGGATATGGATGACTTCATGGTCTTTGTAGCGCTGATACATTTCGTCTGCAAAATCAGCCTCCTTTTTGTAGTCGGTTTCGTTGAGCGTGGCTTCGCTAAAATCCTTGAACGCACCCTGTACATCCATGTTCATGTTCTTGTACAGTTTCGAGAAGAATGCCTTCGAAAACCGGCCTAGGAGCTTCAGGTCGTGCTTGAGCAGCTCGCGGATCATTGGCCGCAGCACCTTGATAATAATTGGCTGTCCGTTTCTCAGCTGCCCGTAATATACCTGCCCAAAACTGCCGGCGGCGAATGGTTCGGGCTGTACCAGGGCAATTTGTGCCAGCTTGTGCTTTGGTAATTCATGCTGCAACACGGCACCGATATCTATCGGCTCGTGGTCGAGATTTTCAAAGATTTTGAGCTTTTCGGGATTATGCCATTTGCGCATAACCTGAGATCTTAGGAGCACGCCCTGCAGAAATTTTACGTACACGCCGCCCAGATCCATGAACTCTTCGCAGATGACGTTGTACATTTTTTCTTCTTGTTTGCGTCTGTAGAGCAGGTAAGCTTTTGCGATAAGGGAGGCAAGGCGTTTGGTGCGCCCGCGTTTGATGGCCGCAATTGTTCTTTGGCGGTCAGTTTTTGGCATGGGTACGCGCCTACTTCCTGGCAAAGCCAATAAGGAAGAGGATAGCGGTACTTGCCATCACGGCAAGATACAGCTGAAAGATTTCGGTGGCGCTATCACGGGTAATAGCAATCAAAAGCACAGCTACCCAGATGAAGAGGATGGTGAAAAATATTGACAAGTACTTCATAAGTAGGCTAATTTTATCATTTTTACCCTGTTTTTCCAAATACGGAAGTAGGCCTTTTTAGGATTGCTACATCTGTTATTTTGCAGTATAATTACCTGGTCTTTCCAAATTCGAGAGAGGATTCTCGGATTTGAGAGGAGCAAGCTCTCTGAGGTTTCTAACAGTACTCGGGCAAACTTGTTTTGCCGATACTGTAGGAACCGCAGAGTTACATTGTGACGACGGGGATTGGCGCAGTTGGCTAGCGCGCGCGGTTTGGGACCGCGAGGTCGGAGGTTCGAGTCCTCTATCCCCGACCAAGAGAAATTTTCGCTTAAATCCACCATCATATCGTATGGTGGATTTAGCTTTATAACGGATAAAAAGTTGTAGAATAATCCAACAAGCTACAAACTTGATATAATTAAGACATAGGGCTTCTAGATAGCTCCTGGACGAGGCGGCCGTACCCAGCTAAGACAAGACGGCGAGAGAAGGATAATTCTAATGGCTTGGCTTGTTCTCATGATATCAGGAGTGCTTGAGGCGGTTTGGGCGACTGTGCACTAGGAAGGTCGGAAGGTTTTACGAAACTTTCACCGTCTATCATTTTTATTATTGCACTTATCGTAAGTATGGCGGGTCTTGCTTATTCAATGCGAACTCTACCGACTGGCACAGCCTATGCCGTATGGGTCGGTATTGGTGCAACACTTACTGTTGCCTATGGTATGTTTACAGGCTTAGAGCCAGTATCCCTCTTGAAGATAGTGCTATTGCTCGGTATTATTGCCTGTATTGTAGGCCTGAAACTAATTCATCAGTAACTGGGGGCGTGTCCTTAATCATAGGAAGACTGCCGCTGCATACTATCCCTACATAAGGTTCGTTAGTCTTTTGTTTAGGCCACTTCGAGGACTCTTTGCGGCTCTTCTATTGTTTAACGAAGTTGTATTACGTTTAGCTCCTCAGGTACCACAAGGCCCCAGTTCACGCACAGTATATTCGCTAATATCTATAACAGATCCAGATATGTCACGTCCGCCCCAGTTTGACGTATCGATAGCAGACTCCTAAAGAGGTAGCCCTTTTATACACCCCTTGACACCCCAAGCCTGCCTAAGTCTGATAGTTTTATATATCCATTGCCCTCAGTATAGTAAGAGCTGCATTTTTGAGGCTTTCTCTGAATAGGCGTAGTCATTTACTACTATCTTCAATTTAGCTAATCTACTGCTGATATTATCGTAGTAAAGCAGTAGGGAATGTAGACCCGCCAAAGTAGGTTCGTTTAAGGACATAGTTCGTCGATCATTGAAAAACGACCGTCATCATGACGGTCGTTTTTCAATGGGGCTTGAGCTATAATACGCTTATGATTTCTGCGCTTTTGGCGGCCTTTATTCTCGGTGTCATTTTGGTGGCGTCCGAGCTGCTTTGGAAAAAGCTCAAATTCCACCCGGAGTTTGCGCGCAAGCTGGTGCATATTACTTGCGGTACATTTATTGCCTTTTTGCCGTTTTGGGTACCATATAAATGGGTCATGGTCTTGGCGGTGGCGTTTGTGGTGGTCAATCTCATCAACCGCTATACGACCTTTTTTCATGCCATTCAGGCTGTCCGGCGCAAAAGCTGGGGCGATGTGCTGTTTGGCGTAGGCGTGCTGGCGGTGGCATTCTTTCAGCCCGATCCGTGGATTTTTGCGATGGCCATCCTGCAGGTTAGTCTGGCGGATGGCCTGGCAGCAGTCGTAGGTGTGACGTATGGTGATAAACATGGTAAGTACTATTTATTTAGCCAGCCGAAATCCATCGCCGGCAGCGTGATGTTCCTAGTTGCGTCAGCGTTGATACTCGTATTCGGGTTTGCGATGAGCGGATATTTTGTCGATCCTTTGCAACTGTGGCCCGCGCTTATTATGCTGCCGCTGCTGCTCGTCTGCCTGGAGAACCTGGCAGTGTTCGGTGCGGATAATCTTGTACTGCCGTTGGCAACGTTATTTATACTGAATTTGTTCTAAAACAGGGGTAGAGGTATGAAAAATGACCCCATAGGGTCAATGCATTAAGTCAAGTATATCAAAAATGCTTATGTTTGTCAATAGTTTGCGAGATGAAAAAAGCCCGGTCTATGACTGGACTCTTTTCTTGGGGTGCCCGGGAGGGACTCGCCTTGCCACCAAAACAAAATTAGTTTTGGGATGGCAACCCCATTTTTGTATCAGCCCAAAAATTGGGGCAAGGGTGCCGGGGTATGCCACTGGCATACCCGTTCAAGTCCTTCTTCGTACATGAAAAAAGCCCGGCATGATTACCAGGCTCATTTCTTGGGGTGCCCAAAGGGACTTGAACCCTCGATCTTCGGAACCACAACCCGACGCTTTAACCAACTAAGCTATGGGCACC